>CAWUJQ010000316.1:0-5574 GCA_963922445.1 uncultured bacterium
GCCGCCGTGATTGGGCTAGTTTACCTGTGCTTTGAGCTAGTAACGGGCATCCGTGTGCTGGAAAGCAGCACCGCCGAAGCCCAACAGGAGATGGAAGCCGCCCGTGCCCGCACCGTCCCGACGATAGCGCCCACGCCCGTACTCACGCTCAACCAGATTGTGCTACCCGGCGGTCACCAATACATCGAAGGGCAAACGCCCACGCTCAACATTGAGGAAATCCCGGAAAATGTGCGCTTTGTTGTGGCCGACCAGATCATGCGGCCAGTCATCAGCCGCCCACCCCAAACTGACGAAACCGCGCTGCGCGTGGTCATCCCCAAGCTGAACATTGACCAGGCCATTGTGCAGGGGTCGGACTGGGAAGCGCTCAAGCAGGGGGTGGGGCAGGTGCTCAACGGCTATGACCCGGCAGACGACGCGGGCAACGTCGCGCTAACGGCGCACAACGACATCTACGGGGAGCTGTTCAAGGACATTGACCAGCTTGACCCCGGCGACCAGTTCCAGGTGCAAACGCGGGAAGAGGTCTTCCTATACGAGGTGACTGGCTCCGATGTGGTGCGGCCCACGGATGTGCATGTACTCAACAGCGTGGGCAAGCCCACCGCCGTGCTGATTTCGTGCTATCCCTACCGGGTGAACACGCAGCGCATGGTCGTCTATGCAGATCGGATCGGGTAGCGGCCATGGACGCGACGTTGGCCTCTGTGGAGCAGTTTGAGGTATTTGTAAACCGTCCGGAAAACGCGGAGCGTGTATTTGAACTGGTCGCCGGGGAAATTGTCGAAGTGCCAAGCAATCCGTATGCGTCGAAGATCGCGGCTCGCATCCTCGGCTTTATCTTTATGTACTTGCTGGAAAACAACATCGGGCACCTGACGGGCGCAGATGGCGGCTATCAGGTGGGGGGTGACCGCTATGCCCCGGATGTAGGCTTCATCAGCTATGCGTCACAGGCACAACTCGTCACTGATGGATACAATCCGAACCCGCCTACCCTTGCGGTTGAAGTGGTATCATCGGACACCGCCGCCGAAAACGCGACGCTCACGCGCAAGGTGGCCAATTACATGGCAGCCGGCACCATTGTATGGGTCGTGCGCCCACAGATGAAAACGGTCGAGGTGTTTGTGAGCGGGCAAACGGTTGTCACGCACCGTGAGGATGATACCCTAGGCGGCGGCACGGCGCTGCCAAACTTTGAACTGGCTATCAACACGATTTTTGACGCGTAAACGCGAAAGGGACCCGCCCACTATGGCGAAGAAACGGCGCAGACAGCGCAAAAGAATGAACCGGCCTAACATCCCGGAAAAAACACTCGCACAGGTTACACAGGCCGACGGCGCTGTGAATGCGGCCACAAATGAGCATGAATCCGATGCATCCGATGCAGCAGAGGCAATCGCGGAAGCGCTTCACACAGATGACCTGTCCGACGAGCAGCTCCGGGCTATTGCCGCTCAGCAGCGCGTCCGTCAGCTACAAGAAGAACGCTACGCACTGCGCGAGGCGCGTCGCAGCGACCGCAAGCGCAAAAAAGGTGAAACCCTAGACGGGGCGGACATCGCACGGCTGCTGGCCAACCCCACCAAAGAAGTCACAGAAGCGGACTTACGCAAGCAGTACAGCTATGTGCTGGCTGACCTGCGCAATATGGGCATTTTGGCAGCGATTTTGTTCGGGGTACTCATTGGCCTGGGCTTACTGCAAACGCTATAAAATCGCATAGCTATAGTAGGGCGACTCATCAGTCGCCCTATGCAGCGTCACCTCACATCAACACCGTGGGGTCAACCGTGGTGATCTTATCCATTGCTTCTTCTTCGGTCAGCGTCAGGCCTACCCTGGCGGTGAAGGCCCCATTCAAGACGCTGATGAGCAGCCCCACAAACGTTCGCTGTGGATTGGGCACGCCATACAGAATTACTGTGCCCACTTTAGCGTTGCGTAGGTAGTTCAACTTCTTGACGGTTGCATTGGGCGACACCATCACGGCTTTCATAGCCACGGTATCAAAGATGATGTGTACTTTTCCCGCCGGAGATGCCTCAATCTTCTTCAAGAACTCCCGGTTGAAAAAGGCCATCGACTGGTTCGTCCACTTGCCTTCCACCCATGCGCGGATCACCCGTCCCGGTACAAGCCACTCCAAACCGCCATACGGCGATTCGACGCGTTCACGATCTGCTGTAATGTCCATGCCTGTACCCATATAGCCTCAGTGAAATATATCCATCACTCTAATTGAAGTCACTTAACATCAGTTTAACGGCAGGCGGGCAAATGATGGGTGTTAGCGAGGCATTGTCTAAGTTTTTTTGGTGGCCGCACCTTGATCCTTCTTCGGGGTTGCTTTTGCTGTCTTGGCATCGCCAACGCTGTCCGTATCATCCGTGCTGTGGCTGTCCCCATTGACGGCGCGCAGCACCTCCGCCTCAATTTGCACGCCGCTGCGGTATACCGCATAGTTGCGCAGCCAACTCTTGTCGTTTTCCCGGATGAACTGTTCAGCGAGTTCCACTTCTTTGCGATTCCCCATAAAGACGGGCACCGTCTGCTCAATCGAGTGGGGGCGGATGTCGAGGATGTTGCCCACACCATCCGATGCGTAGCCCCCCGCCTGATCCACAATAAAGCCCAGCGCCTGAGCCTCGTGCAATAGGCGGATTTTGCCGAACTTGCGGTCTTCGCGGATGTCACCGGGGTAGAGGAACACGCCCCCCTTAAGCAAGTTGCGATGCACATCGCTCACCATAGAGCCGATATAACGGTGTTGCAGCGGCTTTTCGATGTCACCATCCAACCCTTGCAAATGGCGGATGTACTTTTGTACCCCCGTGGGCCAATACTTTTCGTTGCCCTGGTTGGCACTGTAGTACTTCGGCTTTTCGGGCAGTTTGATGTTGTCGTGGCTGAGGACGAACTCACCAATGGACGGGTCTAGCGTAAAGCCGTATACCCCGATGCCGCTGCTGTAAACGAACATGGTGCTGCTGCCATAAATCACGTAGCCTGCGGCGATCAGGCGTTTGCCCTCCTGTAACACATCGTCTTCGACCGCGTCACGGTCTTTGGTGAACTTACGGTGAATCGAAAAAATGGTACCGATAGACGTGTTCACATCAATATTGGACGAGCCGTCCAGCGGGTCATAAATAAGGACGTAGTTACCCACCGGGTAGCGTTCGGGAATGGTACGAATACCGTCGTATTCTTCCGACACGACGCCTGCCAGCACACCAGTGTGATCGTTCAAACGCCAGATGGTATCGTCTGCATACACATCAAGCTTTTGTTGAACCTCTCCGAAGACGTTTTCGTCCTCGGTGGCCCCTAAAATGTTCACAAGGCCAGCGCGGGTGGTCTGCTTAGAGATCAGTTTGGCGGCGAGGGCCATGTCCTGGAGCAGTTTGGTAAAGGTGCCAGTTGCCTGGGGGTACTGGCGCTGCTGTGCCTGGATATGGCGGTCAATAGTGATGAGCTCTGTCATAAGTCTATCCTGACCAAAACGTGGTTTATTTCATTAAACCGTAGCCGAATTCCAGGGGGTTGGCAAGCAAACTAGACGGCACTCATCACGGGTTCCTCATATGCTAAGACGCCCCACGCCGCCGGAACACCGGACGGAACACGCCCTTTGGCCCAGCCAGGCGGCGATGATAAACAAACCACTCCAGCATCAGCACCAGCAGCGCAATTAACGCCAGCCAACGCCAAAACTCCCGCTGACCGAGTTCTTGCTCGTCTGCTGCTTCCGAAATCACGGCCTCACCGAGTGTAATCTGGGTACGCGGGGTGATGTTGCTCTCGGCAGCATCAAACAAATTGACCGCAAACTGCGTGTTTTGCAGTTCATCACTACCCGCGAAAATCTCCACGCCGTACACGCCCAATTGGTCCGTGTCTGCATAGATGAGCGACCCCGCTGTTAGCCCAAACTCCCGCCGACTGCCGTCCGGCTTGGTGACGCGCACCCGGTCTGCAAGCAGTGGTGGGGTAATCGTCAGCGATTCGCCCGTGCGCACAGACGTTTCCGTCAGCGTGACGCCCTCAGGCCGATACCACGTCATGAAGTTGTTCATCAGAATGGGGAACGTGATTTGTAGGGGCAGGTCACTGTCACTGAGCGCAAACGCAATCACTGCAATCTGACGGCCCCGGTTTTCCCCCGTCAGGATGACCGGGCCGCCGTCCGTGGTGACCATCGGTTCTAGCCAGCTTGCCGTCACCGGGCGGAACGCTAGAATGTTGAGGCTGTCTACATCCAGGAAGGTGGTGAGTTCGTTGTTGACCGCCAGCGCCGGATTGCCCGTCTCTTCGCTGGGTTCGCCCACGGTGAAAATGCCGGGGCTGCGCGGCGGGTTGATAATCAGCATGTCCGCGTCGGGGAGTGGGTCGGGCAGGTAGCTGTCAAACACGTACAGGTCGAACTCGCGGTTGGGCACACCCTGTTCGGGCGTCCCGTTGACGTGCGTAACCGTCGGCAGGCTGCCCAATACACGATCCACAAAGCGGTTGCCCCCGCTAATCACCAGCGCGTCAATGTTGCTGCTGCCCTCGGTGACGGCAAAAGCGGTGTTGTCATCGGCCAAAAAGTCTTCCGTGCCGCTGCCGCTTGCCGGGGTGATGCCCGCTTCGATCACCACGTAATCTGCGGGCAGCGCGTCACTCGTCACAGAAACCGTCTCTCCGGCAGGCACGCTGTAGCGCTCTGCCGTGAAGATTTCGCCGTCCACTTCCAGGTCAAGGATCACCTCAGCGTCTTCTGCCCCGTAGTTGCGGATTTGCGCGAACAACTGCGGCGGCGCGCCGCCCAGTGACCGCGTCGCTAACGCACTGATGGCCACATTGGCCACATTACCCGCATCCAGGCCCACGGGCACATAGCTAATCTCACCCTGCACACCGGGCAGTCCGGCGGCGTCGCCCAGGCCACCATCACTCACGATGACCACGCTAAAGTCCTCGTTGTTCGCACTTGATGTACCCGCCGCCAACGTGAGCGCGGCATTCCAATCGGCGCGGGTGGTGGTCGGCTGCGCGGCGTTAATTGCGCTGCGGAGTTCGTTTTCATCGTCCGTTTGTGGGCTAAGCACTTCGGGCACATCAGCTACACGGATCACCGTCATGGTATCGTCATCGCTCATCGTGCTGACGATGTCCAGCGCACGCTGTTTAGCCGTCTCGAAGCGCGTGTCACCGTTGGCGGCATCCACGGCGTTCATACTGCTGGACGCATCCAGCAGCAGTGCGATTTGCCCGGTGCTAACGGCGGGCACGGTCACAAACGGGCGCGCCAGCGCAATCACCAAAAAGGCGAGGATCAGCAGTTGCAGCAGCAGCAGCAGGTTGCGGCGCAGCTTTTGCCAGGGCGTATTGGCTTCGTTGTCCTGGAGTACTTGCTGCCACAAAAACGTGGACGACACCAGCACCTCACGGCGGCGCAGGCGCAGCATGTACATCAGAATGATCGGCCCGGCCAGCAACGCACCGATGAATCCCAGCGGGGTAAGGAAGGACATGGGACAGCCTTGTGAAAGTCTGCTCTATAATGGCACTATGATACAG
>CAWUJQ010000317.1:0-5544 GCA_963922445.1 uncultured bacterium
GATAGAGTTGACCATTTCCACGATGTCATAAGCACCTCGCTATTAAAACCCTTAAACCTAGGCAAGCTTACCGTGTGACACCGAGATTGTAAGGGGGCGCTTTATGATTGCATTGCAACGGCCATCCCTAGCTTACGCAGACGCCACGGGAGGGGAAGGGAAGGGCATCTCCTATGGGGAAACGGATAGTGGGTAACCGGGGTTTTTGGCGGACGCGCCGTTGCGCGTCCGCTACACGGTCACCGACGCAACCTGTAGGGACGAGGCCTGCCTCGTCCGCCGGACACGACAACGCCCCTTTCCCAGATTATTCTTTGAAACACCAATATCGCGTCCGGTCGCAAGCGCTAACGCCACGGACGGCAACCATGCCGTCCAGGACGTTCTAAACAGACACTAGTCCACGCCGCGCATCCGGGGGTCGAGGGCATCGCGCAAACCATCCCCCAAAAAGTTGAACGCAAACATCACGAAGAACAACGCCAGCGCTGGGAAGATCGCTTGATTGGGGAAGGTGCGAATGGACTCGGCCCCGTCAGCAATCATCGCGCCCCAGCTTGGGGTAGGCGCATTCACACCCAGGCCGATAAAGCTCAAAAACGCCTCGTAGGAGATGTAAATCGGGATGGTGAGCGTTTCGGCTACAATCAGCGGCCCCAAAATGTTGGGCAGCACATGCTGGCGGATAATCGTGCCCCGGTCGGTGCCGATGGCGTGGGCCGCTTCGATGTATTCCTTCTCCCGCACGCTAAGCACCTGCCCACGGGTAAGCCGCGCCAACTGCATCCACGATGTGAGGCCGATGCCGATGAAGATGAACAACATCCCGCCCACGGCGGCGTCCCATTGGCCGACGATATACCTGAACGACCCCGGTGTTGCCTCGGCAAAGCTGGTGCGGAACACCGCCATCAGCAGGATAATCAACAGGATCGTCGGGAAGGCATACATGATGTCTACAAAGCGCATCAGCAGGTTATCCACCCAGCCGCCCGCATAACCCGACGTAAGGCCCACCAGCATCCCCACGCTGATGCTCACCAGCGGCCCGATGAACGCCACCGCCAACGACACCCGCGACCCGTACATAATGCGGCTGAGCAAGTCGCGGCCCAGCGAGTCTGCCCCGATGGGGTAGTCGTTACTCACTTTGACGTAACCGCCGTCCTGCTCTTTGATGCGAATCACCCCGTTGGCGTTATCCACGTCTACCGTGCCCCGGAACTCCGCTGTAATCGCGTCAGTGCCGTTGGTTGCGATTTCCGTGCCAGGGTCAACGGGCTGCATCAACGCCAGTGGGTCAAGCAGCACCTCCCAGTTTTCGTCAATGCTGTGGAACTGCACATTGGCCCGTGTAACGCCCACACTTGTCCCGCTGATGAAGGCCGTCCCCGTGAACAGCGCGTCTACCGTGGTGCCATCGTCTTTGATGGCGAGTGTGTCCCCGGTGCGCACATCCTGGCCATTTTCGATTTGAATTTCCCAGCGGTTGGGCGGGGTGAGTGAGCGCGTTTGGTCAGCGGCTTGCATCACCGGGAACATACGAATGACCCACAGTGGGGCAGCATTGTTGTCTTCCAATACCTGTGTTGCAGAATCACGCGGGGCAATCAAGGGCGCAAAGGTCGCCACCAACAGGTTGAGGATGATAATTATCAGTCCGGCGACTGCCGCCCGGTTGCGCAGCAAACGCGCAAAGGCATCGGCCCAAAGGCTGCGCCCCTTTACGGCTGCCTTGTCAATTTTGGCGACACCGCCTGCTATCGGCTTGGCTTCAACTGTCATCGCGGGTTGTCCTCTCGTGTTGACCTGACGGGCTTAATCATAGCGGATGCGCGGGTCTAGCAGCGCGTAGACGACATCCACGAGCATGTTGGCGACCACCAAAAAGAAGGCGTACATCAAAATGGTGCCCATAATCATCGGGTAGTCGCGGTTGGTGACGCTGGCAATAAAATAACGGCCTATGCCAGGGATTGCGAAGATTTGCTCGGTCACAAACGAGCCGGTCACCAGCGCAGCCAGCAGCGGCCCCACCACCGTCACCACCGGGATCATGGCGTTTTTGAGTGCGTGAATTAGGATCACCGCCCGTGCGCCCAGCCCCTTGGCCCGTGCCGTGCGGATGTAGTCCTCATTGAGCACTTGTAGCAAGCTGGCGCGGGTTAGGCGCGCCAACAATGCAGACTGCGCAAAGCCCAGGGCAAAGGCAGGCAGCAGCACTTGCTGCCATGTGCCCCAACCGCTCACGGGTAGGGCTTCGACCTCTACTGCCAGATAGCGCAAAATCGGCCCTAGCACAATCACCGGGACGGACACGCCCAAAATGGCCACACCCATACTCAAATAGTCCCAACTGGTGTTGCGGTTCAACGCCGCGATAATGCCCAGTGGAATGCCAATCACCGCCGAGACGGTCATAGCTGCAATGCCAAGCTGAATGCTCACCACCAACTGGTTGCGGAAGAAGTTGTTCACACTTTGGCTGCGGCTGGCATACGACGGGCCAAAGTTCATCCAGCGGAAGGTGGCCGGCGCAGCCAGGAGCGTTGCGCTGGCCGGGTTGTTTTCATCGAAGGTGTCGCTTGGCACGTTCAGGCGGTTTGCCGGAACCCACCCGACGGTTTCGTCGTTGGCAAGCGGCTCATCAAGCTGCACCTGATAGTAGGTTTCGTCGTTGTTGATGCGCAGCACCTCAACCTCGGCACCTGTGGGCAGTGTCCCTACGATTTCGCCGCCGCCGCTGGCAGCATCGCGCACGTTGGCGGGCACCCCACGCCGCACGAAAGGCAGGGGCACGTTGATTAAGTAATCGTCAATCACGGACTGTTCACGGAATTGGTCGAGGACACGGCGCGGAAAGATAAACTTGGCGAGGTCGTCTTCGGCGTCAGCGAGGTCGGGGTTTACGTCTTCACGGTCCAGCGTCAGGTTGTACTGCCACTCGCCGTAGGTCAGCTTAGGGATGGAAACACCGCCCACATAACTCACATACCGAAACCAGATGGGGTCATCCAGGCCGTAAGCCTCTTCAATGTTTTTGATGACGGCTTCGGGCAGCGGCTTTTCACCGGCACTGTCAAACGGCCCGCCTGGGATAATGTTCATCAGCCCAAAGGTAATGAGCGACACGACGAACATGACCAGCAGCATCCACAAAAAGCGACGGACAATAAACTTGGTCATTGGGAACTCTCCAGCATTGTTTTCTGTGTGGAAGCGTGGGCGGTCAGCGCCGGGGTATAGATACAAAGCAGGGGCACAGTTGCCTGCGCCCCTGCACGGGTTATCGTCCTAGCACGGTCGCCCCCAAAGGCTTATTGTGCGGGCACCCACTTGGAGTAGATTTCGTAGCCGATGTTGGACGGCTCGAACTCGAAGCGGTCACCGAACATACGCAGTGTGGTGTAGTAGTAAATCGGTGCGATGGCTACATCTTCCGCAACCAGGATGTTGTCTGCTTCGGTGTACAGCGCCTGACGGGCTTCAGTGTCCGTCAGCAGGCGCGCTTCTTCCAACAGGGCGTCGAACTGCTCGTTCGTCCAGTTGGTGTAGTTGTTTTCGCTGGTGCTGTGGAACACGTCGTACAGGAAGTTGTTGGCATCCGGGTAGTCCAGGCACCAACCGATGCGGTAAATCTGCGGGGCATCTTCGTCCAGCGTGTCCAGGTAAACACCCCACTCCTGGGTGGCGATGCTCACATCAACGCCCAGCGTTTCGGACCACATCTGCTGGATGGCTTCGGCAACCGAGGCGTGCAGTTCGTTTTCGTTGTGCATCAGGGTAATCGGCGGCAAGTCATCAACGGTGATGCCGTTTTCGTCCAGGTAAGCCTGCAATTCAGCCTGAGCCGCTTCCTGGTCGGTGTAGATGCCCTGGTCTGGTGTCAGTGCCTGGTCAGGGGCAGCAGCCAGGTCAGGACGGGAGAAGAAGCCTGCCGGGGGCTGGCCGCCGCGCAACACGTTGTCGCTCAGCGATTGGCGGTCAATCGCCTGGGAGAAGGCACGGCGCACGCGCACGTCGTCAAACGGTGCCTTTTCGATGTTGAAGCCGTAGTAGTAGGTGCAGGTGCCCGGTGCCACGAAGAAGGCTTCGCTCAGCTCAGGGTCACTCAGAATGCGGTCAATGTCCTGGGTGGGAACCTGAGCGATGTCAGCTTCACCGGCTTCAAACTGAGCCAGGGATACAGACACGTCAGCAACGATGAGCTGAACGCCATCAACAGTAGCGGCTGGCATGGCTTCGATGCCTGGCCAGAACGGGTTGCGCACCATCGTCAGGCTCTCGTCGTGCAGCCACTCGCTAACAGCGAACGGGCCGTAGCTCTGGTGATTTTCAGCTTCAATCCAGGTATCGCCCGCTTCTTCGATGATCCACTGCGGCTGGGCAGCCGTGAACCACAGGCCGAAGATGGACGGGATAAAGCCCACGCCAGCGACTTCTTCCGGCACGGTGACGGTGAGGGTTACGTCGTCAACCGCTTCGACCATTGCGCCGTCAATGCTGGCCACAGCACCGTCTTCGATGTCCAGGCCGTCAACCCACGGGGAAAGCACGTACTGGTACGGGGCGGCTGCATCTGGGGAGAGGGTACGGGTAATGCCGTACTCAAAGTCCTGCGCGGTAACCATGCGAACTTCACCGTTTTCGTCCAGTACCTCAACCACTTCACCCACTTCGGGGTCGTACTCAACCCACGGCACGCCGCTCATCAGGTTGAAGGTGTAGGTGCGGGTTTCTTCGTCGTACGTCCAGGACTCGGCCATGCCGGGCTTCACTTCAAACGTCTGGTCGTCGATCAGCGTCAGCGTTACGTAGGTGTTGCTAACAACAGTTACAGATGCGGTATCGCTGGTCAGCGCCGGGTCAAGCGTTGGAATGTCGCTCGCGCCAACAGCCTCGGTGTCAATAATGAAAACGCCGTCGTCTTGCGCGCCAACTGCGCCAACGACAGACAGCACCAGAATGAGCACCATGCTCAACCCGAAAATACGGGGAAACTGCTTCATGAAGGGTGTCCTCCTAAAAAGAAACGGTAAACATGGGCATACAGCCACGTGGGGGGATGTTGTAATGGGTGAAATGTGGACTGAAATGCCACGCTCACAAATATTAAATTCATGTGAGCCGTTAGAGAATAGCAAATGCGTCTAACGCCTGCAAGGCATCTGTTGTAGAAGTTGACGAGGCGATTGAGACAAATTGCTCATGACCCGTTCGCCCGCAGCCCGCGCTATTAGTTCTGGTCAGAGAGCAGCTTGGGCATGATGGCGTCCATCATAATGGCCGTGTCTTCCAGCGATTGGTAGTCGTCCGCATAGGAGATCATCTCAAGCTGCGGGTCATAGCTCCAAAAGCCCAGCGTGTCGTACAGGTGACGCACGTAGGTATACACAATGCCCAGCACAATCCGCGAGTACACGCCATACGCCATATACGGGAAGAAGATAATTAGCCCCCGGTCGTGCGCGTACAACACCACGCCAAGCTGCTCGTCCGGGTAGTGGAGTTCCACGTCGTGCCCTGGCCCCTGCACCGGCAGCA
>CAWUJQ010000318.1:0-5536 GCA_963922445.1 uncultured bacterium
TGGTCAACATCGGCAGGCCAAAGTCGTGCCCTTCCCAGTGCATATTCATCGCCACGTAGATCATGTCGTCGGCGGCAAGGCCATCAAGGGCGTGGCCGCCGTCTAGCATGAAGGCCAGTGTACGGCTGTAATCCGCCCAATCTGGGCACCACGCATCCAACCCATGCCAGGATACGTCCGGGTAGCCGGTGCCGATGAGGTCACGCCCGGTGAAGTGATGGCGACTGCGCAAGATGGGGTGTTCTTTACGGAACTGAATCAGGTTTTTGACGAAGCGGAAGACATCCGCGTGTGCGTCTAGCAGTGACCAGTTCAACCAGGTGAGTTCGTTGTCGTGGCAGTAGGTGTTGTTGTTGCCGTGCTTGGTGCGGGCCATTTCATCACCCATCAGCAGCAGCGGCGTCCCGTGACTGACCATGAGCAGGGTCATTGCATTACGCATGAGGCGTAAGCGCAGCTTGATGATCTCGCGGTTGCTCGTGTCGCCCTCTTCGCCGCAGTTCCAACTGTAGTTGTCGTTGGAGCCGTCCATGCTCTGTTCGCCGTTGGCAATGTTGTGTTTTTCGTTGTAGCTGAACAGATCACGCAAGGTGAAGCCGTCGTGGGCGGTGATGAAGTTAACAGACGCCCCCGTGCCCCGCCCTTTGTACAGGTCAGGTGAGCCAACCACGCGTGAGGCCACTTCGCCGACAATACCGCCATCCCCGCGCAGCCAACGCCGCGTCACATCACGATATTTACCGTTCCACTCTGCCCAACGCCCATACGACGGGAAGGTGCCCACCTGATACAGTCCACCTGCATCCCACGCCTCTGCAATGAGCTTGACATCGGCCAGGATTGGGTCTGCGGCCAGGGCTTCTAGCAGCGGTGGATTTTCCAGCGGGGCACCGTTTTGATCGCGACCGAGAATCGAGGCGAGGTCAAAGCGGAACCCATCAATGTGATACTCACTCACCCAATAACGCAGACTGTCGATCACCATACTGCGCACCACCGGGTGATTGCAGTTGAGCGTGTTGCCCGTGCCGCTGAAGTTGTAATACTCGCCGCGTGGGGTGAGCATGTAGTAGACGTTGTTGTCTAGCCCGCGAAAGCTGATGGTGTGGCCACGCTCATCGCCTTCGGCGGTGTGGTTGTAAACCACATCCAGGATGACTTCGATGCCATTGCGGTGCAGTTCGCGAATGGTGGCCTTGAGTTCGTCCACCTGCATGCCGATTTTGCCCGTTGCGGCATAGCCCGCCTTGGGCGCGAAGAAGCCCACCGTACTGTAACCCCAGTAATTCAAGAGCCGCTCACCCGTAAACGGATTGCGTCGGTTGTACTCGAACTCGTCAAACTCAAAGATGGGCATAAGTTCGACGGCGTTAACGCCGAGTTCTTTCAGGTATGGGATTTTGGCGCGAATGGCCGCGTAGGTACCGGGATGCTTCACGCCCGACGTGGGATGAGCTGTGAACCCGCGCACATGCATTTCATAGATCACAAGGTCTTCGATTGGGATGTGGGGGGCGCGGTCATCGCCCCAGTCGAAGTCGTCGTTGCTGATGCGGGCACGATGCTGGTAGGGCGATTCCCAATCCGGTTCCTCAGCCCAAACGTCGCGCCCACCGATTTCGCGGGCGTAGGGGTCCATCAGGATTTTGGACGGGTCGAAGTGGTGGCCGAGGCGCGGCTGGTAGGGGCCGCTCATCCGGTAACCGTATTCAATTTCTTCTGGATTGATGTCAAACACCTTCATGGCGAAGATGTGCCCAATTCGGAACTCCGGGGGAAAGGGAATTTCGATGATGGGGTCGCGCTCACCGCGCCGGAACAAAACGAGATTGCACGCAGTGGCATTGCTTGAATAAACGGAAAAGTTCACCCCACTGGGCGTCACGGTGGTGCCCAGCGGTAGGGGCTTGCCCACGCGCAGTTGATAGCCCTGATACTCGTGGGTGGGGTAGAAGTCTATGCGGTTGGTCAGGTCGCCCATTTCGGTCATCAGGCAGCCCTGGCGCTATTGAATTGCCCGGATTGCGGCGTCAACGGTATGCTGTGTTTGGAAGAACTCCAGAAAGCCGGTGATGGACAGCACTTCTTGCAGTTCATCAGACAGCCCAACGAGGATGACTTTGCCGCCACCGTCTAGCAGTGAGCGGTACAGCAGCAGCAGCGCACGAATGCCCGCGCTGGACATATATGGCACCTTGGACATATCCAGCACGACTTGCTCACGCGGGTCAATGCGGCTGATGATGGTTTCGTAGACTTTGGTGGACGTGTCTGAATTCAGTTCGCCCATGATCTCAACAATGTGGATGTCACCACGTTGCAGGAAGTTGACGTTCATCCGGTTGTACTCCCATAATTCACACAAATAATTTCTGTTATTTGACTTACAGTTTATCAGAAACGGAGTTGATTAGCCGACAAAACGAAAGGAAACGGGTACAATTGTTTATGCTATTTCGGAGGCTCTCATCTATGCAACGAAAGATATACTTCATAAACGGCGATTTCTTGGAAGCGGATGAGTCGTACTTACCCGTTACTGATCTTGCGATTGTGCGCGGCTATGGCGTTTTCGACTTCTTTCGCACTTACAACGGCAAGCCGATTCAACTCGAACGCAACATCAGGCGGCTGCGCAACTCCGCCAACATCATTGAACTGGATGTGCCGTGGACGGATGATGAAATCGCGGCCATCGTCAATGAAACGATTGCGCGCAACGGCTTTGACGAGGCCAACATTCGCATCATCGTCACGGGCGGGGACAGCGAAAACTTTTTGATGCCGGGTGACCAACCCCGCCTGCTGGTGTATGTGGAGCCGCTCAAGCCGCTGCCACAGGCATGGTATACCGACGGCGTAAAGGTCATCACCGTGCAGGAAGAACGCTACCTGCCCGGTGCCAAAAGCCTGAACTACATCCCAGCGATTCTCGCGCTCAAGCAGGCCAAACGCGAGAATGCGGTTGAAGCGCTGTATACAGACCGCGACGGCAACGTGCGCGAAGGTACGACAACCAATCTGTTTGCGTTTTATGGCAACAACGTGGTTACCCCGCAAACAGACATCCTGCCGGGGGTTACACGCGGGCGCGTGATGGAAATCCTGGCGGATAGCTACACGGTTACAGAGCGCCCGCTGCCCTACGAAGAGCTGTTGCAAGCCGATGAAGTCGTCATTACAGCGGCCAACAAGCAGGTGGTGCCCGTGGTGCAGTTGGACGAACACATCTACAACAACGGTGCCGTCGGCCCTCACAGCCAACGGCTGATGGCCACATTTGAGGCCTACGTGATGGGCGACGCACAAGACCACAAACAGGTGACAGGATGACCCAACGCAAGCGGCAGCGCTGGCACGCACTCATTGCCGGCCTCGTGGGACTGTCACTACTGCTCGGCATTCGTGTGACCGTGCAGCTTGCGGCGGAGACCAACAGCCGGGCCAGTGCCGCCTACTTTCAAACGATTACCCTCACGCCAGAAGCGCTCCCGGCGGGCACGGTTGGGGTCGCCTATACCGTGACCCTTTCGGCCAGCGGGGGTGAAGCGCCGTACTCATATATCATTGACGGGACGGCCCCGGCAGAATTGACGCTGGATAGCACAACGGGCGTCCTAAGCGGCACGGTGACGGGGGCAGGCACATTGACCTTTACCGTAATTGCCACGGATGCAAATGGCGTCACAGGCAGCCGTCAATATCAGATTTCGTTTACGGAAAGTGGGGCTGTAGACGCAGATTCCACGCTAGTGCCGACTGCCGAGTTCATCTCGGAAGATGAACTTTTTGCCACAGAGATTGCGCTGCGTCGATTGGCACTAGGACCGCCCCGGGCGCTCGTTGATCCAGAAATTGGCGGCCTAGCGATTCGGTCGGGGCCGTTTGTGGGCGCTACGCTGGAAAACATCGCCCGGCCCAACGCTGAATACGCGATTGTGGGCGCATATGACCCGCCCGGCAGCCGCTTTACGTGGTACCTCATTGAGTACACGGTTCAGATCGGTGCCCCCCCCAACAGCATTACGGTCACTCGGAATGGTTGGATTTCTGGCAGGTTTGTGACAACGCGTGGCTTTATCTTTGACATTTTCACCGTGGGCAACCCCTTTGACGGTATTTCCACCACGGACACGGGCGTTTCGGTGACGTCGCGGTTTAAGAGCAACATCTACCTGTACCCGGCGGGGAACGCGCCGTTGATTGCGCGGTTTGATGAGGGGTCATCGATGCAGGTTTTAGGACGCACCTTGATTGACCAGCGTGACATTACGTATTGGATTTATGTGCGGTTGGATCGGACAGGTGAAGTCGGCTGGACGCGCATTACCCCGTACTTTGAGGTTGAGGGCAGTTTAAGCGCTGTCCCCACCTATTAACTGTATTCACATCAACGATGGGACAGATTATGTGCAATAAAGCGATTTGGCTGAGCATCGCGCTCTCGTTTTTACTGGCGGCCTGTGGCCCTCAGCCTGTGGTAGATGAGGAACCGACTGCCCCCACTAACCTTTTGAGTATTGCTATGCTAGCGGATGTGGGCGGGTTAGATGATGCCTCATTTAATGCCGTTACACACGCTGGCCTAAGCGCTACGGCAGGTCGGCTGGGTTTGGCATTCACGGCAAGTGAGGCTGAAACTGTAGACCTGTACGTGGCTGGCATCACGGCGTTAGCAGAAGCCGACCACGACATTATCGTGACGGTGGGCGTGCAGATGAGTGAGCCAACACAGGCCATCGCTGCGGAGTTCCCGGATATTCACTTTATCGCGGTCGATCAATTTCAGGCAGAAACGATACCCAACGTAACTGGCGTGGTGTTCCCGAACGATGAGGCGGGCTACCTGGCGGGTGTATTGGCGGCCAGCCTGTCAGAAAGCGAGGTAATTGGGGGTGTTTATGGCCCTCAAGTGGTTGAGCCAGTGGCGGCATTTGCTGCCGGGTACGAGGCAGGCGCGCTGTCCGTTAATCCAGATATAACTGTGCTGACGCAATTCCACCCCGGCCCGCTGGACATCGGCTTTCGTGATGCCCCGTGGGGCCGGGAGACCGCGCTGGCCCACATTGAAGACGATGCAGATGTCATCTTTGCAGCGGCAGGCGACACAGGCAACGGTGCCATTGTCGCCGTTGCGAACAATACGGCGGAAGATGAACCGCTGTATTGCATCGGTGTAGACACCGATCAATGGAACACAATGCGTGATGCCCGCCCGTGCCTGGTAACAAGTGCTGTGAAAAATATCCCCAGGGCGGTTGATGAAATCATCGTGCAAATTATCGACGGGAACCCACCCTCCGGCAACTACGTTGGCCCGGTTGGATTAGCGCCGTTCCATGACTTTGAAGATACAATACCGTCCGAGGTCGTTACCCTGCTGGAAGACACTCAGGCTGGCCTGGAAAGCGGCGACATCGAGACGGGCTACGCACCAGAGTAGCACATACCCACGCCGGGGACTTGATGTAGCCAAGTCCCCTAGGGCAATCGCATATGGAAGCTAAAGGGAGGATAATGGTTTCCAAAAAGGTGC
>CAWUJQ010000319.1:0-5534 GCA_963922445.1 uncultured bacterium
AGGGCGAAAAGGGCAACGCTTACGACGAAGATACGTTTCATAGTCCTAGCTCCTTAGTAATGACAGTGAATACCCCTAGGGGTGTGGGTTAAATGAGAACGCTCCCCTAACTATGGCCTACAATGAGGATGTGAGCAAACAAGAGTCCAAGGTGTGCCCATATAACGCTTTCTCAACCATGCTCCGTTTTGAGTACGGGGGACAAGTCCGCAACATCAGATGTAAATTAACCAGGGTTAATTTTGACATCCTGTAGCGGAAACCTCACCAAGCGCTAAGTTAAAAAAAGTTTTCAAATCCAACATAAGTCACAGAAATGCGGGTTAACGGCTGTTAGGATACACGCATCGTTGGTAAATAACCCCCTGAATAGGAGTCATCCACCGTGACCCACATTATCACCAGCTTGTGCTTGCGCGACGGCGCATGTGTTGAAGTTTGCCCGGTAGAATGCATTATCGCTGGCCAGCCGGAAAGCGAATGGCCGTGGTACTACATTGACCCAGATACGTGCATTGACTGTGGTGCTTGCATCCCGGAGTGCCCGTATGAAGCCATCTTCATTGAAGAAGAGGTATCCGCAGAGTACGACATGGCAGCGGGTCAAAAGCGTAAAGACCACGTTACCAAAGAAGAAATTGACTACAGCGGCGGCGAAGTTGTTGACCTGACCGAAGACATTCAGTTCAACTACACCTTCTTCTCCGACGGCCCCGGCTACGACGCAATGGGCTAAAGCCTCTCAGGGGCAGCCCAAAGGGTTGCCCTTTCCCCTCATCACGACGTGAAATCGTCTAGCCTGTCTCCCTCGATTTCTTGCCCGGTGTACGGGTCAATCAAGTCAATATCCATGTAATATAACAGGCGGGTTGCCTCCGGCAAGGCAAACTTCGCCCCTGCTGACTTCACATCTGCCAGGTTGATAGCATAGTTACGCGCCCCGACGAAATTAGCTTTCGTCAACACAACCTCATGGAAGCTCGCCTCGGCAAAATCCGTGTCCCGGAGGTCAGCCTCAGTTAAGTCCGCCTCGGCAAAGGTGGCCCCGATTGCCCGACACTTGGTGAGGGTCAGCTTGGGCAGTTTCAAACCGAAGAACACCGCATAGCGCAGGTCGCAGTCGTCAAACGTCAGCGCGTTGAGCTTGGCCGCCCACCCTGACCAATCCGCTTTGGTCCAGTCCACGCCCAGCAGGTTGCACTTGCTAAAGCGCGTCCCGGCGAAGGCTGTGCCGTCAAGCGCGGTCATCTTGAGGGCGCTATCGTTGAACGTGCAGTCCACGAAGCGGCAGCTTCGCAGCGCACTGTTGGAGAAGTCGCAGCGGGTGAAGGTGCAGTCAAGGAACTGGGTGTCGGTGAGGGTGGCATCCGTCAGGGTGACGTTTTTGAACGTCGCGTCGGTGTAGCGCTGGTGGCTGTCAATAGATGTAGTAGGCATAGGCACCGTGAAATATGTGGTCAGATGGGCGGGGACAGCGGTTGCCCCCACCCTTACAACCTATATTAATCGCCGGGAGCAGGTTCAGCAACGCCCACGACCTGCTCCAGCGCTGCGGCGAACACAGCCACTGCCGCGTCAATTTGTGCTTCCGTCACAATCAACGGCGGAATCCAGCGGATAGTGTTGCCGTAACTGCCACAACTCAACAGCAGCAGGCGCTGGTCAATGCACGCCTTGAGCACAGCCTTCGTCACGTCGGGGAGCGGTTCGTGGTTTTCGTCACGGAACTCCACGCCGACCATCAGCCCCGGCCCGCGCACGTCGCCCATCTGGGGGTAACGGGCTTGCAACTCGCGCAGCTTGCCCGTGAGGTAGGTGCCCATCTTGGCGGCGTTGCCCGGTAGGTCTTCGTCCTTCATGACCTTGATTGTTTCCAGCGCAGTGGCAGCCGCCAGCGCATTACCGCCGTAGGTGCCACCGTGACTACCGGGCGTCCACTTGTCCATCAGCGCACGCGACGCGCCAATCGCGCTAATGGGGAAGCCGCTGCCCAGCCCCTTCGCCATCAAAATCATGTCCGGTTCGATGCCCGACTGCTCGAAGTTGAACATGGTGCCCGTGCGCCCGAACCCGCTCTGAACCTCGTCCGCAATGAACAGAATGCCGTAGTGGCTGCACAGGTCGCGGGCTTCGTGCATAAAGCGCTTCGGTGCCGGGATGTACCCGCCCTCGCCTAGTACAGGCTCAATCACCAGCGCGGCGGTTTCTTCTGGGGCCGTCTGTGATTTGAGCAGCAGCTTCAACTGCGTCATGGCAAAGTCAGTCACGTCGTCTTCGCTCATACCGTAGCCATACGCATACGGGAACGGCGCAACGAAGGCTCCAGCGGGCAGGGGTTGATAGCCTGCGCGGTAAATCGTCTTGGAGTTGGTCATGGCCATGGTGAGCGCGGTGCGCCCATGAAAGCTGCCCTGGAACGTAATTACGTTGGTGCGGCCTGTGGCCTGCCGCGCCAGCTTGATGCCGCCTTCGGTGGCCTCTGCGCCGCTGTTGGAGAGGAAAAAGCAGTCGATACTATCCGGCGTGATGGTGTTCAGTTCATTGACGAGGGCAACCGCCTGCTTGGAGATGACGGTGTTGATTTGCCCGTGGATGAGGTTGGCCGCTTGTTCCTGAATCGCCTTGACGACGCGAGGGTGGCAGTGGCCGGTATTCACCACGCCAATGCCAGCGGTGAAGTCCAGCCATTCTTGCCCGTCTTCGTCGTAGTAGTAGACGCCTTCTGCACGGACGGGTTGCAAGTGAGTGAGGTGCGTCCAGGCCGGGGAGAGATGGTAAAGGGGGTCTGTGGTCATTATTGAGGCTCCTGTAACAACAATAACAAGTGTTTAACGTGGCATTATACCAGGGCTTGGTTCGCTGCCAAACGATTGTGTGTGCTAAGATGAAACGGTCACAGTTTATGTAAACATCACAATAGGGGGAAGCCATGCCCACACTTACGATCCTGACGCTGCTGTTAAGCTTGCTTGCAGGCAACGCCGCCCTGCAAGCGCCGGAATGCGATCCGACGATTGATTACGCCCAAGAGGCATACATTGAACGGATTGTGGGTATAGGTCGATATGAACAAACAGGGCAAGCTGATTTTGACCCCATTTTGGAATTAATTGATTGTGCGGAAGAACAAGCGCAAACCGCTGAAGAAATTGTCGATGTCCACATCGGTCGCGGCGAGGTTGCCCGTTACTTGGGGCAATATGATGTAGCCATGTCAGAATATGAATTGGCGATGGAGGCCGCGCCGGATGAAGCCAGCAGAGCACGCCTTTACGCCGCGAAAGGGGGCGTGCTGTATGAAACAGGCGATTATGAGGAAGCCGTCAGGTTCTATGAACAAGGCGTGGCTGCATTTCAACCAGGTCCAAATGGCCGTGCAAGTGACGCTTTCCCGTACTATCTCGACTTAGGGCTTGCCTATCAGATGGCCGGGCGGGTTGAGGAGGCCGAGGAAGCATTTGCAAAGGTTTTGGAGTTGCAGCCCGATATATCAACGCACATTGTTGCGCGGCGTGCCCGCGCCTATTTTGATTTAGCAAACGATAGTGAGTCTGCATTAGAACTGCTCAATGGCGGCCTTGCTGAATCCCCAGATAATGTAGAGCTACGTTGGCTGCGGGGAAGGGTGTACGCTGCCGAAGGACGCTACGACGATGCTATAGCTGACCTGAACATTGCCGTAGATGGGAACGAGGCAAATTGCTGTATCCACAACCCAAATGTATTGTACTACTGGCGCGGGTGGGTTCACTTACACTTAGAAAATTACGAGATGGCAGCCGCTGACTTCCAGGTCGCTATCGACATTTTGCCTTTGCCAATCTATTACTCCAAACTCGGAGACACTTACCTTGCCCTTGAGCGCCACGAAGAAGCGATTGAGGCCTATCAATATGCGCTCAGCCTGGGTGATGACCCATTCATCTATGCTCAAATCGGTATGGTGTATTACTTTGATGACCAGCCTGCCCAGGCACTCGCGTTCTTGCGGACGTACATAGCACTGCACGAAGAACCCGATGCAAGTGACCCCGTCGTTGAGTCCATCATCGCAGAGCTAGAGGCCGCGCAGGTCACGGAGTAGGGTAAGGTCACACCAGCAGCGGACGCGACACACCGCGCCCCAACATCACCCACCCACGTTTTTGTAAGCACGGTGTACATGCCGTCCGCTGCTGTGAATGACCGACCGCTTACGCCTGCATCGCGTTGATGACCGCTAGCAGCACTTCACCCTTATAGCCCATCGGCTCACGGAGCGTCTGGTTGCGTGATTTGCCCGCTTGTGCGTACTCAATCACAACGAAGTAGCCGCCCGCGTTTTCTTCAACGCGGCTGGTGCGTATATCGTTCCACGAAATCGCGTTTTGCTTGTACTGCAAACCTGTATGCGTTGCGCTTACCTTGCCGTTGATGCCAAACGTGACCGTCTGGCCGTTTTTGATCTGGCGCAGTGCCTCGTCCGTCCAACTTTGGATGGCGGCCCGGCGCACGTTGGCACAAATCAGGGCCGCGTCTTGATAGCGTGCGTTGAGGATCAGCGTTTTGTTGGGCAGCGTCAGGTTAATCTGCTTGATGTCAATGTTGCTGTTGGCAACGGCTTCATCAATAGCGCCGCCAATCAGCGCGCCAACCATACCCCCGGCGGCGGCTCCTGCCGTCGTACCCGCGCCTTGGCGGTACGTTTGGGGAGCGATGTCTTTGACCTCATCCCAGGTAAAGCTCAACTGCGGGGTGCCGCCCTTGCCCACAAGTGCGCCACCGTTTTCGTAGAGTTCAAACGCGGGCGGGGGCTTGCTCACCGTGAAGTACATCCAAAGGATCACGGGTACGGCCACGCCTGCCGTAATCAGGCCAAACGGTGCCCACGTCTGTATATTCATAACGGTCAGCGCCAATATCGTGGCGAGTGCCCCACCAAAGAGTAGAGCAAAAAAGCTGTTGATAATCAACTTCACCCAGTTGCGGCCCTTCGGTTCATAACGCCGAACGAGTGCCCCATGTGCGACTGCCATAGTCTCCTAAAACCTTTCTTTACCCAACAGCGACGCGAACCAGGTATCTATTCACCTTGCCGTGAATTGATTGATTTGTATGGGATAGGGTTTGGCACGCCAAACCCCTACGGCCCGTCATGACCTTGTAGGGACGCCATATATGGCGTCCGCCGCTGCCCGAACCCGAATCATTCTCACGGATACGTGAACAGATACGGGAACCACCGCCTTCAGGCGGTGTGGGGAAGTCGCTGATGATTGGACTTTAGTCTTGTTTTTCAAATGTGTAACTGTAGCCGTCGGCACGGTGCAGGATTTGCATGTAGTCCGGATTGATGTCGTGACCGTTGAGCCGGAATGATTTTCTTGCCCGAACTGCCACCCGTCCGGTGTGAGTGCCTGCTGCTTTGCCCTTTGGCACAATCGCCTTCACGATGTCGCCTGTCTGAAACCCGTGACTTACTCGTGCTTGTTTGGCCTTCGTGCGCGGAAAACCAAACTTATCAACGCGGCACATCTGACGGGCTTGGCGGCCTG
>CAWUJQ010000320.1:0-5532 GCA_963922445.1 uncultured bacterium
GGCGA
Organism: uncultured bacterium; assembly: GCA_963922445.1. Classification (GTDB taxonomy): domain Bacteria; phylum Chloroflexota; class Anaerolineae; order Aggregatilineales; family Phototrophicaceae; genus DAOTTY01. The sequence goes on from CAWUJQ010000320.1 coordinate 6, forward strand.
GACGTCGGACATACAAAGTATTTGCCAAATCCGCGTGCAATCACCTCACCCCAAACCCCTCTCCACAGGAGAGGGGCTTATGTCCCGCTGCTAGCGTGACCGGGCTACCCCCCTTCTCCACTATGGAGAAGGGGCCGGGGGACGAGGTGAGAATATCATTTATTCCATGCCCATCGCGCAGGCGTCGGCGTAGGCATCTGTGTGATCCTCGAAGATGACCTCAACCGTCTCGTTAATCAACTCGCCATCATCGTTCAACGTCACCTGACGCAGATAGTAGTCCTGAATCGGGTAGTGGTTGGTGTTGAACGCGAACTCCCCGCGCACAGACGCAAAGTCTGCGGCCAGCAGCGCCTCACGAATCGCGTCGTTGTCGCTCACGTCAGCCGTTGTGATGGCGGAGCCAATCAACAGCGCCGTATCATACCCCTGCGACGCATACAGTGTGGGCACACGGTCGTACTCTGCGATGAAGTCCGTCACAAAGCGCTCATTGACCTCGTTTTCGATGTCCAGCGTCCAGTGAGAGCTATTGAACAGGCCCTCGGTAGCATCACCCACCGCGTTAATCACATCCTGGTCAGCGGAGAAACCGGGCAGGAACAGCGGAATCTCGTCAATCAGGCCCGCTTCGGCGTACTGCTTGATGAAGTTAATGCCCATGCCGCCCGGCTGGAACGTGAACACGGCATCAGCGCCACTGGCACGAATCAGTTCCATCTCCACGGCGAAGTCCAGTTGGCCCAACTGCGTGTAGAGTTCGTCGGCGAGGCCACCCGTGTAGTAGCGTGTGAACCCGGCCAAGGCGTCACGGCCTGCGGGATAGTCCGGGGCAAGGATGTACACGTTCTCAAAGCCCTGATCCATCACGTACTGGCCCATTGCCTCGTGCAGGTTGTCGTTCTGCCAGGCAACGTTGAAAAAGAACGGGTTGCAAGCTTCCCCGGCAAGCTGAGACGGGCCAGCATTTGGGCTAATCATGAACGTTTCTGCGTCGAACACTGTATCACTCACAGCCAGCAGAATGTTGGAGAAGATAATGCCCGTGACGAAGTCCACTTCATCACTTTGCAGGTACTCCTGCACCACCTGATTGGCCACGTCCGGGTTTTGCTGGTCGTCAGATACCAGAACCTCAACGCTGCCCTCTTCAATGACGCCGTCCGCTTCTAAGTGCATCATGCCTAGCAAAAAGCCGTCGCGCACGTCGATGCCCAGGGCTGCTGCCGGGCCACTGAGCGTACTCACCATGCCAATCTTCACTGGCTCGTCATCCTGGGCTGTAACGACTGCCCCAACAGACAGCACAAGCACCATGACAAGCCAAACACTCAACAATTTTCTGTTCACAATATAACTCCTCTAAGGTGGATGTAACTTAACAAACCGCTGCCCCGTGCGGGGCGCGCCCTATCATAACGCATTCGTCTGATTTGTCAGCAATGTGTGGCGATGTTGTTGTTCCAGCGCGGGATTATAACACGAGTTAGGCACACCTCAACGACGAGCGTGCCCAAGCTAATCTGCACTATGAATCTGACGGGGTGGGTTCTTCTGTTGCCTCAGGTGCCGGGCTGACCTCACACGCGCCGTCGGTGGTGATGCGCAGGCCAGAAACCCACGTTTGCACACGGGGATTTTCCTGGTTGGGGAGCGAGTCCGCAGGGTTGATCTCGTACCAGATGTTATCTCGGATGGTCGTCTGGTTGAGAATACCGTATTCGCCTTCGGGCAGCCGCCGGATGATGCGCGTGTCGATGCCGGGGGCGTTGCGGACTGGGACGCGAGCGCCCGCCGCTACCACGGCAGTGCAGCTTTCGACCTGCGCAATCGTCAGGGGGATGGTGACATCGGCGCAATTACCCGTGAGCCGCACGCGCCGCGCCGGAATCCAGACTTCCAGGACGACCTCAGCTTGATCTGCCGAAAGCGTTTGATCTTTGTCCAATTGGTACCAGCGTGACCCATCATCGGCTTCGGCTTCGTTGAGTACCGTATAGACACCGTCGCGCAGGAAAGCGAGAATGCTGCGATCAAAGCCCGGCCCCGTCCGCATGGCAATATTTTCCGCACGGGTTGCACTGATTTGGCATGGGTTGGCGTTGGTGTCATCCTGGAAGGCAAGCGCACCCGCTGGCACGATGCACAGCAGCGCAATGATTGTCCCTATCACGGTTTTCACAGGTACTTCCTCCAACTCGAACGAGATCGCTACCGTCATTGTAGTCGGTGACGTGTGATTTGAGCAAACATCGCGGTTATCTTATGACTTTTCAGATGAAATAGAAATTTGCCCACCCCCTTCTGATATAAATAAATATGACTTGTGTCAGTTTTTTCAGAAAATCATATTTGTTACCATTTATTTGCAAGTGTTAATTAACATCACAAACAGGAGATAAATGTGGCTAATTACCAATACAAGATGGTGCAAATCCCACCAAACGTCAGTGTACAGATGAAGTCTGCAAAGGGACAGGAGGCTGCTGTCTATCTACAGCAGGTGGTAAATAGCCACGCCCAAGAAGGGTGGGAGTTTTATCGTGTGGATGGTGTGGGCGTGCAGGAAAACCCAGGCTGTTTTGGATCTGCGTTTGGGCAGCAATCAGTACAGTATCTCGTTTACGTCATTACCTTTCGCAGATAGGTAAAATCGCTTGATCGGCGCTCACAGCGTATCATGTTGACTTACGTTTAGCCCAGCAGCGCAAACATCGCCAAACGCCCCGGACTGCGTTACAACTAGGGCAACTTGCCGCGCCAACCCAGGGACACGCCCATGCTCCGATTTCTTGCTCGCCCCGTCGGATCGTTTGTGCTTCGCACGATTATTTTGTTGGAGTTGGTGCTTGCCGGGTGGCAGTTGCTTGGCCGTGGCGACTCCCCTGCTGCGTCTGGGTTGTACGCGCTGATTGCGTTCGCGTTTGGGCTGTGGCTCAACTACCGCGTGCTGATGCTAGAGCAGCGCAATGCTGGGCTGCATAAGCAGTTCAGCCTTTTGCAAGACCTGCGCGGCCCCGAAGCCCCGGACGCAGTGCAGCAGCTCCGGGAGTTGGGCTTGCTGACCGGGCGTGGCAGCTTTTTGGCAGATGCTGACCTGCGCCGTGCGAATCTGGCCAACACCGCCCTGCAAGACGCCAACCTGAGCGGAGCCAACTTGCGCTATGCGTCGCTGGCTGGGGCCGATTTGCAGCGTGCCAACCTGAGCGAGGCCAACCTGTGGGACGTAGACTTTCGTGGGGCGAACCTGCGCGATGCCACACTTACAGGCGCAGAAAACATCGTCAACGCCCGCTTTGACCCGTCAACTATGCTGCCGGATGGCGCAGAGTGGTCTGAGGGGGTGGATATGCGGCGCTATACGGACGGCAGTCCACTCTAACAACTCTTATTTCGGGCTTAGCCCTAGGTAAATGTAGCGTGTTTATACTGCAAATGTCTGTTTATTAAACATGGAGCAAAACATGTCTAACAAGATTTCACGTCGCAACTTGCTGAAGGGTGTGGGCGCTGGTGCATTGGGCCTCGGCCTGGGTACCGGACTCAAGGGCACTGCCCTGGCACAGACGCAGCCGTCTGACGCAGTCGTCCCCGCTTACTACCAGTTCGCAAAAGGTGACATGAACTTCGCCGTCATCAAGGACGCCAGTTCGTCGTTTAACCCGGCTATCTTCGGCGTTAATGTAGAAGAAGCCGATGTGTTGGCTGCTGTGGAAGCCGCCAACGTGCCCCTCAATCCAGACGGCACCCTCAACAATCTGTTCGACATTTTGGTGGTACAAACCGGTGACCGTGTCGTCTTGATGGACACGGGCCTGCCCCTGCCGAATGCTGCTCTCGTCCCCGGCCTGGAAGCCATTGGCCTTTCCCCGGATGCTGTGACGGATGTTGTGGTCACGCACTTCCACGGCGACCACGTGGGCAAGATTTCTATCGACGGTGTGATTACCTTCCCCAACGCGCAGCACTACTTCCCGCAGGCCGAAATGGACTTCCTGATGGAATCGGACTCTGACGGGGCCACGAACGCCCTGAACAAGTTGCAGCCGGTCATGGATGGTGACATGCTGACGCTGTACGCTGGCGAAGACGAAATCGTCCCCGGCATTCAGGCTGTAGCCGCGATGGGCCACACCCCCGGCCACCACGCCATGCTGATTGAGACGGGCGCTGGTCAGATTTTGAACATGGTGGACTCCACCATTAACGCCTTTATCAGCGCGCCGAACCCGACCTTCCACGTTCAGTTTGACGCTGACGGCCCGATGGCGGTTGATACGCGCACGGCACTGCTGGGCCGTGCCGCTGACGAGCAGTTGACCGTTTTTGGTTATCACTTCCCGTTCCCCGGTATTGGCTTCATTGCCCGCGACGGCGACGGCTTCCGTTTCATCCCCAACGCATTCTAAACAGCGTTACCGCGCACGGGGCAGCAGATGGCATCTGCTGTCCCTGCCCTGCCCCCTACGGCTCCCCTCCGATTTCCACGTTCTAGCAACTCTTATTTGCGGCTTAGTGCTGCAAAATTGATGCCCCGGTATACTCTACGCGTCATTTACTTATACACGGAGCAAAACATGTCCAAAAAGATTTCGCGTCGCAACTTGCTGAAGGGTGTAGGGGCTGGTGCATTGGGCCTGGGGCTAGGTGCTGGCCTAAACGGGCGCGCCCTGGCCCAACTACAGCCGTCCGATGCCCCGATTCCGGCGTTTTACCAGTTCAACATGGGTGAGCTGCGCTTCTCAATTATCAAAGACGGTGCCGTCTCGGTAGACCCGCAAATCTTCGGGACGAACGCGACACGCGGTGAAATTGACGGTGCGCTGATCCTATCTGGCATCCCGCGCAACGAAGATAATTCTGTCAACAATCTGTTCGATGTCATGGTGATCCAAAGCGAAGAACGCACGATCTTGATGGACACGGGCATCGCCTCGCCAGATGCGGCCCTGCTGCCTGCAATGGAAGTCATTGGCATTGACCCGAACGACGTTACGGATGTGGTGCTGACGCACTTCCACGGTGACCATGTGGGTAAGGTCTCGCTAGAGGGTGAGATAACCTTCCCGCAAGCCATGCACTACTTTCCACGGCCAGAGATCGACTACTTGAATTTAGAGGCCTCCCGCGAGGGCACGCCAGAAGCCGTCACAAACGCGCTGCTCAAGCTCCAGCCGGTGCTAGAAGCCGAACAAATTGACTTTTACAGTGGTGGTGACGAAATGATTCCCGGCATCCAGGCAGTAGAAGCGCCGGGCCACACGCCCGGTCACCATGCCATACTCATCGACACGGGCGAGGGCGAACTGTTTAACATGGTGGACACGGCCATCAACGCGTACATCAACTTGAGCTTCCCCAACTACTTCATCCAGTTTGACGGTGACCCAGGCGCGGCGGCAGCAACCCGTGTTGCACTGCTAAACCGCGCCGTTGAGGAGCAACTGCTGGTGTTCGGCTATCACTTCCCGTTCCCCGGTGTGGGCTACATCATCCGTGAAGGAGATGGCTTCCGGTTTGTGCCGAA
>CAWUJQ010000321.1:0-5523 GCA_963922445.1 uncultured bacterium
TGCTGCTCACGGTCACCACAGCGCCCCACACCGACGGCGGCGCGGGGGGTACAGGCTGCGTGATGCACCCGGCCAACGTGACCGTCAGCAACAGCATCATGGACAGGCCATACCGCATCAGTCGGTGAGGGGAACCCAGTCGTCGGGGCCGGTGAAGTACACCGGGTTAGGCGCATAGTAAGCAATGGCCTTGAGCAGGTACTCGGCCTGCACCCGCGTCAGGTTCGGCAAAATGGACTCGTTGCGCTCGGTATAGACGCCCAGGTGAAAGCGGTCGGTCGTGTTGACGAACATGCCCAACACCACCGCCCCCAACCCGCCAGCGGTCGGCGCAGCGACGAGTTCAACTTCCTGGATGGCTGCCCAGGGCACCATGTCGTTGTTGATTTTCACTTCGGCTGCGGATGGGTCGAACACGCGATTGACGCGGGCCATTTCACGCGGGGGCAGGCTGGCTGCATCTGGCCGGACGTTAGCGCGCTTGAGGTATGGCATAAAAAGTTCCTGATGGCTTCACAAATTAGGGTGTCTATTATAGCACTAGGGCGCGGGCGTCTGCCGGGGGATGACTTCGATAATGAGAATCGTTTCGTCGCTGGGTGTGCCGTCCGTGCGATAGGCTTTTGCCACGAACTGATGCCGCCCAACCCCGGCTGCGAGCCAATTCATCTCTGTGCGGAAGGTGGGCACGGCCTCTGCCGCGACGGGCGACGCCTGCTGATACACCTCCCCGTCGGAGGGCGTATCCACGAACAGGTCAACGCGGGCAATGCCGCCTGCGGGGTCAGTTGCCAAAATATCCAGCGTCAGGTCCGTTCCCTGGAACACCTGCGCGTTGTTGTCCGGGAAGATGAACGACACCTGCGGCAGGGCAGGCGTCGGCGTTACGGGGAGCGATTCCCCAATGAGAGTACAGCCCGCCAGCAAAACGGCGAAAAACATGATGTAGGTTGTGACATGGCGCATAGAGACGGCTCGTGTGGTGCTTTCTGCTCAGGCAGCGCCATTATGCGGACGGGGCGGTGATGTTACAAGTTAAAAACCTGTGCGCGAACTCGCTGCCCTGTTCTGGTATACTGTTCGGCTACGAAATTGACCATATGGGCAAGTAAGACGAGAAATGTCACATAACATTTACTGGGATGCCGACCAAAGCGATGTGCTTCACATTGACCTGAACGGCGTGACGACCTGGGATGCGTATCACGAGATCATCAACGCCGCGTTCGAACGGGTGGAGGCGACGCAGCAGTCCGTGTACGCCATCTTGCACGACCGGGGCACCAAACCCCCAGAAGGGCCGCTGCCCCACTTCCGCAAGACGATTGCGCGGGCCTACGCCACGCCAAACCTGATGTTGGCCGTCAGCGTTGATAGTCACTTTCCGGCGTTTTTTGCGCGCATGGTCAAGGTTGTGCTAGACATCTACTTTTTGAACCGCCCCAACAAAGTGCCTTATGTCACGTCAGAAGCCGAAGCCTACGCGATCATTGCCACGCACCGCCAGCAGCGGGCACGCTCATCATAACAAAAGCAAAAGACCCGCAGCCCAACGGCTACGGGTCATACAGCATAGGCTGTGAGGTGATTTAGCCTTCTGCTTCCTCTGTCGTTATGGGTTCTTCGCCCACACCCAGTTCGCTTTCTTCGCCGTCACCTTCCTCAACGACACCTGCATCAGCGTCGCCATTTGCGCCCGCATCGGCATCGGTGTCGTCGCCACCACCGCATGCAGCCAGTGAGAAGATGAGCATGAGGGCCAAAAGTGCTTCGATCAAGAATTTCATGGGGGGTATCCCTTCCTAGTGCTGTTGATTCAATATGGATGTCACCTGAGTGCATCCCTTTTACGTTACATTAAGATGGGTCTAACGGTCAAGCACTCAGCGGTAGGAACGGGTAGGCGGGTACCGGCCCGTTCAGCGCGAAAGCCTCGCACCTGTGTGGTAATCTGCGCTAAGATGACCGCATGACCACAAATATGACTTCCATCCCCATGCGCGTAGACGTATTCACCCTCTTCCCGCAGATGTTTGACGGGCCGATGAGCCACAGCATGATGTACAAAGCCCGCGACATGGGCGCGCTGGACTTTTACACCCACGACATCCGCGACTATGCCAATAACAAACACCGCAAAGTTGATGACACGCCCTACGGCGGCGGCGGCGGGATGATCTTGCAGGTGACGCCCGTCGTAGCAGCCGTAGAAAGCGTGCTGGCCGATGCGCTGCCTGATACCCGTGTGCTGCTGATGACGCCGCAGGGCCGCCTGTTTAGCCATGATCTGGCGGTCGAACTGGCCCAGGAGCCACGCCTCGCCGTGATATGCGCGCACTACGAAGGGCCAGACGAGCGCATCCGGCAAACGGTGGTCACAGACGAGATCAGCATTGGTGATTACGTGCTCACAGGTGGTGAACTGGCGGCGATGGTCGTTGTGGATGCCGTCACGCGCTTTTTGCCAGGGGTGCTGGGCGCAGAGGGGGCCGCTCACCGGGACAGCCACGCGGACGGCCTGCTCGAAGGGCCGCACTACACACGCCCCCGCGTCTATCGCGGGTTAGCGGTGCCCCCGGTGTTACAAAGCGGCGACCACGGCGCAACAGAAGCGTGGCGGCGGGAACAATCGCTGCGGCGCACATGGCGCAACCGGCCCGATTTGCTGCTCAAAGCCACCCTCACCGACGATGAGAAGTACCTATTGGCCACCTTCGCTGAAGAAGATGCTGCCCAACGGTAGGGGGTTTTTAATAGGCATTTGCTACCCAAAATCCGTTCATCGTGCTATATTCACGAGTGCGTTTGATACCATTATCCGCATCCATCCGCACAGGCAACCGTCGCGAGAGAGCAGAAACCTATGCAGCAACAAGGAACAACCAGTATCCAACTGGAAAGCGCCCTAAAGGCACTCCACACGGTTGTGGACGGCATTAAAGCGTCTGTGATTGTGAACAATGACGGACTGCTGGTGTCTTCTTTTCCGCCTGGCGACGACGAAAACTACCACGACAACCCCACCAGCAGCCCCCAGGTGGCCGCGATGTCGGCAACGCTCATCGGGCTGGCGGAGCGCACCCTGGGCCGCCTGGCGCAGGGTGAATTAGAACGGCTGTTAATGGAAGGCGAAGAAGGGGTGATGGTGGTTTACCCGGCAGGGCGGGCATCTTTGGCCGTGCTGGTGGGCAAGGACGCGCAGCTTGCCCATGTGTTGTTTGCAGCCAAACGGGCCGCATCCGAAGTCCAGGACATCCTGGGAACCTAGTCCACGTCCACAAAGTACACGCGCATTGACAGGTGCCCCAGCCGCACCACATCCCCGTCATGTATCTTATGTGCCTGATGGGCTGGCAGCCGCACGCCATTCAAGAAGGTGCCATTGGCACTGCCGTAGTCCTGTAGCGCAAGCTCCCCGGACAGGTAGCTAAACACCGCGTGCTTGCGGCTAACCCCCATGCGATAACCATCGAAGTCTTCCAGGTCAACATCCGGCTTCCGGCGAGAGACCGGGTCGCGCCGCCCAACGACCACCTGCCGCCGCGACGGGTCAACTTCCATCTGGGCGTTTTGGTCGGTAATCTCCAGCTTCAGCAGCATCCCATGTTGGAACGTGCCCGTGCCCGACGTGGTAAACACCCGCCCGGTTTGCAGTTCTGGCAGCACGTCGTTCAGGTCACGGGTGCCGCTGCGCTTGCTTATATCTGCCTGGAGAATTGACGAGCAGTTATCGCAGAGCAGGGTGCCAGCGAGGTTTTTGTGACCACACACCTGGCAGATGATAAAGCCACCACGATTGTTCGATTCCTCATTGGTTACCACGCGTGCGTCCCTTTACACTCCCGATTGAACTTCTACAAACTTTACCGTCACGATAATTTGGCCAAAGCGAACCAGGTCATTATCCAGGATCGGTTCGGGTTGGCGTGCCCGCAGCCGCTTACCGTTCACAAAAGTGCCGTTGGAACTCCCCATGTCCATCAGCATAAGCTGGTCACCCGTCAGGTTGATGACCGCATGGCGACGGCTAACGCCCATCCGGTAGCCAGCATAGCGGTCAAGGTCAACCTCTGGCACTTTTTCCGTAATGGGGTCACGCCGTCCAATGACAATTTCTTTCTTGAGCATTTCGGGCGCAATCACCAACGGGTACTTAGACTCGTCAATGCGCAGGTGGATGGCCTGCCCCTGGTTGTACTCAGCCCCGCGAATTTTCTCGCCGTCGTCTGGCTGGGCGACGGCTTCTTTTTCCGCCTCACTCAATTCTTCTTCGCCGTCGCGCAGGTCGCGGGTGGCCCGGCGCGATTCGCGGCGCAGGTTGAGCAAAGTACCGCAGTTTTCGCACACCAGCGTGCCAGCACGGTTGATGTGCCCACAGACTGAGCATTGGATGGTGGATTCGTTAGACTCAATGTTGCCGGACATGACTGTCCTTTTTCTTTCTTATGAAGCAGATAAAAAATGATTCATTTGCGAATTCTAGTCTATGTTGGCCAACAATTTCAATTAAGGTGTTTATAGCGTGCGCTGCCAACGCCGCATCTGGCTTGACGTTGCCTGGGGCGAGTGCTACTCTGCGGCGGATGAAATTACGCGGGTTACACCTCACCGTCCTTGCTCTGCTCTTGGCTGCTGCGCTCCGCTTACCAAACCTGGGTGACCAAAGCCTATGGTTCGATGAGGGCTGGTCGGCGGCGGCGGCGGCGCAGCCTTCGGTATGGGCTGCGGCACACTTCGACGATACCAATCCTCCACTCTATTATAGCCTACTTCACTTGTCTGCGGTGGCATTTGGCCATCATGTTTACACTTTACGATGGCTTTCTTATGCGTTGGGCCTTTTAGCAACCGCCCTGGCCAGCCGTTTTGTGCCGCCGAATGCCCGTCCGGTCGTCATTGTGATGGCTGCGCTCAGCGTACCGCTGCTGTGGGCATCGCAGGAAATGCGCATGTACACGCTGCTGGCGGTACAGGTGAGCGTGTTGGCCCTGGCCTGGGAGCGGCTGCGCACGGCCCCAACACGATGGGCATGGGCAGCGCTGCTGATTGCACAGCTCACCGTGTTGTATACGCACAATACCGGGCCAGTGGTTGTAATTTGGCTCAACGCGGTAACAATTTTTGCGTGGTTTTTACAGTGCAAGCCGCCTCTCCTCCGCTGGATTGGCGGGCAAGCGGTTGTTTTGGCGTTGTATTTGCCGTATTTGCTGACGCAGTTTACCGACGTTGCGGCGGCCAACAGCGCGCTTGTGCGCCGCTCCCCGCTGGATTTAACGGTGTGGGCGGCGTTTTGGCTGGCTCCGTGGGAAGCGCTGACAGCCCAACCGCGATGGGTGTGGGCCACGCTGACCCCGCTGGTTCTGATTGCGGTGTTTGCTCCCTGGAAACAGATGCGCCTACGCTGGCTGGCCTTACATATTATTGTGTTAACGGGCGGTTTGTGGATGGCATTGGGGCTGCTGGGCAATGAACTCCACGGGCGCTACCTGGTGATGCTGGTGCCGCTGGCCGTCGCGCTGGCGG
>CAWUJQ010000322.1:0-5502 GCA_963922445.1 uncultured bacterium
GACGCGCTGCCCGCACGCGGTGCCCTCGGTGAGCGCGTCCAAGCGCATGTCAACGCCGGAGCCATCAACATTCTTTCGCCGTTCCGCATCCGGGAGGTTCACCCGGCAGCCCAAGGCGTGGATGTCACGGGCGAAACGCCTGACGGCTACGTTACCGTCAATGCAGACGAAGTAATCGCAACACCAGGTGCCCGCCCTGACCTGGCCATGCTGCGCGAACTGCGCTTGGACGTAGACGCATCCCTGGAAAGCGCCCGCACACTCGCCCCAATGATTGACCCCAACATTCACTCCTGTGGCACGGTGCCCCCGCACGGTGAAGCCGAACTGCGTCACCCGGAAAAGGACTTCTACATTGTTGGGATGAAGAGCTATGGCCGTGCGCCCACATTCCTGCTGGCAACCGGCTATGAGCAGGTGCGCTCGGTTGTGGCGGCCCTGGTTGGCGATATGGAAGCTGCCCGTGATGTGCAGCTCTGCCTGCCAGAAACAGGCGTGTGCAGTACCGATTTCATCGAAGACGGCGACGCCTGCTGCGGCACCCCCGCTCAGGCATCGGCGGAAGTCATCAGCCTGGACGGAATCGCGCTCGGCGGTGAGCAAATCGCCCTCGGCTCAATTCCGGTCACAAACGCTGACGATAACTGCTGCTAAGCGAACAGCATCAACACCACGCGGGGCTGCCAGTCAGTCCCGCTTTTACTTTACGCAGATTAGGCGGCCTGCAACGTGAAACGCAACTTTTACTATGGCTGGGTCATTGCCCTTGCCCTGGCTATTACGGAAACGGCGTCTTACGGCATCATGTACTACGCTTTTTCTGTCATGCTTGTGCCCATGGAAGCTGAACTGGGCTGGTCACGGGCGCAGCTTACCGGCGCTTTTTCCCTGATGCTGCTGGTATCGGCAGCGATGGCCTTCCCGATTGGGGCCTGGGTCGATAAACACGGTGCCCATTTACTCATGACGGTTGGCTCCATCGGTGCCAGCCTGTGCATCATCGCCTGGTCGCAAGTCACAAATATCTATCTGTTTTTTGTGATCTTTTTCGTACTGGGTATCTGTTCGGCGGCGGTGCTGTATGAACCCGCTTTCGCGGTCATTGCCCAGTGGTTTCACAAGCGCCGCACGAACGCGCTGGCCGTTGTCACCTTTGCGGCTGGATTCGCCAGCACCATCTTTATCCCCCTGGCAGATGTGCTGCTCAACGCCTTTGGCTGGCGAGACGCCATGCTGATACTCGGTATCGCGCTGGCGGCAATCACCATCCCAATCCATGCCTTTGCCCTGCGCCGCCGCCCCCAAGACCTGGGCCTGCTGCCAGATGGTGAAACGCTTGAGGCAGGAACCCAAAGACGCGTGCTGCCCAGCCTGTCCCTGTCTGATGCGCTGCACAGCCGCTTCTTCTGGATACTGACGTTGGGCTTTGGCCTATCCAACCTGGCCGCGTCGGCCACCCGCGTCCACTTCATCCCCTTTCTTATCGACTCCGGCATCAATGCCAGCACCGCTGCCTATGCCAGCGGCACCATCGGCATTATGCAAGTGGCGGGCCGGGTGATCTTCGCGCCACTGGACAACCGCTTGAGTGGCCGCGTGATGGTCGCCGGGGTGTTCGCGCTCCAGGCCGCCGCGATTTCGTTTTTACTATTTGGCGCATCCCTGCTGACGGTCGGTATCTTCGTTGTAACGTTTGGCACGTCGTATGGTGCGCGCACCCTGGCCCGGCCTTCTATCCTCGCGGAATTGTTCGGTTCTGCCAGCTATGGGCGCATTTCCAGCGTGATGGCCATCTTCCTGACGATTGCAGCCACCACCGCCCCCGTGGGCGCGGGCCTGCTCTATGACCGCTTTGCCAGCTATGTCCCCGTCTTGTGGATTGTGCTTGCGCTGTCCGTTGTGTCTGCTGGCCTTATCATTGCTAGCAAACCGAATGTCGCGGTCGGCACAACCCACACACCACAAACGCAGGCCGCCCAGGAGGTCTCGCCTATCGGCTAACGACAAAGCCCTCAAACGTCACCTCAAAGCCGTCGCCCTGCGGAGCCGCACACATCAGCCCCACTTGCAGCGAATCCGCATCACTCAGGTAGCCCTGCCGGATGAGCGTATAGGTCTGTCCATCGGTTGCGTAAGCGACCTCTAGCGCGCTGCCAAAGCGCTGCACCCTTACCCAAATAGACGCCGGATTATCCACCAATGCCACAATCGACCAGTCGGAAAAATCCCGCGTGATAACCGCACTGGCCTGCTGCACGCCGTCCAAAAACTCAATGCCGCACTTCATCCACACCGTTTCGCTCTCGCGCACCATCAGCCCCGCCTGGTCATACTGCGCGGCGTACTGCCCCGTAATCTTAACCGTCGCGGTGAAGTCGCCCGTGACGTCCTCATAGTAAAACGGCGCATCATCTTTGATGAAATCATGCCGGGTCACGCGCCAGTAATCGGTTTTGGCCCCGGCTGTCATCGTGACGCGCCCGTCTTGTTCCTGCCATTGTGTGGGTTCGTTGTACCATTTCATGCGATTAACCTCGCCTCACTCACGTGTGCTTTTTACGTCGATATTTGTCAACTGCTCATAGACCTTCACCACCGCAGCGTCATCTTCGCGGCCATGCCCGGCTGCTGACGCCATCAAAAAGAGCTGATGCGCGGCTGCCGCCAAAGGCAGCGGGAAGGTATTGCTTTTCCCCGTTTCCAGGACGATGCCCAGGTCTTTCACGAAAATGTTCACGGCACTGAGCGGGGTATAGTCGCCGTCCATCATATGCGGCACACGGTTTTCAAACATCCAGGACGTGCCCGCACTCACACTGATAACATCAAACAACTGCTTGGAATCTACGCCTGCTTTCACACCCAGTGCAATCGCCTCGGCAGCAGCAGCAATGTGAACCCCACACAACAACTGGTTGATAACCTTCACAACCGATCCCTGGCCGTTTGCCTGGCCCAAATTGAACAGGTTAGCACTCACCGCATCAAAGACCGGGGCAGCCTTGTCAAAGGCGCGCTGCGGGCCAGAAGCCATCACACTCAGCGTGCCATCACTGGCGCGCACAACACCACCACTACACGGCGCGTCAATCAGGTCAACATCGTGTGCAGCCAGTTGCTCGGCAAGCGTTTGCGCATCCGCCGGCATAATTGTACTGCCAACAATCACCACACTGCCCGCATCCAATACAGCAATTGCATCGCCACTGCCGAAGATTACATCTTGCACCTGAGCCGCATTGACCACCATAAGGTACACAACATCGGCATTGCGTACCGCGTCTTGTACGCCGTCGGCCCGCTTGCCGCCCGCCGCTTCGAATGCGTTCAACGCCGTACCGCTGATGTCATAGCCGGTTGTGGGGATATTCGCCTGAACGAGTACTTTCGCCATAGCAAGCCCCATCGCACCAAGGCCGATGAAAGCCACCTGTAGAGGTTGTGACATAACACAGTCCATTCATTGATCAAAAGTCAATTGAGTTTGGATGAGGTGTGCCAGGGCATCCTAACCCAACACCTACCCTGGAGGACTGTACCACACGACAGGATTGCTGGCACATTTTGCAAAGGTGGGTCAGGGTAATCGCATTAAAAATAAAAATGACCATTTCTTTGGGGCTTTGCCTCAAACCCCACCCCTTTTTCCAGAAAAAGGGGGCAAAAAGCGAAAAATGGCACCACCCCATCTTCCGCACTGCTTCCGCTATACATTGCTAGCGATAAAAGCTCTTTAATGGTCGGTAAGCGCCAGTCATCGTATCCGGCGAAACTATACGTTTCGAGCAGTGCCACCGCGTCGGCATAGGTGGTCTTTTCGCCGGGGGTCCTGAAGCCACATTAAACATCACCGTTGTTTTGATAAGCTGGCTGCAATCCCTCGTACTGGGCATCCTGCCCGTCATATACCTCACCACAGACAATCGTTTCGTTTTCCGAGAAACACCAGGTCTGGTCAGAATCTACAATCGGGTAGGTCAGGTCGGTTTGGGCGCTGGCGGTGAGCGAGACTGCCAGTGAACATGCAATTGTGAGTAATGCAAGTATCGGTATTCGTTTATTGTTCATCTTGTTTCATCTTTTCCTTTTGATATTTATTTTAGAACGGCAAACTGCCGCTATTCAATTGAATTCATATCTTTATCATGTCGGGAAATTATGCAGAAGTTGTGCAGATGGAATGCAAATTGTGGAGATGGAAAAATGCATTGAACGGGAATACAGGAAGAAATAGCAGCCCTTTTCATTTGATCGTTAGAAAAGGACTGACTGGATGCAAATTAATACTTACCCACCAGGACGGGGTGGCGGATTATCTCCCGGACGGGGTGGTTGGTTATTACCCGTTTCACCATCCTCTGTGCGACAATATGTCTTCGTTGCACTGATAGCACCTGTTTCAACATTATCTACGAATTCATACTCAAAACACGATTCGTCTACTTCTCGATAGTTAATGGAGTGCAATGTGCCCCGATACTCATATTCCATGTGAATCCAGCCCATTTCGTCCTGGTATAAGGCTGTAATCAACACCTGTGTCGGGCTGCCTGCCTCACGGATCGGATGAGCTGAGGGTTGCAGGCTCATATCAAATGCCCCTTTGAAGCAGCCATTGATATAAGGATAAGCTACTGTAGCATGATAATGGTAATTGCCATCTTCATCGAACTCGCCGTTACACTCGTCCAAAACCGGTGTACTGCCGTCTGCATTGGTAAAACCGTAGATGGGGAATCCATCCATTGCATAAGCAATCGGCAATCTACCATCACTGTCTTCTGCAAGATGTTCTAAGAGGCAAACCGGGGCGATATGATAGTGATAGTCATCTCCCTGTCCACTGTGTCCACCGCAAGCGTCTAGTTCACCAATCAGATAAGGGTCGGATTGTTCACTGTAGATACCATCCTGTCGGGTGGGGTTAAAAATCATGACACCATTGATAGCAACTGCGATTGGTCCCTGCCCAACTGTCAGGGTGTTTTCCCCTGTCAGCTCTGGTTTCAGTGGAATGCGCCATGCGTTGTTTTCGGTCAGGCGATGTGGGAGCGGCACCTGCCCATTCCATGCGGTAATCCCAACCATCATCTCATGATCAGCAAAGGTAAACGCCTCAATGTACATAAAGGTTTCATCACAGTGAACAGCCAATGCTTCGCCAAATGGCAGGAAGGCTTCGTCTTTACCTATGCATGCCGGGTCTAGTCCGGTTTCGGAAAGGGGCATGGGGATGGTGTAATAGTCAAAGGTGATTGCTGTCGGATTATCTCCTGGTTCGTCCTGTGCCGCGACCCCACCAGCAATTGCCAGCAGGCTAATCGTTGTGAGTAGTACGAGCAATAGGGTTCGCTTGTTGCTCATGATGCTTGATCTTTCCTTTCAAATCGGCAAACTGCCGCTATTCAATTGAATTCATATCTTTATCATGTCGGGAAATTATGCAGAACCTGTGCAGATAAAATGTAAATTGTGGAGATGGAGAAATGTATTGAACGTGAA
>CAWUJQ010000323.1:0-5493 GCA_963922445.1 uncultured bacterium
AGCGGCATGCTCCACACCATGATTTGCAGTGCAACCGCCCCTTCTGGCAAAAAGTCCCGGCCACCGAGCAGCAGCGTCAGCGGGTAGGCCAGCGCGGTGAGCATCACCGCAGCCGGGAAGACAACCCCGGCCAGCAGCTTGAGCGACAGCACATAGTTGCTTTGCAGCGCGGCGCGGTCTTCTTCCGCCTGACGGCTGAGCCGGGGAAAGATCGCCATTGTGAAAAACGCCGGAATCACATTCAGTGCGAGCAGCCAGCGGTAGCCCACACTGTACTTGCCGACGATGGCCGCCCCGCGCAGCGCTTCGAGGATCACCACGTCAATCTGAAAGAAGATCGTCGCCAAAAAGTGATTCAGCATTAGTGGATAGCTCTCGCGGGCCATGCCGCGCATCAACGGCACATCCGGGCGGGCACCCCCGCTGAACATATCGCGGCCCGCCAGTACCAATATCGCCAGCGTCACGAAGTTGTTGACGATGCTCACTGCCGCCAGCCCGATAATGCCGAATCCCGCCAGCAGCACAATCAGGCCCAACACCGCCTTGCTGATCGTTGTCACGGTCGAGACCGCCGCCGGGTACTCGGCGCGTTCGTGGGCGTAGTAGAGCGAGGTCATGCCTTTGGATAGGCTCCCCGGTACCAGCCCGATGTACAGCAGCACCAGCGCAATCACGCCGCGTGCGTCGAACGGCTCTGCGACGAGATTTTGCCGGGCAAAGATGAACGCCAGCAGCAGCCCAAACCCAATCACACTGAGCAGCAGCCGGAACACGGTTGTATTCAGCAGCAAGCGCCCGCCCTGCGCTCTGTCCCGGCTGACTTCCCGCGTGAGGAACACATCTAAGCCAAAGTTGGTGAAGATGTCGAACCACACAAACACGATAATCGCATAGTAGTAAATGCCCGCGTCCGTCGGCCCCAGAATGCGGAGCATCACGAACGCGAACACAAAGTCAATGCCCCGGTTGAACAGGTTCAGCACCACTGGCGCGACACTGTTGCGAGCGAGGAGGGCGCTGCCCCCTGCGTCGTCGCTATCAGAGACGACAAAGCGCCGCCACAGCCACACGCCCGCCAGGAACAGGCACAGCATCCCAGCGATGGCGGTGGTAAACGCGCCAATCTGAAATGAGGCGGGGGAGTAGACAAGGCGAAAATGGTTGTTTTCAAATTGTTGCTCTGGCGGGGGAATGGAAACATCCATAAAGTTGCTGTTGATGTGATTCACGGGGAACTCAGACTCCATCATGTGCCCGTCCCACCAGAATGCACGCCATCCAGGGAAGAACGATTTGCTGATGAATAGCGTATCGTCGTTAGTGGTGGCATCTAGGGTGATAATAAATTCGCGCCCAGCGTCACCCACCTCAATGGGTGTGATGTTTGTAGGGACGGCATATATGCCGTCCGCCCCCTGTTCATTGGATTGCGAACCATCGGACGCGATATATCGCGTCCCTACGTCATCGGGTTGCGCGTTGGCGGACGCGCCGTTGCGCGTCCCTACATCATCGGTGTGGACGACGGTTTCATCAGAGTAGGTGAAGGCACGGGGCGCGGCGTTGGCGTTCTCCCACACCCGGACGGCTTCGTCCTCGTAGGCCAGGGTATAGCCGTCTACGTCGCTGATGTCCGTCGTAAGATGACTTATTACATAGCGCACATTGAGCAGGTGCAAGCGGTCATCCGTCAGCGCCTCGCGGAAGTCGAAGTCCTCGTAGCCCGCCACATGGCTGTATGTGGTGTACAGTGGCGCGATCCGGTTAAAGTCAAGCTGCACCTGCGGATACAGTTCGCGCATGTAGTCTACGTACTGCCGGGGGATGATGCTCTCGTAGCCGCGCACGTCGTCTAAGCCGTACTGCCACGTCACATTGGACGGCAAAATGGGCCGCTGTGATGGGTCATCTAAGGTAAGGTAGCGCCATTCCCCCGGCTGCTGTTGCAACCACTCCACCACGGGCGGCTTAAAGTCGAGCAGGGCCGGGTCTGTCGCTGGATTGAAGTCATGATGGGCCATAATCAAGTCCATGCCCACCACCATGATCGCGGTCATCACGGCCACGTCCATCACACCGGGACGGAAATACGCCCACAGGCCACGCCGCCCACCGTAGAAGTCCATCCGCTCGAAGAATTTGGCGCGCCGCCGCACCCGATGCACCGCCCAGCCCATTAGCCAGAAGACGAGCGCACACATCAGCAGTTCGGTGGCCAGCCCGAACACGCTCACCACCACATGACTATAAAACGCACGCGCATCTGGGAAGGCGGTATCCGCCAGCGCCATTGACCGGAACACCCGCTCCACCGTCGGCTCAAGCGCATCGAAGGCCAGCCAAGTGACGCCAATCGCAGCCAGCAGCCCCAATCCCAGCGCAAGCAGCGCCCACATAAACGTCCGTTTGACCCGCCATGCACTGAGTTTCGTCAGGCTTTCAAAACCGAGCGCAGCCAGTACCGCCACACTCAACGTGAGCGCATAAATCCAGCGAAACGGCGTGTGCGACTGGTTGAGTCCGGGTAGGCCGTAATAAAGAAGCGCATACGTGGGCAGCCCGAACATAAACGACAGCGACAGCGCGCCAAGAATCACGTAGATGAGGCGGTAGGGCGGCTGATTGCTGATGTTAACGGGCCTACGGGGGCGCTCCCGGAACCGATTCCAGATGCGCCATTCGCCTACATCCGCGAACAAGGCATAGGCGGCCAGCACCAACGGCAGGATGCCCAGATACACCACGCCTTCGACGTAGTTTTTGATGCCCCAGTAGCCGTTTGTCATGCGCTCGCCCGTTGGGTACATGAAGTCAATCGGCATACGCTCAAACGTGAACACATTCAGATAGTCGTGGTCGGCGGGGCTGCCGTAGAACTTGGGCATAAAGAACAACAGCACATCACGCGGGGGATGGGCAAAGCTGACCGTTTCCGCATAGGTTTTGCCCTCTGCCCGCCAGTTCGTGTTGACCAGCTCCACCAGCGGGATGAGTTGCACTGCGCCCAACGCCAACCCGATCACACCCATTGCCGCCATATAGCCGACCTTGCGCCCCCACATGCGCAGCATCCCTGGGATTTGGCGCACCCGCCACGCCGCATGAATCGCCCGGAACAAGCCGTAGTACGCGGTAATCAGAATGGTGTAATACGTGATTTCGACGTGCCCCGCCAATATGTTCATGCCCAACGCCGCCGCCCCGATGACCATCCACGGCACCACCGCCGGACGCCCAAACAGCGGGTGCTGCCGAATGATTAACTCCACCATGAGCAGCAGCAGCGGCAGCCACACCACCCCGCCCA
This sequence comes from uncultured bacterium, assembly GCA_963922445.1. Taxonomy (GTDB): domain Bacteria; phylum Chloroflexota; class Anaerolineae; order Aggregatilineales; family Phototrophicaceae; genus DAOTTY01. The sequence continues at coordinate 3,311 of CAWUJQ010000323.1, forward strand.
ACATCATTGGGAAGACGGCACTCGCCACGAAAAAGCCGCACATCTGATAGGTGATCGCACCGATGATGGCCGATGGCCGCACCAGATGCAGCCCGCGCAGATAGGCGTACATCATCACGCCTGCCAGCCACAAATTAACCACCGTAAACCAACCGTAGGCCCACTCCAGCGGCACCGTGTAATAAATCGAATTAAGCGGGTACAGCGTGGACGGCTGGCCAGCAGCCATAAACGGGATGCCCGCGAACTGATGCGGGTTCCACAATGGGATTTCCCCGTCGGCCAAACTCTGCTTGATAAACGACTTCCACTGGTAGTTTTGCAGCACCAGGTCGCTCAACAGTGCGTTGTGCGGGATTTCCGGCGCGCCGACGACCTCGCGGTAGGTGGCATATGGCTCGTACTGATAGAGGTTATCGGCGGGAATCAGCGTCATACCGCCGACCGTCTGCGCCCAGAACAGGCCCAGCGGCAGCGCGAATAATAAGATGAAGATCAGCACTTCTGGCGTCAGGTTGCGGATGCGGTAGCGCATGGCGGGGGTTGGCTCCGTGTGGTTACTGGTGGCGCGGGAAGGATATACGATGGAGCGCAATGTGGGGTAGGGCTAAGGCTGTTGGGGTATAATCAGTGTAACCGAGTTGAAGAGGCGGCAGGTATGTTCACCAGACGGCAGTGGCGCACGATCATCCTTCAGGTGGTCCCACCATACATCATTATGGCGGTGCTTGGCCTCCTCTCGAACGGGTTCTACACCCCCCTGTTCGAGCCGATTGGCAACGTGTACGGCATGACGATTCTACTCGGCCTTTCCGCAACGAACCTCGTGGTGTTGGCGCTCGGCTACACGATCATCAACAATACCCTACAGCCAGACACCCGCACGCGGCGGTTGGCGACATCAACGCTGGTCGTGCTGTCGTTTGTATTGTTCGCACTGCCCGCCCTGTGGATGGCGACACTCGGCCCGGCTGCTGTTGAACTGATCCGCAGCGGCACTTTGCAGTCGTAGTCCATTGGAGGTAACCCATGATTGTTCGCATCTTCCAGGTGATAAACGGGCTGCTCATCTGCCCGATGTTCGCGCTAGGCGTGATGGCATCGCTGAGCGGCGGCGGCGTGACCCCGGCGTTTCAGATTATCGGCGGGCGGCTGATGTGGATGTCAGTAGTGGTGCCTGCCGTGTGCATTGCCCTCGCGGAGTTGATCTACCGGCGGTTTGGGTGGCCATTTGCGCTGCCGCTGCTGATTGTGCCATTGGTGGTATGGGCATGGCTGGTGATTGAACTACAATTGCAAACGGGCTTCTTCTCTTAGGTAATCTGCACTGAAAGGCATCACCATGAACGAAACCATTGAGCAACTCACCCTGTCGGTCAACGGCACCCACATGATGCGCAACGGCGCGCTAGAAAACCTCACCGACGCTGACCTGACGTTCTCTCCCGGCGGGGACAGCCCGACACTGGGTGAGTTGTTCAAAGCGCTGGGCGACCTGCAACACGGCTATACTGAGTCGCTGCGCACCAAACAGCACGACTGGTCACACAAGGCAGAGCAAGCGGGTTTAACCACCCGTATTGGCGCGCTGACGACATGGTTCGCGCAGTTAGACAGCGCCATGACGATGACGCTTGAGCAGCTCACAGACGCGGACATGGCGGCATCGGTTGACCGCACGGGTGGGGTGACGCGCACCGTCAAGCGGCAGATTGGCATTTACCTGGAAGCGATGCTCATCTTTTTGGGCAAGCTGGTGGTGTACTTCCAGGCGCTGCAAAAGCCGATTCCTAACTCAATCCAGCACTATATTGTTTAGGGGGTGGGTTGATTACCTCATTGACTGGATGGATGATGAAATCGAAGTGTGCGAAAAGTGGGCCGCAACTCGCCCCAATTCGGAAACGAAAAGCCAGCACATATAGGGTTACAGAGTTGTTACATATCATAGGTGAGATTGCATAGGTGATATATCATATATAATACGAACTTATACCTTGACGGCGTTGTGTGAGCATGGCAGTATGAACGTATCATCACATGCTTAGGAAAGGACACCAAATGAGACGATTCTGGTTGGCCCTGGGTGTTGGCCTGGGTGCGCTGATTATGTGGTCACTGACGCACAATGCGCGAACATGGTGGCAGCGTGAGCAGGAGCAGCGCCGAAAGTTAGCACCAAT
>CAWUJQ010000324.1:0-5467 GCA_963922445.1 uncultured bacterium
TAATATGACTGACCAGGAACTTGAAGCACCCGGGGCTGTTCATATCTTTGAGCGGAACACCAGTGATGTGTGGGAACAAGTTCAAAAGCTAACGGTGGGCGATGACACCTATGCTGGCTGGTTTGGGTCATCCGTTGCGTTGGATGATAATGCGCTGTTTGTGGGCGCTCGATATGAACCCGATAACGGTGCTGCTTATGTATTCGAGAAAGACATCAACGGTGATTGGCAATATGTAGACCGATTTTTGCCCCAAGTCATTCAGGACGGAAACACCTTTTTTGGCTCCTCCGCATCCGTAGTGGGGCCACTTGCCAGCGTAACGCCGGGCACCACCTCTCCGTCGCTGTTTGTGCGGCAAAACGGCACCTGGGCATCGCTGGAGCAACTCAACGTTCCAACTGCCTATGCCACCAATGTAGACGGCTCCAACATCCTTGTGTCGGACATTACCGAACAGGTCAATGGCGTTGAATTCGTCGGCGCAGTTTACTTGTTCAACCGTCAAATTGAACCGAGCGGGCCACAGGCGATTGCCTTTTCACCGGGAGACGGCCTGACAGATGTTGATCCCGCCGACGGCAAGACGCTGGAAATCACATTCGATGATGACCTGCTCGTGAACACGGGCAGTATTCGGGTGCGACTGACCGACGGCGGCACGCTGCTTGACGAGATCGACGTGACGAGCGACCGCGTGACGGTCGAAGCGCATATTGTGACCGTGACGCTGAACATCTTCCTCAACTACGGCACGGACTACACGTTTGAGATTGACGCGGGTGCGTTTGAGGATAGTGCGGGCGACGGGTCAGCGGCGGCAAGTTGGTTGTTCACGACGGTGGAGGGCAATGTGGGGGTGCAGGTAGCTCCCAAAATTACGCAACTCACCTCGCCTGATCCTGTGAAATACAGCGGTTTTGGGACGTCAGTGGCGATAGAAGAGGACACGGCAGCGGTGGTGCGCTATCCCTTTGATGCTCCCACACCAGGCAGCATCTTTGTATACGAGTTCAGTGATGGCAACTGGCGACTGACTACGCAGCTTTTCGACACAGATGGTGCGATCTTCGGACTTGCCCCACCCCTTGACAACAGAGTCGCCACCGATGGCGATCAAATCATCACGGAAGGGGTTTATGAAGTCGGCGGTGAAGCCCATATCTTTATCTTTGAGCGAGATACAAATCGCCATTGGGAATCGTCGGCTGCAATCTCGCTGGGTGCAGTAACCAACTTTGTTGACGTGGCCATTGACGATGACATTGCTATAGCGGGTGCTGCGAGCGCACAGCAGGCTGCTATCTTCAGGAAGACCAGCAACGGAGTGTGGCAGACTGGCGACATCATTGATGACGGTGAAGAAGACCCTGTGGGGGCGTTCGGCATCGCTGTGGCGATAAGCGGTGACACGGTCGTCGTTGGCGATCCACTAGACAATCTGCAAGGTGCCGGGAGTCTTTTGGGTGAGGGGGCCATTCACATCTTCCAACTCAATAGTAGCGGACAGGCATCACAAGTGACGAAGTTCACTGGCACTTTCGATACGAACGAAGCGGGCTTTGGCAACGACATTGCCATTGAAGGCAATCGGTTGCTTGCGGCTGCCCCAGGTGCTAGTGGAACGACGCTTGTTCTGGAGCGTTCATCTAGTACAGCAACCGACTGGGCGATTGTCGATCGGCTTGCTCCCTTTGACGAGTTGGAGGGACGATCTGTGTTTTCGGTTGGCCTGACTGATGACAAAGCCGCCGCCTACTTCGGTTATTTCGGCATATTCCAAACTCAGGACGATACCCCTTGGAATCAGCTAACGAACCTGATTATTCCTGAGGAGCAAATCGATACGCTTGGCGAAAGTGGGTATATCGACATCAGTGGCGATAACCTTGTCGTGGGAGCATTTGAGGCTGCCTACATCTTCAACATTGACTACGAACCCGTTGACCTCGCCGCATCGGATGCCCTCTCACCGGATACACTCGCGGTTAATGTGAATCCTACTACCGACCTGACAATCACGTTTGCTGAACCTGTCCAGGTGAATGTGGGCGGCGTTTTTCTTGTGGATGGCGAGGGCAATCCGCTTGAGCGCATCGACGTGACCTCCGAGCGCGTAACGATCAACGGCGCGACGGTCACGGTAGACCCGGCGACGCTGCTCACCTACGGCACGGACTACGGCGTCGTGATTGAGCCGGGGGCATTTGTTGATTTGGATGGCAATCCGTTTACGGGGCTGAGCAATCTGGAATAGGAGAGCAGGGGTGGCAGGCTGCCCAGCCACCCCTCGCGTCGCGTGCGCACGCGACTGTCTGTGTTGCATCCCGGGTTCGGCCTCCCGTTGTGCACAGAACGCCCCTATAATCCCGATCAGGTGAATGATCTGTTGGTGGTGTGGGTTGTGGCCCATGCCCCAACGGGGATTTTTCAGTTTGTCCCGGCGTTTCGTTCAGCCGATGACCCGAATATAATGCACATTGATTTTCCTGTCAACCACGAAAAACCTATATACATCAAAAATGCCCCCCAATTTACGCGGCGACCGCATCATCCAACTCCGAAAAGAACGCGGCCTTACACAATATGACCTGGCTGATCTTCTCGACATCAGCCAGAACCAGATTTCACGCTATGAGCGCAATGCCATCAACCCCGGCATAGATACGCTGGTCAAGCTTGCTGAGTGTTTTGACACCACCACAGACTACCTGCTAGGGCGGTCGAACATCCCGCATCCGGGTGCAGAACCTGATCCGCTGCCTGACCTGACGCCAACCGAAATCGAGGTACTTGAGTTACTGCGAACGTATGCGGCAGAGGATCAGAAGCGCTTGCTCTCTATTTTGGAAACTGTGAGTGAAATACGCCGCGATGACTAAGTAAGGAGAGCAGGGGTGGCAGGCTGCCCAGCCACCCCTCGCGTCGCGGGCGCACGCGACTGTCTGTGTTGCATCCCGGGTTCGGCCTCCCGTTGCGTACAGAACGCCCCTATAATCCCGATCAGGTGAATGATCTGTTGGTGGTGTGGGTTTGTGGCCCATGCCCCAACGGGGATTGTTCGGTTTGTCCCGGCGTTTCGTTCAGCCGATGACATCAATATACATAACATCAGGCATGTTGTCAATAAGATTCCTGAGATTATTTTTTGAGGCTGGTCGGTGTTACACGGCGTAGGGTTAGGGTGAAAAAACGACAGTACGTTTCAGGCATTTGTTTTGTCACGCGCAGTGCAGTCCTTCACCTCACCCCCTGGCCCCCTCTCCACAGGAGAGGGGAAACAACAGATGCCACTCGCTACTCGGCAAGTCCCCTCTCCATGTGGAGAGGGGATTTAGGGGTGAGGTGGGAGGCGAAAACACATAACCCTATGCCGTTGCGCACAACTGCGCCCCTACGTTACCCCACACTGGCCTTATCCCTACAGGCGCAAATGGAATGCCCTAGTAGGGGCAACGGCTGCCTTGCCCGCCATGTGTGCGAACCCCTTACCTGACGATGACCCTACGCGGCGACCGCATCACACACCTACGTAAAGAATTGGGAATTAAGCAGCTCACATTGGCAGAGATGCTTGATGTCACGCCCAACCTGATTTCCAAATACGAAAATGGATACACTAGCCCTCCGCTGGATAAGCTTGCCCAAATTGCGGAAGCCCTTAACACCACTACAGATTACCTGCTAGGGCGGTCGAACATCCCGCATCCGGGTGCAGAACCTGACCCGCTGCCTGACCTGACGCCAACCGAAATCGAGGTGCTTAACCTACTGCGCACGTACCCGGCAGAGGATCAGAAGTGGCTGTTGGAGGCGTTGACATCGCTGCGGCGCATCGGCGGTGGACATACGGACGCCGATTCGTCGTAACCGCCTACACCAGATGGAACCGGCTGCGAAATTGGCTGTACAGCCCCACAAGTTGGTCATATTCGCGGTTAATGTTGGCGCGAGACAGGCCAAACAGCTTATCTCCCACGCCCACATCACTGCCTGTGGGCATAAAGCCCCATTGCAGCGCGCCGCACGCGTGATTGCCCTGTAGTTGCCGGCGTAAAAACGCTTCGCTGCTGGCGGCGCGGTTGCCCGCGTGTGACGGCCCGAATTCCGTGAGCATGAAGGCGCGGTCGGTGTCGGCGGCGGCCTTGGCGTCTACGTTGGCACGTTCCTCTTGATCCCACAGCGCGTTGGTGTTACTGATGTTGGTGTGCTGGTAGCAGTGGCACGTTGCCACGTGGATGTATTTGCGGGCGGCGAAGTACTTACGCGGGTAGGCAGCGTGATTGGCCGTGGAGGGGGCCACATGTGCTACGTTGATGATGCCGATTGAGATGGGGTGCATCACGTCTTCGGCGTAGATGAGCGACGAGGCGCGATCTACAAACGCAGCGAAGGCGTCGGCGTCAGCGGTGTTGGCGGGCTGGGGGTAGATGGCGGGTTCGTTCATGAGCTGCCACATACCCAACCCCGGATGGTCTTTGAGTTCCGCGACGAGACGTTGCAGCAGCGGGATGTAGTTCACTTCGTAGCTTTTGTCGTGCCAGTAGCGCTTATGGATGTGGCCCATCGACTCGGTATGGAAGGACTCGTCGCCTGCCGGGTAGAGGCCCGTTTCTGCTAGTGAGTCACCAAGAACGACAATACCTAACAACCCGGCAGTGTGAATCGCGTCCAGGGTGGCACGGGTGCGCGCTACGATCTGGTCATGGGTATAGTTTTTGTGCGGGGCGTAAAAGCGCACCCAGGTCATACCGAGTTTGGCAGCTTCATCACAGAAGGCGTCGCGCTGGCTTTCATTCGTCCACGGCCACTCCGAGGTGCCGAAGTAGGCCAGTTCGCGCACATTAACGCCCATACGCTGGGCGGTGTCGCCGTCAATGGCCAGGGCGGTAGAGAGACCCTTATCGACCAGGGTAATGCGACCGGCAAGCGGCGCGGGTTCAATGGAGTTAAGTACTGCCGCAGATGTCGTCGAGACGGGGGTGGCTGTCGTGGGGGCGGCGACAGAGATAGCCTGCGCATTGAGATCGCTGTCGTCTGGGGCCGGGATGAGATAGTGCGTTTTATAAACGCGTTCAGCAACCCAATTACCCGCGTACTGCGCGGGTTCCACGAGTTGTCGCCACACGATGCTGCCGCGTGTGTCGGCCTGGCGTTTGACCTTAACGAGGGTACCGTCTTTTAGCTCCGCGATGATGGCTGCGCCCAAGGTGGTATCTTCACGGACGTTGAGGTGGAGCGTACCCGTATTGGCTACGACCATCGTTTCGGCGTCTGTGGGTGGGGGCGTGGTGGGTGCGCTCGTCGTGATGACGGTCGGTTCCGGGGTGACGGGTGTGCTTTCGGTGATGGTATCCGGGTGGGTTGTGGGGGCTGGCTCCACAACGACGGCTTCATCTTCAATCTGCTTGAGGTAGTAGGTGCTGTGGAAGTTCTGCGCGACCCACATATCGCGGTAGGCGGCGGG
>CAWUJQ010000325.1:0-5421 GCA_963922445.1 uncultured bacterium
AGCGTGGTGCAGTCCGGTGAGGTGCGCTGGCTGCGTCCGCATGGGTTGACCTCGCATCCCAACATTTATGCCGGGTTTTTGCTCGTGGGCGCGTTTGCAGCGGGTGCCTTGGCCCTGACGGGCGCGGGTTGGCGGGCAATTGTCGCGGCGAGTGTGTTTGCGCTGTCCCTGTGGATGCTGTTCATGACGTTTTCGCGCTCGGCGTGGCTGGGCTTCATCGTCGGTGGACTGTGTTTTTTGCTGCTCAATCGGCGGGTGTTGTTTGCCGATGCCGTCACGCGGCGGCGAGTGGGGGGCTTGTTCGCAGCGGCAGTGGTGCTGGGCGTGACGTTTTTGGTGATGTTTCGTCCGCTGTTGTTTGCGCGGGTGGGTGTGGGAGCGGAAGCGACCGAGGTGCGTTCCATCGCTGACCGTGTGGTGTACAACAACGTGGCGCTGGTCGCCATCCGTGAGTACCCGATGCGCGGTGTGGGCGCGGGCAACTTCCCGTGGTATGCCAGCCACTACTTGTTTTTCGTCGCGGAGTCGGAGTACCGGGGCAACTACGTACATAACATCTACCTGATTGTCCAGTCAGAGTTAGGCATTGTGGGGAGCGTGCTGTTTGGCAGCGCGGTCATTGGGGCGGTGGGTGTGAGTGGGTGGCGGTTGCAGCGGCATCCATCAGTGGAATACGCTGCGCTGCTGTGCGGGGTTGTTGGGCTGCTGGTGGTGGGCGTGTTCGACCACTACCCGTGGACGCTGTTCCCGTCACAAATTCTGTTTTGGGCGCTGCTCGGCTTGAGTGTGCCAGCGCCCGCTGGGAGCAGTTCGGCCATATCACTTGACAAGATGAGCGGTGTGTGAGTAAGTTAGGCTTGTGTTAGAGTCCAACAAATATAAATCCATTGCTACAGACGGGCACGTTAAAACGTTATATATACCTATGTAAAACGGCATCCACGCGTGGGTGCCAGCAAAAAATCCTCTTGTCACGCAAAGGCGGTACCCAAATGCAACCGTTTGCCCAAACCCCACCCCCATTATGTTTCCCCTGCCAGGTAGGGCGCACGTGATGGACGGCCTTCACGTCACGACAACCCTTCACGATGCCGTACTCGAAACGGTCGCCTATGCGGATATATTCTCTTTTCCCGTCACGCTGGCTGAAGCCCATCGCTATCTGATTGGGCGGGCGGCGACGCAAGAAGAAACACAGCACGCCCTTGCCGACCTGACGGCGTGCGGCAAGCTGGTGCAGCAGGGGGACTACTACTGCCTGCCGCAGCGGGAACAGGCTTTTGCGCTGCGCCGGGAGCGGGCTGTGCGGGCGCAGCAGCTATGGCAAGCTGCCCATCACTACGGTGAGCGCATTGCCCAACTGCCGTTCGTTCAGATGGTGGCCGTCACCGGGTCGCTGGCTGTGGATAACACCGACCGCGAGGGCGACATTGACTACTTAGTTGTGACGATGCCAGGGCGGTTGTGGGTGGTGCGCCTGATGATTGTGGCGCTGGTCAAGCTGGCAGCGCGCCACCACGTGACGCTGTGCCCCAACTACCTGATTACAACCAACGCACTGGAAATCAACGAGCGCAATCTGTTTACTGCGCGTGAGATTGCGCAGATGATCCCGCTGAGTGGCAACGACGTTTACGAGCAAATGCGGCAGCTCAACGGCTGGACGGATGCCTTTTTGCCGAATGCCAGCACCTCCCCGGAGCGCACCCCGCTGGCATCTGCGTCGTCTAATACAGCTATCCAACTGGTAACACTGCCATTGCGCACGCCGCTGGGCAGTTGGCTGGATGGCTGGGAGATGCGGCGCAAGGTGCGCAAGTTCCAGCATCATGCACCGCCCGCCCACGAAGCCGACTTCTCAAAAGACTGGTGTAAGGGTCACTTTGATGGGCACATGGCGCGGGTGGAACAGGCACTCAACGTCCGTCGTGCTGCGCTCAACCTGACGCACGCACCTCAATTCGACCGCAAACCGGAAGTGAATCCCGTGCAAACTGATAAAGTTTTATTCGGACAGTCTTACTATTTACGCTTTGATCCCAAACTATGGGAGGCCATGCAGCCTTACCCGCCATTGGGCACGCTTTATGCGGCGTCGCTTACCCGCGACAACGGCTACGATGTGGCCGTGTTCGACGCGATGCTGGCGGAGAGCGAACAGGAATGGCAAGAGGCGCTTATCAAGGCGCAGCCGACATATGCCGTCATCTTTGAGGATAACTTCAACTACCTGTCCAAGATGTGCCTGACCCGGATGCGTGAGGCCGCCTTCACGATGATCGAGATGGCCAAGCGGCAAGGGTGTACGGTTATCGTGGCCGGTTCTGACGCGACCGATCACTACGCGGATTACCTGAAGCGAGGCGCAGACTATGTGCTGGTGGGTGAAGGCGACGAAACGCTGATTAACCTTTTGGACAGCTTGACCGGGCGCAGCGGCACGGCGATGAGTGACATTGTGGGCGCGGTGGCCTCCCCGGAACAGAAATCCAAGCGCCGCCCCGTTATGCGCCAACTGGATGAGCTGCCCTTCCCGGCGTGGGATTTAATCGACGTGGGGCGTTACCGGGACATCTGGCAGGCGCGGCACGGCTACTTTTCTATGAACCTCGTCACGACTCGCGGTTGCCCCTATCACTGTAACTGGTGTGCCAAGCCCATTTGGGGCCAGCGCTACAACGTCCACAGCCCGGAGCGGGTCGCGGCGATGATGGAACACCTGCAAACCCACTATGCGCCCGACCACATCTGGTTTGCAGACGACATTATGGGCCTCAAGCCGGGGTGGATGGAGCGCTTTGGCGATGTGGTCAACGAGCGCGACATCAAGTTGCCGTTTAAGTGCCTCAGCCGGGCGGATTTGCTGCTGCGGGGCGATACGATTGCGGCGCTCAAGCGGGCAGGCTGTGACATTGTGTGGATTGGCGCAGAGAGCGGGTCACAATCTGTGCTGGACGCGATGGAGAAGGGCACAACCGTTGAGCAAATCCGGGAGGCGGCAGCACGCTTGCACGATGAAGGCGTGCAGGTAGGGTTCTTCTTGCAGTTTGGCTATCCAGGAGAAACGCGCGCGGACATTCAAAACACGCTGCAACTCGTGTGGGACACGCTCCCAGACAATATTGGCATTTCCGTATCGTATCCGCTGCCGGGGACATCGTTCCATCAGCGTGTGAAGGATCAACTAACGACGCAGCACAACTGGACGGACAGCAACGACATGGCCATGCTGTACGAAGGGCCGTTCTCGACGGCGTTTTACCGCCAACTGCACACCGTCGTCCACAAGTCGTACCGGGCGCGGCGCACGGCCAACCGCTGGCGCGCCTTTTTACAGAACCCGCCCACCTTTGAGCGCAAGTTAGTACGCGACACGCTGGCGATGGTCTATCACACGGTGACGCTGCCGCTGTTCCACCTGCGTCTGAACCAACTCGCAGCACAATCTGGCACCGGGTTGACGCTCACGCCCGCAATGGACTATCAAGCTGCCGCCACGCCCACCCCTCAGCCAGAGGAGCAGCCCACCCGATGACCGATATTTTGCTCTCACACGGCTACTTTTTGTACGACGACCCACACGAGTTACAGGTGATGCGGCCCTACCCGCCGCTGGGGATTTTGTACATCGCGGGGCACTTGCGCGAACAAAGCATTGACGTAGAGGTGTTCGACAGCACGTTTAGCAGCCTGCCCGCGTTTGAAGCGCGCATTGCGGCTGCACCGCCGCCTGTGGTGGGCATCTACACCAACATGCTGACCCGCGCTACCGTGCTGAAGATGGTCAAGGTATGCAGGACGCATGGCGTGCCCGTTATACTGGGCGGCCCTGACCCGGCCAACTACGCCGAGCGCTACTTAGCACACGGCGCGGATGTGGTCGTCATCGGTGAGGGTGAGTTGGTGCTGCAAGAGTTAGTCCCGCACATCAAGCAGTACGGCCCAACGGACATGCGCCACATCGACGGGATTGTGTATCAAGAGCCGGACGGCGAAGTCGTCATGACGGACGCACGCGCTACGATTAATGACCTGAATGTGCAGCCGTTCCCCGCCCGTGACCTCATCGACATCCCCGCCTATATGGACGTGTGGCGCACGCATCACGGCAAGAGCGCGGTCAGCCTGATTACCGCACGCGGCTGCCCGTATAAGTGCAACTGGTGCAGTCATGCGGTGTTCGGTTATACGCACCGCCGCCGCACGCCAGAAAACGTCGTGGAGGAAATCGCGCACATTAAAGCGACGTACAATCCCGACCTGGTGTGGTACGCCGATGATGTGTTCACGATTAATCACCGCTGGCTGTTCAAATACGCGGAACTGCTGGGTCAGCGCGGCCTACACACGCCGTTCGAGACGATCAGCCGGGAAGACCGCCTCAACGAGAAGGTGATTGCGACGCTGGCGGAGATGGGCTGTTATCGGCTGTGGGTGGGCGCAGAGAGCGGGTCACAGCGCGTGCTGAACGCGATGGAACGCCAAACGAGCATCGAGCGCGTGGTGGATGTGGTGGGGCTGTTGCAGCGTTATGGCATCGAAGCGGGCATGTTCATCATGTTGGGCTACGACGGCGAAGACATCAGCGATTTGGAATCAACGGTGGACGCACTTAAGCGGGCCAACCCGGATGTGTTCCTGACGACGGTGGCCTACCCCATCAAGAACACCAAGTTCTATGAGCGTGTGGCCGACCGTGTGCTGCCGCTCAAGGCGTGGGAGGACGGCAGCGACCGGGATTTGACGGTAGCGGGCCGCTACTCGCGCACGTTCTACCGCCACGCGACACGCTGGATGCGCGGTGAAGTCGCGTTTAACCAGCAGTGGCAGTCCCCGCAGCGCAACTACAAGCACATGGCCAAGTCCTATGTGAATGCGCGGGTCGGGCGGCTGGGTATGATGCTCACGCAGCATCAGGTTGAGGAAGGCCAACCCGCATGACGCTCACTGCACCCTTTGACGCCGCCGCCCCCGCCTATGACGTGACGTTCACCAATACGCGGTTGGGCCGTTGGCTGCGCGAGATTGTGCGCGAGCATATCCCGGTGGAGAGCGGGCAGCGTGTGTTAGAGCTTGGCTGTGGCACAGGGGAGGATGCACTGTGGCTGGCTCAGCAGGGGGCGGCGGTGACCGCAACCGACGCCTCACACGAGATGCTGCGCGTAGCCGAGCGCAAAGCCGCTGCTGCCAACAGTGCCAACAGGCCCACGTTCGCTCCGCTCAATATCAACGCGCCGCAGCTAGACGGTGGCGCATTTGATGGGGTGTTTGCCAACTTTGGCGTGGTCAACTGCGCTACGGATTTGCCTGCCCTGGCGCACTTTCTCGCTGCATATACGCAGCCAGGCGCGTGGGCTGCGTTTGTGGTGATGGGGCCGGTGTGTCTGTGGGAAATCGGCTGGTATTTGGCGCATTTGGACG
>CAWUJQ010000326.1:0-5413 GCA_963922445.1 uncultured bacterium
CGGATAGGAAGGCACTGTAGCTAATCGCCAACCCGATAATCGCGCGCGTCGTCGTGGGGATGTCGCGTGTGCGCAGCTCCGCCAACCCACTGGCAAACGTTAGCCCATTGGCAACGAGATAGTCCCCTAGTGCGTTAATCAGGCCGATGGCCTGCGGCGTGAGCGCCAACACCACGTAATACACCAGCACCAGCGTCGGGATGCCGCGCACAAACTCCACGTAGAGCGTACTCATCTGGTAGATGAAGAAGTTGTTGCTGCGCCGCATAATCGCCAACAGCAGGCCCAACAGCATCGACGCGCTAAACGCGACCATCGTCACCCACAGCGTAATCCAAATGCCCTCGCTCACGCCGCGCCAGATGTTGGCATAGGTTTGATCGCCCCAGGCATTGGCGATGAATGCCAGCACAAAAATGACAATCAGCAGCAGCCACCAGGGAGCCTTTGCCACGCGCCGCAGCGCCAACGAGCGCCGTTCCGGGTTGGGGCGGTCTGTGGATGGGTCGTCGTATTGGGCGGGAATGCTGGACATGGGCTAATTTATGTTGCAAACAAGAGGTGAAAATCGCCCGTAATCACAGCGGACAGCCAGAAGGCTGTCCCTACAAATCACACCACACAACGCGATGTAGGGACGCGCTTAAGCGCGTCCGCTGGTATGGCAAGCGACAACGAGAATTCTTTATTCCGCTGGTGCGAACTCGATGAACCACTTGTGATACAGGAAGTCGTAGTAGCCGTCTTCCTGCATGGAGGCAATGGCGGCGTTCATCGGCTCGACCAACTCACTGCCAATCGGGAAGATGAGGCCGAACTCGTCGCGGCTAATCGGATCGCCAATCAACTCTGCCGGGACGCCTGTTGTGGTCACGAAGCCCGTAGCCGCCACCGCGTCAGCGGGCATACCGTCAATGTCGCCGTTGGCGAGGGCTTGCAGCAGCGCGCCAAACTCATTGAACACCACGCGCCGCTCTTCCGGCACATCCATCGTGACGAAGAAGCCGCTGGTGCCCTGCTGCACACCCAAAATCAACTCGTCATTCGCCACAAACTCCTCGTAGCTGGCAAAGCGATCTTCGCCCTCACGCACCAGCAAGAACTGATCCAGGTTGATGTACGGCGCACTGAAATCCACGATGCTCATGCGCTCTTCGCGGATAGAAATGCCCGTCATGCCCATGTCGTACTGCGCTTCGCCCACTTCGCTAATCAACACATCGAAGCTGGTCGTTTCGTAGACCGGGGTGCAGTTGATGCGGGCGCAAATTTCCGCAAACATATCATACTCATAGCCGATGACCTCACCGCTGTTGGCTTCCTCAAACTGGAACGGCGGGTACAGGTTTTCTACCGCAACCACAATCTCCTGGCCTTCCAGGTCGGGCAGGTCGCTGTATACCTCACCGGACTCGGTATCGAAGCCGATGAGCCACTTGTTGTACAGGTAATCCAAAAAGCCGTCTTCCGTCATGGAGGTGAGGGCGGCGTTCATCGGCTCGACCAACTCGCTGCCAATCGGGAAGATGAGGCCGAACTCGTCACGGCTGATGGGGTCACCGATCAACTCTGCCGGGACGCCTGTGGTGGTGATAAAGCCGGTTGCAGCCGTCGCGTCGGCAGGCATGGCGTCAATGTCGCCGTTGGCCAGCGCTTGCAGCAGCGCGCCAAACTCATTGAACACCACGCGCCGCTCTTCCGGCACATCCATCGTGACGAAGAAGCCGCTGGTGCCCTGCTGCACACCCAAAATCAACGCGTCATCCGCCACGAATTCCTCGAAGTTGGCGAAACGGTCTTCACCTTCTTGCACCAGCAAAAACTGATCCAGGTTGATGTAGGGCACGGAGAAGTCCACGATTTCCATGCGCTCTTCCCGGATGGAAATGCCTGTCATGCCCATGTCATACTGCGCTTGGCCCACTTCGCTAATCAACACGTCGAAACTGGTCGTTTCGTAGACCGGGGTGCAGTTAATGCGGGCACAAATCTCTTCCATCATGTCATATTCATAGCCAATCACATCACCCGTAGACGCCTGCTCAAACTGGAACGGTGCGTACAGGTTTTCCACCGCGATGATGATTTCCTGGCCCTCCAGGTCGGGCAGGTCGGTGTAAATTGGCCCAGCCGCCAGCAGCGGCGAGGTGGTCACTAGCAGGGCCAGCAACCCCAACATCAAATGTAGTCGCTTCATGGGTCAAAATTCCTTTAAAGGTTGTCAAACAACGCAGCAGAGTCTAGTCACTTGCAACGGGTTTCGCAACAGTGACAACCCATTCGTCATGTTGTGTTATATCTACCATCGGATTAATATAACAAATTGATATGCTCACCGCCTGCTCAACTCACTGGAGCTATGTATGGACTTTAAGATGACCATCCCGCCCAAGCTGCCCCCCGTGCCTAACCTGGACGATGCTGCGCAGCAGGCGGCACTCGACCTACAAAAGAAGCTCACCAAGCCGTATGGCTCCCTGGGCCGCCTGGAAATTCTTTCCGTGCAGCTTGCTGGCATGACGGGCCGCCTGGATTGGCTGCCGCAACGTCCGGCGGTCATCGTGTGTGCGGGCGATCATGGCATTGCCGAAAAAGGCGTGAGCGCGTACCCCCGCTCGGTTACCAAGCAGATGGTGTTGAACATGCTCAACGGCGGGGCGGCCATCAATGTGTTGGCGCAGCAAATGGGGGCGACGGTCACGGTCGTGGATGCGGGGGTCGCGGGCATTTTGCCGGAACACCCGAACCTGATCGCGGGCAAAATCAACTATGGCACCACCGACCTTGCAACCGCCAGTGCCATGTCTCCCGGTCAGGCCGATCAGGCGATTACATTGGGCCAGCGTGTGGTAGACGCACACATTGACGACGGCGCGGACATCATTCTGTTGGGCGAGCTGGGTATTGGCAACACAACCTCCGCTGCTGCGATTACAGCCGCCGTAACCGGGGCACCCGTTGAGCGGGTGACGGGAACCGGAACGGGCATCGGGCTAGAGGCGCTAGAACGCAAGATTGCCCTCATTGAAAACGCGCTGGAAATGCACGCGCCTATCAATGTAGACACATTGGCGAAGTTTGGCGGCTATGAAATTGCCGCGATGGTGGGGGTGATGTTGGGGGCAGCGGTGCGGCAGGTGCCCGTTGTGCTGGACGGTTACGTGGCGGGGGCGGCAGCGCTCATCGCCGCGCAAATTGACAACAACGCCGTCAAATACTGGATTGCGGGGCATCGCAGTGCCGAACAGGGCCACGCCATTGCGCTACAAACATTGGGCCTGAAGCCTGTGCTGGAACTGAGTATGCGCCTGGGTGAGGGTACGGGCGCGGTGTTGGCGCTCCCGGTAATCGAAGCGGCAATGCGCACGTTGCAGGGGATGGCGACATTCGGTGAAGCCGGGGTGAGTGGGCCGTTGCAGTAGGGCTTTCAGGTTGAGTAAGGCGGCTTCACAACGAAGTCACCTGGCTCAACCCGAAAGAGCAAAGCGACGGTTAAACAGCAACTGCCTGATTGTTGTTGTTGTTTAACGCGGCTTCCAGGGCATTCAGAATGTCCTGGGGCATACACGGCTTCTGGATAAAGCCGTCAGCACCGATTTGAGCCATGAAATCCTTATTCAAAAAGCGCAGGTTCGCACTGAACATCACAATAGCAATGTCGCTGGTTTCTGGGTTGGATTTCAGGCTGCGGCACAGGTCACTGCCGGGTATACCGGGCATGTTATCATCCAAAATCATAGCGTCTGGCTTGGTACGGCGAATCATGGCCGCAGCTTCCGCCGCGTTTGAAGCCGTGAGGGGGTCGTAGCCAGCGCGCTGCAAGACAATTTGCGTAATTTGCAAAAAGCCACGCTCATCATCCACGACAAGTACGGTGCGATTCTTCATTCGTTGCCCTTTTCTCATTCGAGTGCTTGGCTGCTTCCCAACCGTGGCTGGCGCTGCTCCTGCCGCACGGCTTTGTAATGTTCAGCCCTCTTGCTTAATCTTTGTAGCATTGTAGCATCGAACCATCGGCCACAGGGGTAAATAAACTGCTAAAATCGAATAATATCCCCCAACATTTAGGGGTTACCAATCGCTTAAAGTCGCAGCCGCGCACACACACGATCTGTGAATTCCATCGTGGAAACAGCCCCTTCTGTGAATATATCTGACGTGTGCATTCCCTCAGAAAGGGTCGCCCGCACCGCATCTTCAATGACTTTTGCCTCTCGGCGCAGCCCCCAGTGATAACGCAGCAGCATGGCAACACTCAGGATGGTCGCAGTGGGGTTGGCCACACCCTTCCCGGCAATATCGGGCGCGGAGCCGTGGACGGGTTCGGCAATTGCGGTGCCGTCGCCCACGTTAATAGACGGGGCCAGGCCCAGCCCGCCGCCCCAGGCCGCCCCCATATCCGACAGAATATCGCCATACAGGTTGGGCGTCAGCAACACATCAAAGCGCGTTGGGTCTTTCACCATCCAGTAGGCGGCGGTGTCTACCAGCAGCTCATCCGTTTCGATTTCCGGGTAGTTGGCGGCCACTTCCATTGCCACGCGCCTAAACAGCCCGTCGGATTGGGGCAGCACGTTGGCTTTGGTCACAATGGTGACCTTGTGCCGCCCGGTGTTGATGGCCAAATCATAGGCCAGTTGCGCCACACGCTGTGTGGCCCCCCGCGTGATAATTTTTTGTGCGATAATACGGTCACCGTGATCTTCCTGCGTTTCTTTGCCCACGTACAGGTCTTCGGTGTTTTCTCGCACCACGATAAGGTCAATCCCTGGGCGGGACGTGGGAATCGGCAGGTAACGCGCCGGACGCAAATTGGCAAACGCTTGCAGTTCCCGGCGCAGGCGTACAATCGGGGAGTAGTAGCCATCCACGACATAAGACGGCGACGAAGCCGCCCCAAAAATGACGGCCCCGGCTTGACGGGCGAGTTTCAACGTTTCTTCCGGTAAAGATTGCCCGGTGCGCTCGAAGACCTCCCACCCGGCTTCGGCGGTGATGACTTCAATGTTGGACGTGATGGACTGAAGTACCTGTAAGGCAGCAGGGACGACCTCTTGGCCGATGCCGTCACCCTGGATTACACAAACTTTCATAGGATGTTGCCCACACCTTTTGTAACATTTTTAAACGAAACCCCTGTAAAAAGTCTCTAGTTTAAACTCTAATTAAAAAGATAGGGCAAGCGCTTTAATTACTGTAAGAACTATTGTGACAGATGCACGGGTGTTTGTCGAGAATTGTTCAATAATGCTCAATCGCCCGTTATTTTTTTGTGACGAGCGTCATCGCTTTGTGAGTTTTTAACAAACCCAGAGGCCCAATGCAACCCAATCAAACGGCATTACAACCCCCAGACCCCGCTTTGACCATCCGCCCGGCGGCAACCAGTGACTTAAACGCGCTGTTGTGCTGC
>CAWUJQ010000327.1:0-5386 GCA_963922445.1 uncultured bacterium
CGTTTTTTAACCTATGTTCCCTACGCTCAGACGCGACCCCACCACTGGCTTTGCGCTTCCAATTCTTACAAACTAAACTGCATCACATTTGCCGTGTGAGCGTGCCGTCAACGGAACCAGCAACCTGCAACCTACACACATCCCTCGTTTCATCGGCAGGACTAGTTGAGTTAGTCTGTAGCACCTAGTCCATAAGCACTAAATCAAATCACACCTTTTTCATTTTGAACGATTGACTCGTGTTGACTATGCTTTTGCACAGGGTGAAGCTGTGCGTTTCGCCCCTTGAAACTGTTACAAAACTAATTTATCTTGCGTAGGTTCTATAAGTTGCCTGAACCTACGCAAGTACCAATTACTCTTCTTAACTTCTTGAGAGCAGACATCAATGGATTTTCTCATAAATTCGCTTGTCAATGGGTTAATTGAGGCCGCTCCGCTCGTTCTGGCAGCGATGGGCTTCACGTTAATCTATTACCTCAACAGTTTCATCAACGTAGCCTATGGCGAAAACGTCACCTTTGGTGCCTACTTTGCCGTTTTCGCGGTTTCAACGTTTGGGTTCAACCTATTCACCGCAATCGTACCCGTTGCCATCATGTCTGGTTTGGTCAGTGTGGCGTTATTTTTGCTGGTGTTCAGGCCTGCCATCCAACGGGGTGTCGGATCAACGGAGCTTATCATCATGTCGGTAGGTCTGTCATACGTGATGCGCTACGGATTGGTGCTGCTCATGTCCAATGACCCGCGCTTCGTTGACTTGCCCTTCCCGCAGTACTTCACCTTTCTAGGTGCAGGCTTCACCAGTTATCAAGTGTTCGCATTGGGGCTGGTCGTGGTGATTGCGGGTGCCCTGTACTACTTCCTGTATAACACGGGCTATGGCGGCATGATGCGCGGCCTTGCCGACAATAAAATGTTGGCGACCGTGAGCGGCATTAACCCTACGCGTGTTTCCGTCCTTATTTGGTTTATTGCAGGCATGGCAGCCGGACTCGCTGGGCTGTTCCTGGGCGTTTTCGGGGTGGTGACCCCCCGCCTCGGCTTCACCCAAATTCTGCTCATCATCATGCTCAGCATTGTGGGAGGCATCGGTAGCGTGCGCGGGGCGCTCATCGCCAGCATCGGGGCTGGCATTTTGATCGCGGCGATGACATTGCTTACGGATCCTCTATATGCTCAGATCATCCTCCTGGGCTTCTTCATTGTCGTCCTGAAAGCCAGAAAAGTATGGGGGTTACGCTAGTGGCTTACTTTGTCTACCTCGTTTCACTGATCGTCATCTACGTGGGACTCGCGACACTGCTGCACCTACAGTTTGGCCTAACGGGTATCGTGAACTTCGGTGTGGTCGGTTTTTGGGGGCTGGGCATGTACACCCTTGGCGTCTTGACGGTGCAGTACAACGTCCCCTACTTAGTAGCGCTGCTTGGCGCAGCCGTGGTTACTGGCGTGGCGGCGTTTATCCTGGGCCTGCTCATCCTTGATTTGGATAGTCAATCTGTGCTGGTGGCAACGCTGGCCTTCGCCACGATTATGAGCCACCTCGTCCTGACGCAGAAGGGCCTGACGAACGGTGTAATTGGCCTAGGAACGGTGCCCTCACCCATTGAGATCGGATCGAACTTCACCTCAAACGTAATTTTGATGGTGGTCTTGCTTGTGGCTGTAGGTGCCATTGTTGCCTACGCCTTCTTTATGGAAAGCGCCCCGTATGGCCGTTTGATGCGCAGCATCCAGGACAATGAAACGCTGGCCCAAAGCCTGGGCAAATCCACCTTCCGCGAGAAGCTCATATTCTTCACGGTAACCTCCACGCTGATGGGGGTATTAGGTGCGTTGAGCGGCTCAGTAGAGCAATTTTTGGTGCCGCGCTTCGTCAGCCCCGACATCACGTTTTTAGTCTGGATTGCGCTGATTTTGGGTGGCAAGAAACGCGTTCTAGGTGGCCTCATCGGTATTATTGCGACGTTCGTTGTGTTTGACGTTCTGGTAGAAACGTATGTGCCGCTACCCGACGGCTACGCGCTCATCGTCCCCAACCTGAAACTTGTACTCTATGGCCTGATGCTGGTGCTGGTACTGATGTTCCGACCGCTTGGCATCCTCGGTGAACGCGAAATCGCGTAAGCGCCGCGCACGAACTAAAGGACACAGCACATGGCAAACGAAAGACTACACCTGACCGATGTGACCAAGAGTTTTAATGGTCGTAAGGTTATTGACATTAAAGACCTGAAGCTCGGTATTCACCCTATTGAGGGCTTAATCGGGCCGAATGGCGCTGGCAAGACCACGCTGATGGGCTTGATTACCGGGCGCTTGCCGATGGATACAGGAACGATCATCTACTACCCCAATGTCGATGGTGGTGCCATCGACATCACCAAAAAGCGGTTAGATCAGGTGGCACGCATGGGGCTAGTGAAGTCCAACCAAGTTATCGTGGACTTTGACAGCCTGAGCATACGCGAATCCCTGCTGTTGGCGCTTACACCGCCCCAGCATGAGCGCTTTTTCCACATCTTCAATGAGGGACGTTTGGAAAAAGAGGTCGAGGAACAAATTGCCGAGTATCTCGACTACTTTCACTTTCAAAACCCGGAAGGCCATGCCCTTTCCGCCGGTGAGAAAAAACTGCTAGACATCATCCGCTGCCTGGTCCTCAAACCCAGCTTCTTGCTCATGGACGAACCGACGGCAGGTTTACCAGATGACCTGACACGCAAGGTCATGGACTTGATGAAGCAAAAAGCCAACGAGGGCATGTCGATCTTGATCGTAGAACATGACCTGGACTTGATGTGGGAGCTATGTGAGTTGGTGCATTTTATGGCAGAAGGCGAACTGCTGTTGCAAGGCACTCCCGACGAAGTGCGTCAGGATCGCGTTGTGGCTGAAAAGTATATGGGAGCCGATCATGTTTAAGGCGAACGACATTCGGAGTGGTTATGGCGAAGTCACGGTTTTGCAGGGCTTAACCTTCGACGTTAATCATGAGATTTTTGCAATATTGGGTGCCAATGGTGCTGGCAAAACCACCCTCATGAAGACGATCTCCAAGGTGTTACCGCTTACGAGTGGAACCATGCACTTCGACAACGAGGACATCTCCCATGAGACGCCGTATCGACTGGCAGCCAAAGGGCTGTCGCTCGTGCCCCAGGAATACAATGTATTTCCAAATTTGACCGTGGCTGAAAACCTGAACATCGGCAGCCTAGTTGGGCGACGCGAAAAGAAGGAAAAACTTGACGAGGTTTACGAATTATTCCCTGCAATCGTAGACCGAGCGGGGCAAAACGCAGGCAGCTTGAGCGGCGGCGAAACCCAAATGGTGGCCGTCGGGCGCGCGCTGATGCAAGACCCTAAGATGATTCTTTTAGATGAACCTACAGCCGGGCTTGCCCCTAAATATGTAGATAACTTCTTTGCCACCATCAAGCGCATTCACGAACAGCGCGGCATCACCATTATGCTGGCTGAGCAAAATGCAGCCAGAGCGCTGGAAATTGCTGATCGTGTCATGATTTTAAGTTTAGGTAAAATTTTCTTGATTGAGGACTGCGACAAGGTCGATATTGCAACGGTGAAGCAAGGCTACCACTTATAAAACACACTCGCAGTCTAAGCTTTGCATTGTTCACCGATGTTATTGGAAAGGAGGTGCGCAACCAGAACACGCTCACTAATCGGTAATGCTTCATACGCCACAGTTTTTGTATTAGTAAATTCTGGAGAATTAAGACCATGAAATCCAACCGTAGTACGTTCTTTTTGGCAACGCTCGTTGTTATAGCGTTGGTACTGGTTCCCACGCTCGCTGCCCAGGAAGATGACCCCATTCTGGTCGGTCACCTGACGTATCAGACAGGCCCCTTCGCTGCCTTTGGCGACTTCTTTGACGGTGTAACCGACTTCACGCTGGAAATCATCAACCAAGATCCGCCGCTGGGCCGTCCAATGGAAGTGATTCACCAGGACATCGGTACCATTGGTGAAGCCCGCGCTGCTCGCAAACTGGTCGAGAGTGATGGTGTTGATGTGTTGCTGGGTACAGCTCACGAATACCTGTCTTACCGTGAGTGGATGTTGGACTACATTGCAGACAACAACGCCCCGCTGATGCCGTCTGTGCATGGTGGTGCCGTAGAACGTGAAATCGGTGGTGTCGCTTCGGAACCGTTCTTCCGTGGCTCCCCGATGGACACCGCACAGGGTGTCGCCGCCGTTTTGCAGGCGGAGGCTGAAGGTGCAGAGCGCATCGTTGTCGTCGCCACAGAAATTGCCGGCTCGCAGTTGCAGAAGGGTGCTGCCCTGAACGCTGCTGAGCAACTGGGCCTGGAGGTTGTTGCCGACATTGACGTGCTGCCTGAGCAGCCCACCTACCGCAGCGCCATCACGCGCATTGCCGGCCTGGAGCCAGACGCAATGATCGTGTTCTCCGTGCCGGAAGATGGCGGCATTATGGTTCGTAACGCAGCCGAAGCCGGCCTGTCTTTGGTCATCATCGGTACGACCGAATGGCAGCAGGAAGAGTTCCCCGCAACCGCAACCATTAGCGCCATTGAACAACATCAGGCTGTTTACACCGTTGGCTTTACCCATGCAGATAGCCCCGCTTGGGAGAGCTTCGAGCCAGCTTGGAGTGGTTCTGAGTACGCAGAACTGGCTGACGCTGGCAACTCCTATGCGCTGCAATACTACGACCTTCTCATCGTGACGGCCCTTGCCATTGAAGCCGCTGGTTCCGTTGAGGCTGATGCCTGGACAGAAGCCGTGCCGATGGTCGCTGAGGCACCAGGTACCGAAGTGTTTAGCTATGCAGAAGGCCTTGAGGCGCTGCGTGCTGGCGAGGACATTGACTACCAGGGTGTAACAGGTGGCTTCGACTACACGGATACAGGTGTGGTTTCGGGCCTGTTCGGTGTATTCGAGTGGGTTAGCGAAACCGAACTGGTTGAAGTCGGTGTGATCGACGACCAGGCCGTACTCGAACTTGACAGCGACGGCTAAGGCTATCGTTAATCAATAGCATAAACCTTGAAGAAGGAAGGGCTAAGTTGCCCTTCCTTTTTGAGTGCACCCATTCAATACAGGCGCTATTCGTAACAAGCCTATCAGCCTCGCACCAGCACCACCTTGCCACGTGTATGCCCGCCCTCAACATGCTCATGAGCACTTGCAACCTCACTTAGCGGGAAGGTCGCACTCACCGTGGGCACCAACTGCCCCGACTCCGCCCAAGTAGCAACCCGTCGAAGTTGCTCTTGATTGGGTTGAACCCGCATACGCTCCACGCGCTGGTTGAGATGTCTCGACAGCTAGGGAAAGGATTTGAGGTCTTGCCCAAACGCTGAATTGTCAAACGCACCTTTGGTTGGTT
>CAWUJQ010000328.1:0-5386 GCA_963922445.1 uncultured bacterium
AGGCGACTTTCAGTCGCTTTCCAAGCCACCAGCTTCTAGCTGGTGGTCGTTGACGCGTTAGAGTACCTCTTTTACAGCGTTGATGACTTTTTGTTTGTCGGGTAACGCCATCAGTTCGAGGGTGGCGTTATACGGGAGCGGCACATCTTCTGCGGCGACACGCTTGATGGGCGCGTCCATGTAGTCGAACATCTTCTCTTGCAGTTGGGCGCTGATCTCTGCCCCGACGTTAAACCTCGGCAGGGCTTCTTCTACGATAACGCAGCGGTTGGTTTTGCGGAAGCTCTCGAACACCGTTTCCAGGTCGAGCGGGCGCAGCCAGCGCAGGTCAACCACCTCGGCTTCAATGCCCTCTTTGGCCAGGTCACGGGCCGCTTCCAGCGCCCAGGTGACGCCGCGTGCATAGCCGACGAGCGTCACATCGCGGCCTTCACGCTTCACGTCTGCTTTGCCAATGGGCACCAGGTAGTCCGGGTCATCGGCAGGGATTTCGCCAATGGCAGAGTACATGGCAATGCTTTCGGTGAACAGCACCGGGTTGTCATCGCGGATGGACGCCTTCAACATGCCGTAAGCGTCCAGCGGGTTGGACGGCATCCCTACGTAAAAGCCAGGGAAGTGCGCAAAGATCACCTCTGGCGTGTGAGAGTGGGTGGCGGTGGCCTGGTTGCCCCAGCCGCTGGCTGCACGGATCACACAGGGCACGGTGAACTGGCCGTTGAACATGTAGTGAACCTTGGCCATGTGGTTGATGATGGCGTCGAAGGCGAGGAAGGCGAAGTTAATCGTCATGATTTCTGCAACCGGGCGCAGGCCGTTCATGGCTGCGCCCACGGCGGCCCCGGCAATCGCGGCCTCGCTGATGGGCGTATCGCGCACGCGCCGCTCCCCAAACTGCTCGTAAAAGCCACGGGTGACGCGGTGGGTGCCTTGCCACTTGCCCACTTCCTCACCCATCACGAACACACTCTCGTCGCGTTCCATTTCTTCCCACAGCGCTTGACGCAGCGCCTCGCGCATTTGGGTGCGCTTCATGGTCATTGTTGGTGTTGCCATAGTGTCTCTTGCTCCAGTTTCCGTTTATACGTGGATGTGCGTGTACAGTTCTTCGGGATACGGGTCTTCGGCAGCGCGGGCATAAGTAATCGCCTCTTCAACCTCTTCTTCAACCTTGACGCGAATGCGCGCAAACTCGGCTTCGATGTCCTTATAGTCCTTTTTGCGGATGTATTCAGCCAGCACGTCGATGGGGTCACGCTGCTTGAACTGCTCCATTTCTTCGGTGCGCGTTTCGTACATGCGGTCGCTCACGCCGTGGCCGCGATAGCGATACGTCATGGCTTCAACGAAAACCGGGCCATGTTCGCGGGCGTGTTCAGCCGCTTTGGTGATGGCCTCGTAAACGGCAACGGTGTCCTGGCCATCGATGCGGCCCAGGCTGAGCATGTTGTAGGCCTGGGCGCGCTCGTGTAGCACCGGGTTACCTGCCGTTTCTTCCACGCTGGTACCCATACCGTACAGGTTGTTTTCCAACAGCCAGATGACCGGCAAGTGCCAGACCGCACTCATATTCAGCGACTCGTGGAAGTAGCCGTTGTTGCTGGCCCCGTCACCCACGTAGGACAGCGTCACATGATCTTCGCCCCGGTAGTGGTCAGCCAGCGCGAGGCCTGTCGCCAGCGGCAGGTGACCGCCGACGATGGCGTAGCCGCCCCAGAAGTTGTGCTCACGGCTGGCAATGTGCATGGAGCCGCCCTTGCCGCCGCTGGTGCCCGTGCGCTTACCGAACATCTCCGCCATCACGTACTTGGGGTCTACACCACGGCTGATGGCATGGCCGTGGTCACGGTAGGCGGTAATTACATGGTCACTATCGCGTAGCGCACGGATGGCCCCGACGATTACCGCTTCTTGGCCGTTGGCCAGATGAAGGTAAACACCGCCGATTTCTTTCGCCGCATACAGTTCGCCAGAGCGTTCCTCAAACCGTCGAATGAGTACCAACTCATGGTACATCGACAGTAGGTCTTCTTTCTTCAGCGCCATACTTGCTCCTGATGGTTATATTGTCACTAAGCGTTACAGTTCTTATCCTTAAGTTTACCGCATGGTCTACTCACCCTTCAACTGACCGCCCTCACCATGCAGCGCAATGACGTGAATTCGGGTGGGCCTCTTACAGGGTTCTATGGCGACGGCCCCGTTCGCACCGCGCCAACCCATCGCGGATAATCCAGTCACGTTTATTCCAAACGGCACGTAGGGGTTTGAGGCATCAAACCCAAGAGAAAATCTATCATACTGAGTCGCTTGGTGTACCTGGCACGGTGGTCAAGTTAAGGGCTATGAGGGCGCTGCCCTCGCACTCCCGACAGGAGTGTAAACCCCCTGTACCCCGTGTCTTTAGATGGTTTCGGTGCAAATGGCCGCTTTTTGCCGCGCTTTTTCTGGAGAAGGGGCGTGGGGTTTGGGGCAACGCCCCAACAAACATATGGACATCTTCTTAAGTTGACAGCGATGGGGCTTGATGCATCAAGCCCCTACACCATATATTGCGATGCGCTATAAAAATCGCAGACGGATCACATGACCTGGGAACAAATCCGGGGGCGTCGCGCTTGGGTGAGCCGCTGCTATGGCTACTGAACGCATACGAGCGTATCCGAGTAGTGACGCCTCTACCTACGACGACTGTGCGACGGCTTCCTGGGTTTCCCTGGCCGACTGCCGCGCCATGTGCGCCCGCAGTTCCGCCTCAACCCACGCGTAGGTTTGCGCCAACCCTGCTTCCAGGCTGACTTCCGGCTCCCACTTCAGCACCTCACGCAGCAGCGTGTTATCGGAGTTGCGCCCGCGCACCCCCTGCGGCCCCGGTACGTGCTTCTTGCTTACTTCTATCCCGGCTGCGTCCGCAATGATGTCTACCAGCTCGTTAATCGTCACCATGCGGTCTTGCCCGATGTTCAGCGGCTCACTGTGCCCGCTTTCCATCAGCAGGCGCACGCCCTTCACGCAGTCGTCAATGTAACAGAACGACCGCGTTTGCAGGCCGTCGCCCCACACTTCCACCTCGTGCTGCCCGGTCAGCTTGGCGTAGGCCACCTTGCGGCACAGCGCTGCCGGAGCCTTCTCCCGGCCACCCATCCATGCACCCAGCGGCCCAAAGATGTTATGGAAGCGCACCACCCGCACATCCATGTCGTAGTCTTGGTGATAGTAATGCACCATCCGCTCCGTGATGAGCTTTTCCCAGCCGTAGGCGTCTTCCGGGTCGGCAGGGTACGCGTCAGACTCTTTCAGGGGCGTCACGTCGGCGTCTGCTTGGCGGTACTGCGGGTAGATGCACGCGCTCGACGTGTACAGGTAGCGCTTGACCCCGGCCTCGCGGGCGGCTTCCAGCGTGTGTGTGTTAATCAGCACGTTATTGTGCAAAATTGTGGCGTGGTTGGCACTGATGTAGCCCATCCCGCCCATGTCAGCGGCCAGCGCGTACACATCTTCCACGCCCTCGGCAGCTTTGCGGGCATCCTCAGCCCGGCGCAAATCCAGCAGCAAAAACTCGTCAGCAGCGGTCGCTTCGTACTCTGGCTCACGCAAATCCACGCCGCGCACCCAATAGCCTTCCGCCTTTAGCGCCTTCACCAGGTGATGCCCAATAAACCCGCCCGCACCTGTGACGAGTACCCGTTTCTGTGTCATAGCTCGTGTCCTATTACAAACCCGATTCGCAAAAAAGTGGCGTTACCATACTCCCGCTTACGAAGTGTGTCAATCAACAAGCGGCAGCCCCCTCACCCTTCAGGCAGCGCAAAAACTAACCCATTGAACGGTGTTACAGTCGTATTCTTACCGGGATAATCGCGGCACTTCATATTTTGCTTCGCGTCATTCACGCTGTATATTTTATCGACCAGTCTGGGTAAATGAGCCGAGTGCCATCTGCAATGGGCAACCGGCAACCGCCAGGCTGCAAGCCGATACACTAAAGGGGAGTAAACCAATGTCCGATTTAT
This sequence comes from uncultured bacterium, assembly GCA_963922445.1. GTDB lineage: Bacteria > Chloroflexota > Anaerolineae > Aggregatilineales > Phototrophicaceae > DAOTTY01. The sequence goes on from CAWUJQ010000328.1 coordinate 4,014, forward strand.
TTACGCCGCCGCGCTTGTTTACCAAAGTGAAGTTCCAGCGCCACACCGACCGAGCCGTCGGCTGGCTGGAACTGTTCTACGATCTCGTTTACGTTGCCACCCTCATCCAGATTGGCAACTTCCTCAGCGACAATGTGAGCTTGCTTGGGTTCGCGCAATTCCTGGTGCTGATTGCTGTGGTGTGGTGGGCCTGGACGGGCGAGACGTTCTACCAGAACCGCTTCGTCGTGGATGACATCACCCACCGCGTGCTGGTGTTCATCCAGATGTTCGCGGTGGCTACTATTGGCATCAGTGTGAGCGAAGCATTCGGCAGCTTATACATTCAGTTCACGCTGGCGTATGTGCTGACGCGCTTTATCCTGGTGGTGATGTACCTGCGGGCGATGCGCACCAATCCCGAAAGTGCCGGGTTGGCCCGTGGTTTTGCCATAGGCTTTAGCATCGGCATCGCGATATGGCTTGGTTCGCTGCTGTTGCCCGCGCAATATCACTGGGTGGGCTGGCTGGTCGGCATCACCGTTGAACTCTGCGTGCCGCTGACGCCGGCGATGATTCGTGAGCAGAGAGCGCACACCCCCGACATTCATCACATTGCTGAGCGGTTCGGCATCTTCACCATCATTGTGTTGGGCGAGGCGTTCGTTAAGATACTTGACGATGCGCAGGGCACAGCCATAGGCTTACGCCAGTTGGCATTCAGCGCCTCCGGCTTGACGGTGCTGTATTCGCTGTGGTGGCTCTACTTTTCAGACACGGCGGGCAAGGTCATTGACTTTGCAGACCGCCCCAAGGCCACTGCCTGGGTTTATGGACATTTGCCATTGGCCGCTGGCCTCGTGGCGTTTGCTGTGGGCGCGAAAAAGCTGTATGGCTACACGTTCGATCACCCCGGCGACCCGGCCAACCCTGACTACCGCCTGCTGTACACTGCCGCAGTCGCCATTTACCTGGTTGCCCTGGCGCTCATCGACATTGGCGTGGACGACGAGCTGACCCATCAGAGCCAGCGCCGCGAGTCGATTGTGCATCTCATCAGCGCGGTGGTCGTGGTGGCTATTGGCTTAACTGCGACGGGCGCGAGTTCCACCCTGTTTGTAACGCTCATCGCTGTTGTCATGCTGGCCCAGGTGATTTACAGCATCACGCAAACCCGCGATGAATTCGTGGCAACGGGTCACGTGGAGCCACAAGCAAGCCTGGACTTTGAATAGGTGCGGCGGGCAGCGAGCAATGGCCTACCTCACTGCTTAGCGGCACTGGGCGCGATTTTGGTCTTGCACCTGCCCCCCCGCTCGCCTATACTGTCCGAAGTTGTGCCGCTGTAGCTCAGCTGGTAGAGCAACGCACTGAAAATGCGTGGGTCGGCGGTT
>CAWUJQ010000329.1:0-5374 GCA_963922445.1 uncultured bacterium
GAGGCCATCTGCACGCCTGAGGGCATTGTGGCGGTGATTAGCAACGCAGGTGACGAGGAAGCCACGTTTGACGTCGCCATTGCCACTGAATCGGGCATTGAAGACGCTGAAACGTTGACCCTGGCCGCAGGCGCCAGCGACGAAACACCCCCCATCCCGGAGAGTTTCGTACTCGTCTACGGGCCAGATGAAGCCGTTCTTGAAGCGGACATCAATGCCTGTGACGAAGACGGGGCCATTGACGGCGACAGTGACCTGACTGCGGAGGCCATCTGCACGCCTGAGGGCATTGTGGCGGTGATTAGCAACGCAGGTGACGAGGAAGCCACGTTTGACGTCGCCATTGCCACTGAATCGGGCATTGAAGACGCTGAAACGTTGACCCTGGCCGCAGGCGCCAGCGACGAAACACCCCCCATCCCGGAGAGTTTCGTACTCGTCTACGGGCCAGATGAAGCCGTTCTTGAAGCAGACATCGCTGCCTGTGAGAGTCCGGGTGAACTGCCGCCGCCGCCAGAGGGTAACGACGGTGCCGCGCCAACCAGCAGCACTGGCCTAACCGCCCAATTGAGCTGCACGGCAGATGGCATCGGCGTTACCATCACGAACGGCGGTGAGGCGGGCACGTTTGATCTCACGCTTGAAACCGAATCCGGTGAGACAGAAAGCGAAACCGTTGAGCTAGGCGCAGGTGAAAGTATTGATGCCGGGGTTATCACCGAAGACTTCACCCTCACCGCGAACGGCGAAGCCCTGGTGGAAGGTGCCCTTGCCGCCTGCGCTGCGATTCCTACTCCATCGGCAGCGGGTGAACTGCCGCCGCCGCCGGTAGTAGATGGCCTGAGCGCCACAACCGCCTGCACGCCCGACGGCTTCGTGGTGACGTTCACCAACAACGGCACCGAGACGACCAACTTTGAACTCGTTATCAACACCAATGTCGGGGACAGCAGTGGTTTCACAACGGGCGACCTCGCGCCAGGGGCCAGCCAGAGTACACCACCCATCCCTGAGGACTTCGAGTACGTCTACAACGGCGAAACTGTCGCGCAGGGCCGCATTGCAGACTGCGACCCGGACAGTGCGACCCCACCCACTCCGGCGGCGGGTGACGGCACTGCGGATACGGGCAGCAGCAGTAGCACCCTTACGGCGGCAGCCACGTGTGCTGACGGCGGCGTTGCTATCGCTTTTACCAACACGAGCAGCGAAGATGGCAACTTTGAGGTCACCTTCCGCACCGGGGATGGCGAGACGAACACCGCAACGTTCGACATCGCAGCAGGGCAGGTTTTCCGCCTACCGCCACAAGCCACTGACCAAACTGTAGAGGCCATTTACAACGACAATGTCATCGCGTCCTTCAACGGTGCGGATTGCACGCAACCGGCTGACTATAACGTCACCGCAGCCGCCGTCTGCACGGACGGGGGCATTACGATAGCCTTCACCAACAACGGCAGCCAGGAAGTCACGACCAGCGTGGCAACTGCGCCGTTCAGTGCGGCTTCAAGTTTGGCGGGGATAGATGAAAACTCCTCTGACGAAGCCCGAGCAGCCGCAGCACAAGCCTTTACACTCACCACTTTAACCATTGCGCCCGGTGCCACGCAGTCCACGCCGCCCAGCCGTGAAAGCGTCACAGCGATCTACGGCCCGAACGATGCGCAGATTATGGCTGATGTCACCACCTGCAACAACAACGCCGCCTTCAATGTGAGCGCGGAACCCGTTTGCACGGACGGAGGCATCGCAGTGGCCTTTACCAACAACGGCAGTGAACCCACTGTCGTCCAGGCGCAAATCGTGACGGACAGCGCACTGGCCAACATGGGTGGCACGCCCTCTGAAGAAGAAATGACCGCAGCATTGGCCAGCGGCGGGGTGGCCATATCGGAACTGAGCCTTGCGCCCGGTACCACACAGTCGATTGCAGCCCGCTCCGAAACATTCGCTGCGGTGTATGGCCCCGAACCGACCATGGTCGTTGCAGATGTTGACACCTGTGGCAATCAGCCCGGCGCAGCCAGCAGCGCTACACCCGCCCCGGCAGCAACCGCAACCGCAAGCGGCCAGGCCAGTGGCACAGTCGATGACTTCCTGGCGAATATCAACGCGGTACGTGCCCTTAACGGGCTAGGGCCAGTGAGCTACAACGCCCAACTGACCGAAGCGGCCCGCCTGCACTCACAGGACATGAGCGACCGTGGCTACTTCGATCACACCGCCCCGGCCCCCGCCCCCAACGGCGCTGGCATTGGCGACCGCGTCACTGCCGCCGGGTACACCTGGACGGGCGTGGCCGAGAATATCGCTCAGGGCCAAACCAGCGAAAAGGCAGTGTTTGAGTCCTGGATGGACTCTGAGGGGCACCGCGCCAACATGCTCAACGGCACTTATACCGAAATCGGGCTGGCGCAGGTGGGCGGCTACTGGACGCTGGTGCTGGCAACCAACTAGATACACGTTAAAGTTTGGGCAGTGAGTAAATCGCTGCTTTCGCATCAGGGGATGTCTATGCGGGCATCCCCCCATGACCCAGGAAAAACGAAAAGGGAAATCTATATGAAGCGCTTACGACTGGGCATCACACTGACCTGTGGTGTACTCTTTTTTGGCGTATTCGGCATTGTGTATGGTCACAGCACAGTTGAGCGAGTGATTGCGCAAGCCACAACTGCCCCATCCGGTGGGCTGTTTGGCAGCACTGATGACGCGACAGAAGCGCCATCGGGTGGGCTTTTCGGCAGCACTGATGACGCAACAGAAGCCCCATCCGGTGGGCTGTTCGGCAGCACTGACGACGCGACAGAAGCGCCATCGGGTGGGCTTTTCGGCGGCTCCGATGACGGCACGGTCGCAACACAGGCACCGCCTGTTTCGCCAACGAGTACCGTTTGTACCCTCATGCTATCTGCTGATGACCGCGTGGCGCTTTATACGGCTCCCGCCTTAAACCGTACCATCTTCATCTATATTGAGGTCGGCGACTACACCGTCATTGGTGAACGCACCGACGACGCAGGCAACCTGTGGTATCAACTGGACAAGACGACGGCACTTCCCGCTAACCAACAAAATTCCATCAACCAGGCGTGGGTGCTGGCACGGGGGCTTACCGTCAGTGGCGGCTGCGCGGACGTACTTGCTGGCAGCACAACCGCCTCTGACGATGCACCAGAGGCCGCCGCCAACTGTACGCTCACGCTCACGGTAGACGACCGCGTTGCCCTGTACAACGGGCCAGGACTGAACCGCAGCGTGATTCGCTTCATTGAAGCCGGGACGTACACCGTTATTGGCGAACGCACCACCGACGGCGCACGCTGGTACCAGCTTGATAAATCCACTACCTTGCCCGCCTCGCAGCAAACCGCCATCAACGAAACGTGGGTACTTGCTCGCGGGCGCAGCGTCACAGGCGATTGTGCCAGCGTTATTGCGAACGATGTGGCTGGCACACCAACTACCCCATAGCCTTAACCATGACCAAGACTCAACCAGGAGCAAAGCAACCCGTGAAACAAATAATGAGATTGATACGCATAATCGGTGCGATTGTCCTGCTGGCATTCGCTGCCGGGGCCTATGCCCAAACCGAAGACGACACCATCACGTTCGACTTTTCCGACGTGCCAGATGAGGCCGTCTTCTTCGTGGAATACGGCGAGGTTGCCAACGGCGTCCTCAGCCTCAGCATCCCTGAAGAAAACGAGGGCCTGGTGGATATCGCACTGCCAGCAAGCGACTACGCGCTGGCAATGGACATCACATTCAGCGCGTACTCTGAAGAGTCGACCGCTATTTTCTTCTCGCTGCGCTTCGACTTCGAAACCGGGTGCAGCTATGACATCGGTTACGACCCGGCTTTTGGCACCGCTTTTGCTGGCCCCTTCACAGTGGATGACTGCCAGGATTGGGAGATTACCGAAGAAGTTTTAGACCTGCCGATGATGGCCCTGGACCAGACCTACAGGCTCAGCTTGATCGCGGAGGGCAACACCTACCAGATGCTGCTGGATGGCGAAACGCTCATCAGCGCTGAGGACGACACCCTAACAGAGGGTCTCGTTGGCTTTTTTTCCATCACCGGCCCGGCAGAACTGACCATCGACAACATCACCATCTCTGACCCGGCTGCCGCCACTGCCAGCGATGCCGCGACAGAAGCGCCGTCCGGTGGGCTGTTTGGCGATTCCGCCGATGAACCGAGCGAAGAGGCTGAATCCGGCGGGCTGTTTGGCAGTTCCACCAGTGACGAAGCAACGGAAGCCCCCGCCTCCGGTGGGCTGTTCGGCGGTTCCGACGACGCCCCCACCCCGGAACCCACCTCCGGCGGGCTGTTCGGCAACAACTAACCCACGCAGCAACCGGGCATCACACTGTGTGATGCCCGGCTTCATCCGGTAAGCGACCTCCCCCGCATCAGGCCGATAAGCCCCCATCAGATCAGGCTCAGGCGTGCGTCCGTTTTGCTGCCATCCGTTATACTTGAATGACGGGAACATCAGAAAGGACGACCTACCATGTCTAAAAAACACAAAAAGGATGACGCAAAGCCCGCCAAACTGAGCAAAGCGGTGTATGAGCAAGAACTCGCAAGGCTTCAATTTGAGCTGGTGAAGTTGCAGTACTGGGTCAAAGAGAAGGGGCTGCGCGTCGTGATTACATTTGATGGGCGCGACGCTGCCGGGAAGGGTGGCATCATTAAGCGGATTGTGGAACCGCTGGAACCGCGTGGGGTGCGAATGGTGGCGCTTGGCAAGCCGTCAGACCGGGAGCGAACGCAGTGGTACTTCCAGCGCTATGTGGAACACCTGCCGGCGGCTGGGGAAATCGTCATCTTTGACCGAAGCTGGTACAACCGCGCCGGGGTGGAGCGGGTGATGGGCTTTTGTACAGACGCCGAATATTGGGATTTCCTGCGGGCTGCACCCCAGTTCGAGCGGATAATCGTCAATGCCGGGATTGTGCTGCTCAAGTACTGGCTATCTGTGAGTGATGAGGAACAAGAGCGGCGCTTCCAAAGCCGCGCCCAAGACCCAATGCGTCGTTGGAAACTCAGCCCGATGGACCTCGAATCGCGCACCCGTTGGGTGGAGTACTCCAAAGCCAAGGACATCATGGTCGAACACACTGACATTCCGGAGGCGCGTTGGCGTCAGATCGAAGGGGACGACAAGCGCAGCGCCCGGCTCAATGTCATCCAAGACATTCTCAGTGCGATCTACTATGAAGACATCATTCCGGGTGTAATCAAGCTGGGGCCACGCCCCCCACGCGACGAACACTACATCCGTCCGCCGCGTAAAAAGCATTACATCCTCTCAGATACGTACGCGCCGAACGGAGTCAGCGCAGGCACACCCGCCAA
>CAWUJQ010000330.1:0-5343 GCA_963922445.1 uncultured bacterium
AGCACCCCCACCCCCAACCGGAAGCCCCAATCCGGCACAAGGAGCGTGCTGACCGTCGCCCCAGTGTAGAACGCGGCCAACCCGACTGTTGCGGCCAGCCCGACCATCGGCGACCGGAACAGCGTCCCCATCCACAGTGAAATCACACCCACCAGCAGCGTGTCCGTGATGAGCTTGACGGGCAGCGCCACCAACACAATCAACAGCATCCAGCGGGGCGGCAGTTCCATCAGCGGCTGCACGGACTTTATCACGGAGACCACGGGCACGCTCAAAATCGTCGTCAGCACCAGCACGCGGTAGAGTGTGTGAAGCCGGTGGAGCAGCGCCACCGTCATGATGCCCAGCAGCGTCTCGCGCAGGGTGACGCACGTCAACCGGAGCATGTCCAGGGGGCCGTAGCGCCGCTGTAAGGCCATCCACGTGGTGATGCGGTCGATCACATCGAAGAGGGAGACGGCGTACAGGTAGAGGGCATATGGCACGAGGGCGAAGGCGGCAATGCTGAACGGCAGCGCCGCCAGCAGCGAAAAGCGTACCGGCACCAGCGCCAGTAGCAGCGCTTGAATCAGAATCAGCTCAATGACGACGGCCAGCATGTGCTTGAGCTGCTTGCCCCGCACCGTCAGGTCACGCTTGACAATGGGGTTGTAGGGGGTGGCCCACTGCGGCAGCAGCGCGTGGGCGAAGCGGTCGAGCAGGCTGTTGGGCAGGGAGGCGGTCACAATATTAGGTTCGCTAAGCGGTCACATTAAGTTAGCTCCATGATAGTGCGTGATGGGGGTGGGCGTCTACGCAGGGGAGGATTAGCGCAGGGCGAGGGTGGCCACATACGGATAGTGATTACTGCCCGCTGAGTTCCGTAGGGCGCGGGCGCTGATGGCGCGGGCACAGCACGGGTCATAGTACACGTAGTCTATGCGGATCATGGGTGGCACAAAACGGATTGTCCAACCGGAGCGGATGCCCTCCACGAGTTCCCTTGCGTTGGGATAGGTCATGTCCAAGCCGTAGGCGGCCTTGCGGTGCGAATCGGTGTAGGTGCGGGTGAGCGTGGTATAGGCTTCGCTGCGGTCGGTCAGGTTGAAATCCCCGGCGATAATCGTGTGCGTGTCGGGTTCAGTGTGTTCAAGCAGCGCTGCCAGCGCCTCTGAGCGCCCCGCTATAGAAAAACGCAGTTCATCCACAGTGAAGCCAGCGACGGACGGTGCCGGAAAGTGGACGTTTATCAGTGTGACGGGGGTGCCGTCTACGTCTAGCAGCAGCTTTTGGTAGCGATTGTGACCGTTCTCATCGGCCCATGTCATATCTTCTGTGATGGGATAGCAGCTAAGCACCATAACGGTGCCGTCGGGGTGATGGACGTGATAGGGGTAGGCGTCGGTGAGGTTTTGCTGGTAGTAGGTTGCGTTTCCCGCTGACACTTCCTGCATGGCGACAACATCTGGGGCAACGTCCCGGATGAGCGCTTCACTGCGTTGGAGGATGTCGCCGTTGGTGCGGAACCACAGGTTGTGTGTCATCACGGTGAGGCTGATTTCGCCCTCGGCCAGCGGATCAACCGTTTTGGGCATGATGGATGAGCCATACCACAAGATCAGCGCGGCCAGCGGTACCAGCAGCACGCCTCCCAGCCGGAGTTGGCGCAGCAGCAGCGCAAGAATCAACAGCAGGGGCGCGGGCAACAGCAGCAGCGGCACCAGACTGTTGTACAGTGCGACCATGTTCCAGCGCTCACCGATGCTGAAATGCCCGATTAGCATCACGACGTGGGCCAGCGCATAGCCGTATGCCAGCAGGTTGAACACGGCCCGCAGCAGCCGTAATACCATGTTACCGGATATGGTTGTGTTGCTCATTGCACCTCAACAGCTAAACTTAGTCGTGTAGATGCGGGTAGTGTGCGACAATTGCAGGCAAATGCAAGTGTCGGGAGGGAACGATAGATGAACGATCATGTGGAACAGACCCGTCAAAAATTTTTACACCTTGCGGAACGAATCCCAACAGCGCGGTTCATGGGAGTTGTGAGCGTAGATGGGTTGTCGCTGTTGGAGTGGCGGTACGATCTTACTCAAAAGCAGATGACAGAATACATTGCAATGGAAGAAAGCCGAATTTCGCCTTTTTCGGCTGCAATGTTGTCGCTGGGGGAGCGAATTGCGGGGGAGTGTACCAAGAGCCACTATCAATTCGAAATCCTTGAGGCTGAGCGTGGCGCAGTGTTTAACACTATCCTGGGCGATGAATTGACATTCACATTTGGCTTCCATGACCATCGCTCCGTGGATGAACCGCTTGTGATTCTACAACAGCAGTGGGGTGACCTACTGGCTATGTTCAACGTAAAGCCGCCGCAGTTGTGGCCCGCCGTTTACGTCCCGCCAGCGGATGCCAGACCACCCCGCCGCAATCCCACACCTGTAGGCCGCAACTATGGAGCCAAGATGTCATCCAAAAACGAACTCATCCGGCAGCAGTTGATGTTGATTGCAGAGCGCATCACAACGACGTATTTTATCGCTCTCGTCGGTGTAGATGGTGTACAAATCATGGAGTTGGTCACAGATGATAGCCTTGAGGTAGCGCGTGTTGCCGCCATGTCTGAGGCAATGTCAAATCTCGGCGAGCGCATCACAACTGAACTCGGTTTGGGCGTGCATCGCTCAACGGTGGTGCGCGGCGCAGAGGGTACAGTATTCATGGTGATTTTGGGTGATGAATATATCCTGACGTTTGGCGTGCGCGAGGTCCGTACCATCGATTCGGTGTGGGTCATTCTTCACCAGTGGTGGGAGGTGCTGTTGGCGCTGTTGGGCGTCCCGGCACCGACGCAGCGCTAAGGTGAGGGCGTCCATGCGAACTGATCTACTCAACGAGCAATTAGGAATCATTGCCAGTCACATCCCGACAATTCACTTTCTATCACTCGCTAGTGCCGACGGTCTAAGACTTGCGGAGTGGTCACCGAGGCACCCAGAGATCACAAAAACTGACCTTTATCAGTATGAAGTGGCTGAATTGTATGCTGCGCTAGCATCTGCGTTATCTGCATCTACGCGCGGGGTGATTAGGAATCTTGATGGTGGAGACCACAAGTTGACCATCTTACAGGCGGAACAAGGCGCAGCGTTCCAGGTTATCATAGGCGATAATTATCGCCTGTTATTGGGTGTACGCCACTACCGCAGCGTGGATGAGGTGCTGTGGATTCTCCAGCAGCATTGGGGCGAGTTGCTCCGGCTGCTGGATGTGACCGAGCCGCCGAAGTTATGATTTGGTGGCGGACATGCAAAAGCATGTCCCAACGAATACACAACAGTATTTGCAGGGACTCGCCAGTGTGTTCGCTAACCCTTCAGGCTGCGCGTGACAAACGAATGGAACGGGTACACAAGTTGGGTGGCGTCCACGTTGCCGCGCTTTTTGAACAGCGTGCTGTTGGCGTCCTCAAATTCGGTGTGCATCCGCTGGATGACCTGCGTTTGGTAGGCGGACGGCTCGTTTTTGAACACCGTCACCACGGTAGTGTAGCGCCCCGCGACGAACAACAGCCACTGGTCATCCCCGGCCTTGCGCACCACCCGATCCACCACATGGCCCTCGCGCCACTCCCGCGTGAAGTCGGCCAGCACGGGCAGCACGGTCGTCATGGCGACGCCGAACGTGCCCAGTGTCTCAATCACGTTGCCGCTGTCATTGGACACGATAATGAGTCCCTGGGCCTTGCCCATAAACTTATCGCGGATGACAACCGTGCCGCCATCGGCAGCGATGTGCGCCCCTGACACGGACTTCTCCGCGAATTCCATTTGGGCGTTGTAGCGCTCATACAGCGCGTGGAACTGTTCGCGGTTCAGCTTGCCATCGGCAAACTCCGCCAGCAAATTGTCAATCTTACCCTGCACCTGATCCTTGTAGTTTTGTAGCTTCGCGTTGTCCATTGTTTTTTGCCGTTTCTGATGGTTGTTAGCGTGTGTCCCTCGGCTCCCAGTTGTTCAGTAGTTCTTGTACCCGTGCCACCAGTTGATCAGTGCGCACCGGCTTCCCCATAAAATCGGCTGCGCCATTTTCTAATGCTTGTCGCTGGCGGTGCCCCCCCGTCAGCCCGCTCACGACTAAAATCGGCGCTTTGCCTTTGAGTTCTGCTTGCAGCAGATGCACCATGTCTACGCTGCTGGGCTGGCCTGCCAAAATCAGGTCGCTGATGACCAAATCTGGCGTGATGCTGCTCAGTTGACGCAGTGCCTCTGCTGGGTCGTCCGTGTGAGTGACGGTATAGCCCAAAAACTCGAATATCGCCTGATACGCTTCCGCAATGTCGGCGTCATCTTCGATGATCAGCAGCGTTTTGCCCGCGCCAACGGTTTTCTCATCGGGATCAATGTGCGTAGGCATCACGCTAAAGCGAATTTGCAACTGCATTTTACCCAGTGTGAGCGTGTCCCCGTCTTTAATGAAGATGGGCTGGTACGGTTGCAAGCGGTTCCCGTTGAGTAACGTGCCGTTGCTGCTTTGCATATCAACAACGCACAGGCCTTCGTCAGTTGCGCGAATGGCCGCATGAACCCGTGACACGCCGCGCTCAAAGGCGTTGTAGGGTGCCAGGTCAACGCTCACGTGGCTTGGCCCGGTTGCCCCGTCTACGCGGCGGCCAAACGTCAGGCTGTCGCCGTCAATGGTGGCGTTAATAACGTCTGACGTGCCTACTACGCGTAACTGTAACACCCACGGCATCACCTGCTGCGGCTTAATGTTGCGCTTGCGCATCAGGTCAGCGGCTGATGGAGATAGGGGCCGGGTGACTTCAAGATCACGCGGGGACGGGCGGTTGGGTTGGTTGTCGTCCTGAGGCATTGATTGCAGCCCTCGTCGCATTCAAATGGATGGAGCAGTACGCCAAGCCGTACTTACATCATAATAGAGAATAGGTAATGGCGCGAAACAAATTCAAATGGGGTTTGCTTTTCCTAACAATGCGCCAACATTTTGATTGTTTCGACATCGTGTGTCACCTATTAGCTAAGCGCGGTTAGCCCCCATCACCTGGAGTAACATCCCAATGCGCACGGCCAGTTCGTCTACGCGCACGGGCTTGGGCAGCACCAGGGTCGCGCCGGCGTTGATGGCTTGCCGCCGGTACACATCGTCTGCAATGCCACTAACGACGATGACAGGAATGCTGATTTGATGGCGCACGCACAAATTCTGGAAGAAAAACAGCACATCCAGGCCGCCTCTGTCCTCTGGCGCGTCGTGGTTCAGGTTGATGTCCACAACCAGCGCATCGGGCACGGTTTGAGACAGATAGCCCACCGCCTCTTCACGCGAATGTAGCACCGT
>CAWUJQ010000331.1:0-5330 GCA_963922445.1 uncultured bacterium
GCTGGCGACCGCCCACGATGGACACAATCCCGCGCTGTTGGCGACGGGCACCGTGCACGGCCTGCCTCACTTGATTGTGCATCTGGAAACGCGCCCGGATCGCGGCGAATACGTACATGGCATCTATGCGGTGGTGCCGGGTGCAGAGGTGTCACTTGCCCCGCTGATGGCCATCACCTACGGCGGCGACACGCTTGATCCGGTTAAGCCGCCGCCCGCCGAGTCGCGTCTGTGGCGGTATTTATCTGCGGCGGGGCGTGAGGCGTTGAATGGGCTATTTGCGTAAACGTTGTTGGGCGACTCATGAGTCGCCCCACTACAACTACAACCGTACCCACTGCGATTATCTTTTTGGGGAATGCAATGAAGCAAATAACGGATGTTACTCCGGATGGCGCACATTACATTGACGACGAGGGTAACGAACAGTTCATCGACTTTGCGACGTGTCAGCAAAACAACATTGATAGCATTGCAGAAAGCATGGGATCAAGGTTCACCAACGAACGGAGAGCGTTCTATCAACAGGCAAAATACGTTGGGCGGCGCTATGCGCTTAGCGATCCGCCCGCTCTTTATTTTTACACGGTACCGTTCACTGTATTTGAGTTCTCAACACGAAACGAACTCAGTGAGGTTCTGGTGGCGATCAAACAAGCGGGCTGGCGCACCAACGACGGAGAGTGAGCGTATCTGTGTGGATTACTCCCCCGCCAACAACCCCGCCTCGAACAGCCATTCCTCTACAGCATTGGCCGTCACCAAATGGCCTATCGCGTTGTAGTGCCCGTCCAGGGGCAGGTAGGCGCGCTCACGCAACTGCTCGACGAGCAAAAGCTCCGGCAGTAAGTCCAGCGTCGGGATGCCATGCCCCTCCGCCAGCGCCACCATGCGTTCCTGTGGGGCCACCGCGTCAAACTCAGCCAAAAACGGATAGCGCTGCGTCGTCTGCCAATAGTCTGCTCGGTGAACAGCGCGCCGGTCTGGAATCGCAATCACACCGAACTGGCTGCCCTGCGCCTCGACTAGCGCCGCAAATTGGGCTAACACCGCGTCCGTGATGGCCCACGCCTCCTGCCAGTATTCGTCCTCTGGCAAATACATGCCCAACTGCACTGGGTATTCCAACTGATACGGGTCTTGGCTAAGCACTTCCGGTTGGGGCGGTGTGCCGATGGTATAGCCCCGCTGCGTATAAACGCGGCGCATCCACGCGGGTGCCGGATCGTCACCGTCGGGTAGGTCGGCACGCCAGTTATACAGGCGCAGGTTGTTCCCGGCGTCCAGCTTAAAAAACGGGCGCGACCGATAACCCTCGTTGCGCAGCTTGGCCAGTTCAATCTGATTATTCTGCACATCGTTGCCCACGTAGGTGGCCAGCAGCACCACATCTGCGTCGAAGCGGTAGCCCAGCGTGGCATATAGCATGAGCAGGCGGTCGGTGCCCAGCGTATCAATCGCCAGGTTGATAACTTCATAGCGCGTGTTACCGTCCGCGTTCAGGTCACGCTCCAATGTGTCTACGAAGCCCTGCTCTAGCGGCACCTGCAACCCCTGCGTGAACGAATCCCCGATGATGAGAATACGAACCGTGTCCGGCTGCCGCTCAAATGTCACGCGGTCGTCGTGCATCCCCAGTTGGTTGTAGCGCACGATGTGCTTGGGCAGCCCCGGCTCGGCCAAATCCCAACTGAACACGTCACAGGGCACCTTGTGCGCGCTGATGGCGCGGGTGGCCGTGTCTGCATCCAGGTTGGGCCTGCACTGGTTAGGCCGGATGACAACCGCCCACGCGCCCGCTGCAACCAATCCGCCTAGCAGCAGCCCAAACGCGACCAGCCCCAGTTGTTGGCTGCGTGTCATTCGCCTGTTTGGGGATCGTCATCATGGTCAGGGGGTGTGGGACGCATCGGGCCTTCTCCCATAAAGCCGCTGTTATGGGTAGTAATCGTTTGCGTCCCACCGATGTTAACGTTGCTGCCGCTCACATTGCCGCCGATGTTGATTGTGGGGCCGGCGTTGGTCGGCGGTGAAGCGGGCGTAGCGGGAGCTGATGACGTGGGCAATGTAGGCAGCACCGCAATGTCGTTTTTCAGTTGATTGATGCGCGCTTGATTGTCCCTGCCTGTGTGGGTCGCGATTTCGTCAAGCAGCGCCTTCAGCGCGTCAACACCGCCGTCACGGTACAGCGCCTCGAACAGGTGGCTGCTAAACGCGGTGGGCGTGCCAGACCAGTCAATGTTGGCGACGAACGGTTCGCCCCACAACGCACCGTTCACAAGCGCCTGCCGATTGGTCGGCTGATCCATGTACGGTGTAATGAAGTCAATGACGGCCTTACGGGTTTGAGCGGGGGTGGGCATGGGTTGCCTCCGTAGGTGCAGATGGACGGGTTTACTAATATTATTAGCGACCCGTGACGAGAAGGCAACCACATCTCGACCATGCCGGGGCATTTTGGTTTGAGTTAGCCGTCGTTGTTGTCGTCTTCTTCCGCCGTCAGCGCCTGTACCGACTCTAAAAAGTAGATTATGCGGTCTTCGATGAGCTTATACGTCTCTTCATAGGCTTGCTGACGGGCTTCTGGGTCTTGCATCGGGCTGGGCGGCGGAATGCTCCAGTGCATACGCTTGACATCTGGTGGGAATGCCGGGTACATGTCGCGCACCTGGTCGCAAACGGTCACTGCAAAGTCAATATTGTCCGCATTAAATTCGTCAATGTGGCGCAGTGGGGTGTGATGCTCGTCCAGGTCAAGCAGGCGTAAGATGTGGGCCGTTTCTGGATGCAGCGGGGCCAGCGTGATCCCACCAATGTACGACTCAATGAGGCTCCGTTCCATTTGCTGGTTGAGCTTGTGGGCGATAGCCGCTGCCATCCGTGAGCGCAAACTGCCGTCTGTACAAACGAATACCACTCGCACGGGCAGGCTGTCTGTTATGCCTGCGGGGAACAGGGACACGGCTGTACCAACCAGTTTCAGGGCATCGCGCACCCGGTCAAAGTCCAGGGCATAATACACATCACGCGCATCGGCATTGCTGCGATGCGCGTTGACAACATTGCCATCGCGCAGCTTTTTGAGATGATAGGAGACGAGGTTCGTGGGCTGTTGAACGCCTGCCACGATCTCTCCAACACGCATATCCGTTGTTGCGAGTGACTTAACGATGGCCCAGCGTAGGTCGTGTGCAAGTAATTTGAGCAGGATGAGGGCTTCATCCCGTTCACCTGTGTCAGAACTCACAGCGGTTTGCCTTCCATTTTTTACAATCATAGACCCCGTGGTGTAATGTTACCTTACATGCTACTTAATTGTAATGTCGGGTTTATGAAATCAGATAATGTTGTATAGGATACTCCATTTTTTTTGAAATGCAAAATTGTCATACAAATCAGTATTTGGAGTACACGATTTATAGTATGTAAAGCGCTTACATTTTCAATAGTACAGCCTAAGAGGATACAAACACATGATCCTTAGTATACAGGGTTCCCACTATAAGTTTACGTCACTTGTTGAATTTCGTGAACAGTACGAACTGCCTAATACATTTGCCGTGTCTAATTGGCAGCCCAAGGACGCAACTGGCATGGGCAGCATTGACCGTGCTGCAACAGACCTGCACGCTGTGCGTGAGCGCGTTCTGGCAGCCGTCCCCAAAGCCGTCCCTGCGACGGACTGGCTAAGGCAAACCGTGGCGCTGGCGGCAGTCTTTGAGGCGGAACTGCGCGCCATCAACCCGAACGTGGGCCTGCGCGAGCCAGAAATTGCCTTTGCCGTAAACGGGTTTGGCGATGTGTGCAGCGCGTATGCGTTTGCGCTGGCGCGGGCAGCCATCACCCAGGGGAGCGCCCCGGCATTTGAGGCCGTCTACCGCGAGTGGCTGTGGGGTACGGTGCATATCGGGGGCACGGCTTACGCCTATCACTACCGGGGCGCTGCGTGGACGGTTCGACTGGTGCATCATGCTTATGGGCGGGTGGGCCTGATTGTCGAAACACCGCAAGGCACACACCACGTCATGGACAAGGCTCTTGCTTGCCCTGCTGAGGGTTACATGGCGGGGCTGCTGACGGCGGTAGCCGCAAAGATGGCAGAAAACACCGTGACCTAACTTGGGCGCGATTTTCCCGCCTCTGTTAGAATCACCGCTATGTTTTCACCGTGATGAACCACAGGAGTGCGGCATGGTCAGCAATTGGAATCTCGCCAAAGACCTGAGCGAGACAGAGAAGGTGGTGGTATTCAGTGGGGGGGCTTGCAACATTTGGGACGCGAATGGCAAACGACTGCGCAACGCCGAACGCGACCAGATTAACGCATGGCTCACCCGCAACGATGTCCTGTTCTACGACCCGCAAATTCACCCAGACACCCACGGCACCACCTACGACTACGAAATCCACCAACCTATGGAAGTCGGCGCTCGCAAAAACGCCAAAATCAACTTATTCGAAATTAGCCCACGCACTTTTGGCGGTGCTACTGCCCTTGAAATTGCCATTGACGAGTTTCGCTACCGCGAACCGTCCATTATCTTCTTTAGTGATGGCAACAACGAAAAAGACATCATCCCAGCGCACTCCACGGACGGCTACCCGCTGTTTGCCCCTTACGGCATCTACGACAACGACATAGCCCGCGAAACGCACTACAAGGAGTTCATTAAGAGCAGCAACCGGATGCGCAAGTACCTGATGCACTTTGCCGAGGATTTGAGCGCGCTCACCATTACCTACGGTGAGCAGACGTTTGAGGGTGACATTGTCATCACGCCTGACCGGATGCACGCCGCCGATTTCTTCCGGGCGTTGGTGCGCGCTGCCACTGGCCATCGCACCATCTTGAATTTCACAGGTGGTGACAAAGCAATGGACGCGGATGGCTATCCGCTGCTCGTCGCGCCCCGCAAGCCGCGCAAGGCTCAACTCAAATCCTACTTAGACCAGTACGTGGACGAGGCCAACGCCCTGCGCCGTGCGATTGCCGAACTGGTACGGATCAATGTGTTTTCGCGGGTGGTGTTCACGCAGCGCACCGCCACCGATGCCCTGCGCGACCTGATGCGCGTGCAAGGCATCCGTAACGATTTTGTTGATTAGGCCAGTTCCGAGGGCGGGCGGGTGATGTCGAAGCGGTCACGCGTTGTGGTGTAACCCCGCCCCGCCATACGTCCAATCACCTGATAGGCGTCAAAGTCAATGTAAGCCTTATCCACATCGTAGATGCTATCGTCCACATGCATCATAACAATCGTCCCAATCACGATGTTAGGGCAATCGCATACGGAACCTTCACGCACAGAGGACCTTGAGCAGGTAGTCGT
>CAWUJQ010000332.1:0-5324 GCA_963922445.1 uncultured bacterium
GTGGCGACGTCCGTGTCCAGGTTATGAACAGGGCAACCCCGTCAGGCCGCCCTATGATGTGTTCATGATGGGGGTCAGGTGTTTACCGCAGCGAACATCACGTTGCTATAGGCGCTACCCCCCGTAGAACGCCACCGGCTGCTGGGTGCAGCTTGTATCCAGTTCCTGGGCGGGATCAAGCAAGAAGTTGGTCATCAGGTTCATGCCGCAGTCGTCAATGCTCACCCCGTGGCCGCCATACGTGAACAGCAAGAACTGGCCGTTGCTCAAGCCGGACTGCGCGCTCATTGACCACGTGACGGAGGTAATCGGGTCAAAGGCACCCGCCATCACAAGGGCGGGCGTATCGCTGATAACCCGTTCCGTCTCACCCGCACCTTGCGGACTGACATACCACACCCCGCAGCGGTAACGGGCCAGTTCCGCATTGAACTGCACGTACTCACGCAGGGACGGCGGAATGATGTAGGCGTCGTTGTTCATCACGTCGTACACATTGCTAAACGGGTACTCCTCGGCGCAGTCAATAGCGATGTTCACCCCCTCGGCCAGGGTGATGTCGCCGTATTCATCCATGTAAGCCTGGACTTCGTCGCTGCCCAGCACGCCGGGGTTGTAATCATAGTTGCCTGTTTCCAGGTATTCACGCGGCACCTGACCGTTAATCACATCGAAGCCGAAGATCACGTCCTCTTCGCTTTGGGCGCGATCCAGAATGTTGATGCCGTAGGGCAGCACGCCGATAGCCTCCGTGCGGTATAGGCCCAGGAACAGCCCGTCCGCGATGTCGTAGCCTGTGATTTGCACCGGGCCGTAGTAGGGGTGATCGACAAAGGCGGGCTGGATGTTGTAGCTATCCACCACACGGTAAAACGTCTCTTCGATGTCTGGGTACCACGCGCTGCAAATGCGGTCACTCCCACACGCCCGGAACAACTCCCGGAAGCTGCTGATGCGGTTGTAGATGCGGTCGGCCAGCACGTCGGCTTCGGGGGGCAGCACGCTGTCCAGCACAACGGCGCGCACCGTGTCGGGGTACTCACGCATGATGGTGAGGGCGAGGCGCGTGCCATAGGAAATGCCATACACGTTGACCTGGTCATAGCCCAGTACCTGCCGCAAGTCGTTGAAGTCCTGGGCGCTGGCCACGCTGTGATAATCGTTCATGTCCACGCCTTCGTCGTAGCGCAGGCGGTTGTAGCAGGCGGCGGCGGGGTCTTCAAAGCTGCCGAAGAAGCCGTTCTCGATTTCCGGGCAGTTGAGGCTGGGCTTGGAAAAGCCGGTGCCGCGCTGGTCGAACAGGATGAGGTCGTGGTTGTCGCGCACGGCGTGGTCTAGCCAGCCGTCAATTTCAAGCAGCGCGCTGCCCCCCGGCCCACCGGACAGGTAAAACACAGGTTCCGGGACGGCTTGGCCCTTCGCGGGCAGCACCGCCACAGCAATCTGCACTTTGGTGTCATCTGGGCGGAAGCGGTCTTCGGGGACGATCATGGTGCCACAGGTGATGCCTTCTTCTGGCACAGGGTAGGGGCACGGGGTGGGAAAGTAGACGGGTGAGTACTGTTGGCGGGCGTTGGCGGGGGCCAATGTAAGGGCCAGCCAGCCGAGGGTGAATAGGGCGGCAATACGCAATGTTTTTGGCATAAGCTCTTATGACCTGACTCCATTTATCTTGGCTTTAGTTTACATCAATTACGAGCGGAGTTGGTCAGTCAATTAAGTGCGAGGCCAGTGATATAATGCGTCACGACGTGAAAAAAACGTGAAGGCCGTGCTATGCCTGCAATGCCAAAGCCCGAACCCACCACCGAAGCGGAATACTTAGCGCTTGAGATGGCCAGCGAACGCCGACACGAGTTCATTGACGGTGAAATCCGGGCGATGGTGGGCGCGAGTGAACCCCACAGCGCGATTGCGTCCAGCCTGAGCTTTTTGCCGCACCGCGCATCGAGTGTTTTTCCAGGGGAGCGGGCGAGACATGGGTGCTGACCCCAGCGGAGGGGTTAGACGCAGCGATGACGCTGCCGTCTGTGGGGCTGACGCTTGCGTTGGCGGAGGTGTATGAGCAGGTGGCGTTCTGATTTGTGGGTTATTGCAGCAGACGCGGCAGGCTGCGCCCTCCTACGGATTGTGACGGGTGTACAGTAGCCGACAAACGCGTCGGCCATTGTGTCGCTGGATTGCTATTCCTCCGGGGCCATAAGGTGGAACGTCACCACCCAGATGTATTCATCGAAGGCGTTTGGCCCGTGGATGGTTTCCCACGCGGCCAGGAATTCGTCGCGGTTTGAGTAGCCCTCTGCCACAGCATCGCCGTCGGTCGCGTCCAGGATGTGTTCGATGTCGATGGCGGTGATTTGAATGCGGCCCACAGCGGCGAGATTGCGTCCCGGTTGGACGGCGTAGGCTTTGCCCACGACCCACTTGGCGCGTCCGTTGTGAGCGACCCCGGTAATGTGATCGAAGTCGTCGCGGATCGCTTCGTCTCCCTCACGGATGCGGCGGCGCGTCTGGGTTTTCTCCCCGCGCAGGATTTTCTCGTAGGTGTATTGGAAGATCATGGGGTTTTGCAGTCGCTCCCTGTGTGTGATCTGGTTAGGGATATTATCCACAAAGCGGGAGGTCGGCGCGAATGGTGTAGGGGCCGCCCGTGCAGGGGTTTGATGCATCAAACCCCTACGAATGATATGGAATTAACGCTTATTCAACCGTGGATCTAACACGTCTCGGATGCCGTCGCCCAGCAGGTTGAACGCCAGCACAGTAATCATGATGGCGATGCCGGGGAAGAACATCAAATGCGGAAAGGTGCGGAAGTCCTGACGCGCCTCACTGAGCATCAAGCCCCACTCCGGGGTGGGCGGCTGCGCACCAATGCCCAAAAAGCTGAGTGCCGCCGCGTCTAGAATGGCAGTGCCAATACCCAGCGTGCCCTGGACGACGACAGGCGTCACGCTGTTGGGCAGCACTTGCAAAAACAAAATCCGTATTGGCCCCGCGCCTAGCGCCCGGTTCGCCGTGACGAACTCCTGCTCCTTCACAGAGATCACGCTGGCGCGCACAATGCGTGCGTACTGCGGTATCGAAACAACGGCAATGGCAATCAGCGCGTTGAGCAAACCCGGCCCCAAAATCGTCACGATGGCGATGGCCAGCAGCAGCGACGGAAACGCAATCAACACGTCCATCATCCGCATAATGACGTTGTCCACCCAGCCGCCGATGTAACCACTCACCAACCCGATGACGGTGCCCGTGATAATGGCAATACTCACCGCAGCCAGCCCAACGGGCAGCGACCGGCGCACGCCATACACCACCCGGCTAAACTCATCACGGAAGTTAAGGTCAACGCCCATCAGGTGCATGTTCTGCTGGATGGCACCGAGTTCCGCGATGGTGTCTGCCTGTTTACGACCCGTGAGGACGTGGTAGCTAATCACCTCTTCGACCAGCGCCGGGTCGCTCAGGAAGTCGTCAGCGGTGGTGCCTTGGGCCTCGAAGTAGGCTGCAAAGGCGTCATCGGTGGGGGCCAGCAGCGTAAACGGAATGCTGCTGGCGACCTTTTGCGCGAACTCGGCGTGGCGCTCATCTTCTAGCAGAATGGCCGTCATGATGCTGAAGTCGCCGTTCTCTCCGCTGGTGAGCGCGCCCAGGGTGAGCGGCGGGGCAAAGCTTTGGGCAGTGACGTTGAAGCTGTAGGTGTCTTGCGGGGGCGGGGTCAGCACCCCGTCAATGGTGTGGATCATGTTGGCGGCGGCGCTCAAATCGGTGGCGAGGAAGGCCGCCTGCCCGTCGTTAAAGGTCAGGTCTGCCGGGTCGCTGCTCATGCCGGGGGTGCTAACCTGAACATCACTGGAACTAATGGTGGGCACATTGCTAGAAATCGGCGGACAGCCCAGGTCGTTTAGCGCCGGGATGCAGGGCGGACTGCCCTTTTGAATGCCTTCGTAGCCGGGCAGATTGGTAAGGACTTGCTCAGGATCATGGGTGGCAATCAATGGAGCGAAGATGCCCATCAGCACCAACAGCACGATAATCGTCAGGCCAATCATCGCCGAGCGGTTGCTGCGCAGGTTGAGCAGCGTTTGCCGGAACGGCGATGTGCGCTTTTCCTGAACTTTGGGGCTGTCCAGCTTGGAAATAGAAGGTTGGGCGGTTGTTGTCATAGCGGTAGGGCCGTTTCGTTAGTCCAGACGGATGCGCGGGTCAAGGAAGGCGTACAGCACATCCACAATCAAGTTAATCACGACGAAGGCAGTCGCCGTCACCAGGGTAAAGGCCTGCACCACCACGTAGTCGCGGCCTTCGATGGCATCCACGAGCGTTTTGCCCAGTCCGCTCAGCCCAAATACCGTTTCAGTGAGGACGGCACCGCTAATCAGCAGGCCGAAGTTCAGCCCAATCACCGTGACGACGGGCAGCAGCGCGTTGCGCAGGCCATGCCCCAGCACGACGGCTCCTTCTGCTAAGCCCTTCGCTCGCGCCGTTCGGATGTAGTCCAGGTTAAGCACTTCCAGCACAGACGAGCGCGTCATGCGGGCGATGATGGCCAGGGGAATGGTGCCGACAGCTATAGCGGGCAAAATCAGAAAGCGATAGGCCTCACCCACCAGCCCCCAGTTCCAGGTGAGGATGCCGTTGAGGATGTTTAGCTCTGACAAGAAGCGCAAAAAGCCAGGCACATCAGACCGGGCTGCATCTGCCGCATAGAGGCCCCACGCGGTATAGAACGGCTCTGAGGGAAAGGTGGACGATACACTGCCGCCGGGGGGCAGCGCGAAGGCGGTGTCACGCAGGTAAACGCCAAACAGCACCGAGAGCATCGCCCCTAACCAGAAGACGGGCATACTCACACCCACGTTGGCGACCAGCATTGTGCCCACGTCTACAGCGGAGTTGTGGTAGTACGCACTGAGGACGCCCAGCGGAATGCCGAGCAGCACCGCGAATAAGATCGCGTTGAGCGTTAACTCAATCGTGGTGGGCATCCGGCTGATGAGCAGCTCGGTGACGTTGATTTGAAACTTCAACGAGACGCCCAGGTCACCGCGCAAGACATTGGTTAAATACAACCCAAACTGCTCGTAGAGCGGTCGGTCTAAGCCCAGGCGCGCAAAGTACTGATCGCACACTTCCTGCGTTGCGCGTTCGCCCAGGGCGGCACGGCACGGGTCACCGGGGATAAGCCGCACCATCGCAAAGGCCACGATCAAAATGCCAAGTAAAACCGGCACCGCAAACGCGATGCGCCGGAGAATAAATCGCCCCATAGTCTCCTAAAACCTTTCTCTGCCCAACAGCGACGGGCACCGCCGCTGTTA
>CAWUJQ010000333.1:0-5314 GCA_963922445.1 uncultured bacterium
CATCGGGCTGCACAGCCGTCGCGGTTGGGGCGCGGGTGGGCACAATCGGCCCTTGTAAATCAGGCTGAGGCTGGGGCGCGGTGCCACACGCCGCCAGCACCACACAAGCTACAAACCACGGCGTGGCAACCCAATCTCGGAATCTTGGCATAGCGGCGTCCCCTCTCCAGGATGTGCGTGTATCGTCTCTTAGCAACACCATCTGATTCTAGGCGGAGATAACGATTTTCGCGAACTAACGACTGACCTTAGCTTTCCCCTTGACGCCCTTCAGCCCGCGTTCAGCCGTCAGTTCAACCAGGCTGGTTTTGTAGTCGTAGCTGTTGCGGCGCTTTTGCTTGTGAACCGCCTCGGCAATTTCCACCATTTCTGTGACGATCTGCGCTGGGGACATACCCACTTCCTGCCACAAATACATACCCAGCGACCCCGGCATGGTATTGATTTCGTTCAAGTAGAAGTCACCGCTTTCCTCGTTCACCAGGAAGTCAATGCGGGCGGTGCCCGTGCCCTCTATCGCCTGGAATGCGTTAATGGCTGCGCCCTGAATCTGCTCGGTGAGTTCTGCGCTAATCGGTGCCGGGATTTCGCGCTCAGCGCCCTTCATGCCACCGCTGCCCTGCATGTACTTGTCCGTGAAGTCCAGGAACTCGCTGAAGCTAACCGGCTTTTCCAGCACAGAGGCGCGCACGTTGTAGCCGTACCCTATCAACGCACAGTTGATCTCAATGCAGCCTTCCGCCGACTTTTCGATCAACACGCGCCGGTCAAAGTTGAGTGCCACTTCAATCGCTGCCCGCAGGCTGGCCTCGTCTTGGGCCTTGCCAATGCCAATGCTGCTACCCAACGTCGCTGGCTTGACAAACAGCGGGTAGCTCAGGTGCAGCGTGGCCTGATTCATGACCTTATCGCTGTCGGTTTGCCACTCCTCACGCGTGAAGCTAACCGCGTCAATCACGGGGATGCCGTACTGCCGCATCACAACTTTCGTCATGATCTTGTCGTTGGCAATGGCCGACGCCATCACACCACAGCCCACATAGGGCATATCCGCCAATTCAAACAGCCCTTGCAGCGTACCGTCCTCACCGTGGCTACCGTGAATCGCCGGGAACAGCACGTCTAACTCAATGATGCGGCTCTTGCTCAAAAAGCCGCTGCCCGGATTTGTAATGATCCCCCGGTGTTGTGTGCTGGGCGATAGGGCCACTTCCTGCACACCCATCAAATCGGTTAGGTGACCGTTATAGTTCTTCAAGTCCATCAACGGCACGCCTGTGTACCATTGTCCGCCCCGGTCAATGTAAATGGGCACCACATCGTATTGGCCAGCGGCCAGCAGTGCCCGTATCGCCTGATGGCCGGTTACAATCGACACATCGTGTTCTACCGTCCGCCCGCCAAAGATGACGCCAACAGTTGTTTTTCGGTTTGCAGCCATATGATTTGGCTTCTCCTACGTCAAGAATCGTATTTTGTACCGGAACTTAATACGTATCCGGCAAATCATTTAAAAACAGCACCGTGTCCCCAGCGCCCAGGTGTTCCTGATACCACGCAATCGCCTCCGTGACCGTCTCCATCACTTGCAGCCGCTCCGCTGGGAAGCCCGCCGCTAACAAACCCGCTTTCACCGGAGCCGTCTGCGCTTCGCCTACCAAAATCACATCTGTGGCGTGATGGGCAGCCGCTTCGCCCAACTTCTGATTTTCTACATGGTGCAGGTCACCCAGTTCAACCATCCCCGGCGTAATGAGCAGGCGTCGTCCATCTGAGTGCAGCCCTAACACCCGCAGCGAAGACAGCACCCCCACCGGGTTCGCACTGTACGCATCGTTGATAAGCGTCATGCCGTTGGGCAGCACATTGCGCACAAGGCGCGCTTCGGCTGGCTGCAAGGAGCGCACCCGCCCCGCAACTTGTGCTAGCGTCATGCCCGCATTGACGGCGACAGCCGTCGCCAGCAGGATATTGGTGACGTTGTGCAGCCCCACAACACTCGTCGCAAACGCCGCCGTCTCCCCAGTGTCACAGTCTTTAACCGTGAAGCTCAGGCCGTCCAGCGTTTCACTCACGTCCGTCGCGATGAAACGGGCACTATCCGTGGGCGGTTCGGCGCGGCTAACCGTGAGGCGCGTTTGGGGGTGGCCGCGCTCAGCCATGCCCAACACATGCGGATTGTCCGCATTAAAAGCGCCTACCCCGTCCGCTGGCAGCGCTTTGATGAGTTCATACTTGGCAATCGCGATGTTTTCCAGCGTTTTGAAGCGCTCCAGGTGCTGCGGCCCCACTTCCGTAATGATGCCCACGGTTGGGTGCGTCAGGGCGCAAATGCCTTCAATCTCACCGCGTATGTACGCGCCCATTTCACAAATGAAAACCTGCGTGTCGTCGGGCATCCCCTCATTGATGGCCCGCGTCACCCCCATGAGGGTATTCCAGCTTTTGGGCGTGGGGTATACACGGAACTTGCCGCTCAGGATGTGCGCAATGTAGTGCTTGGTACTCGTTTTGCCGTAGCTGCCCGTGATGCCAATCACGGTGGGGTTGATGCGCCCCAGCTTTTGCCGCGCCTGCCGCTTGAACCCGTTGCGGATTGACGCTTCGACAGGCTCCATAAGCAGGCTGCCCGCAATCAGGATGAACGGTGCCAACCACCATACCCCAAAGCCAAGCAGGTGCGTCACCACTAAGGCTAACTCACCGTCGCTAATGCCGTTTGCAATGGCGACCGCCACCAACATCAACAGCAGGGCCACCACAAACGCCGCCCCCAGCATCCGAGTGGCGCGCTTCGTGCGAACAAAGCCCTTTTTCACCTCACCGGGCGGCTGCGGCCACACCGCGACTGCCCCGGCCATACTCACCACGATAAACGTCACAAAGTCCGTATCGCCAACAAACAGGCCCGCGATAGCACCACCCACACCCGCTGCAACCGGACGCGTGGGCAGCCAGCGCCCCCGCTCCCGGAACAGCCAGCGCACGTAGCGAGCGCTCATATACTCTTCAATCTGGAAGAAACGCGCCTGCTGGTAAACGCGGCTGCAAACGCCAATCCACCACAAAAGGCCCAGCGCGATAATCAAATACAGCGTCATGATGACTCGTCGTGTTTGAAAAAGTAGTCAATCACACGCACCGCATCGGGCAGCGCGTCCAAATAGCTATAATGCCCCGCTCCTGGGAACACCACCAACCCCGCGTCAGGAATAGCCTGCTCCAGGGTTTGCGCCTGCCACAGTGGGGTATCCGCATCGTTTTCGCCCCACACCAACAGCGTCGGGCGGGTGATTTGCGGCGCAAACGGCAGCAAATCTTCGTCAATCACCGCCAGGAACGTGTCCTTCATTGCGCCCGCGCTCAGGTAGTCATCACTCCCAACCCGGCTGCGATACCCTGTCCGTAATTTATCCACCACGCGGCCCATCGCCCCATCTTCGGGTATGTTCTCTTTCACCGCGTGATAGAGCGTTACGGGTAGTTGGCGGTACCAGGGCGTGCGCGGCTTAACGCCTGCGGCATCACAAAGCACGATCTTGTTGATGCGGTCCGCATGATTGGCCCCCAACACCAAAGACAGCCGCCCGCCAAACGAGTGCCCAAACAGATGCACCCGCTCAAGCGCGTTCGCGTCCATGTAAGCCAGTACAAAGCGCACATAGTCGTGAACCGTCCACGTTTGCGGCGGCAATGACGATTGGCCAAACCCCGGCAAGTCTGGAACGTAGCAACGAAAACCCTTGCCCGCGAGTTCGCGTGCCAGTGGCCACACCAACTCAATATTTGCGCCCCACCCGTGCAAAAGCAGGACAGCATCACCGTCACCCGCAACAGCATGAGCGGTATTGATTCCGTTGACCTCAATGTGGGCAGTCGGAGCGGTGGTCATGGGTGGGTCTCGCTGATGGCAGCGCCAAGTGTGCGGAGCTTGGGCAAAACGCGGTCAAAGGTATAGTCAAAACCTTCGGCGTTGTCAATGACCGACTCCCCGTCGGCAATCAGGGCTGCGCCCAACAGCCCCAGGCCAAAGCGCGGGTCTGCCGCCGGGATGTACGTCCCGCGCAGCGGCGTGCCCCCTACAACAATCGCCCGGTGCGGGTCTGCCAGAATGATCTGCGCGCCCATATCCTTGAGCGTGTCCACAAACAGCAGGCGATCTTTGAACAACTTCTCGTGAATGAGTGAGGTGCCGTGAGCCTGCGTCGCCACGGCTGCTGCCACAGTCACCAAATCCGACGGGAAGCCGGGGTAAGGGGCCGTTTCCACGGATGCGTCAATTTCATCTTCGCGGCTGGCCACGGCGAAGCGCTCGTGTTTGGGCACCAGCACCACATCCGCGTCCGCGTCGATGGTCATGCCAAAGTGAGCCAATGTGCGCGCAATCACGCGCATGTCTGGCATATGTTCCCCGTCGTGGGGTGCAATTTGCAGCCGCCCGCCACTGAGCGCGGCAATGGCAGCGATGCTGGCCACCTCAATGTGATCGTAGCTAATGGCTACATCTGCCCCACTGAGCGCCGCTACCCCCTCAACAGTCAGCACATTGGAACCGGCTCCCTCAATGCAGCCGCCCATCGCCGTGAGCAGGTTCACCAGGTCAGTGATATGCGGCTCACAGGCCGCGTTACGAATCACCGTGCGCTTGCCCAGGCGTGCCGCCAGCATCAATACAATGGCTGTGGCCGTCACACTTGGCGTATCAAGAATAATGTCCTGCTGTTCCCACGCAGCCACGTTGATCTCGACCGCACCGCGCATCACCACCACATCCATGCCCAGGTCACGCAGCGCGTTCAGGTGTGTGCGCACCCGGCTCAACGGGAAGTCCACCTCAATGCGCACATGTTCCCGGCGCACCAGCAGCGGCCCCAAAAACAACAGCGCGCCTACCGCCCCCCCGACTAATTTTTCGTCCAGCACCCGCCGTGTGAGCGCCGTTGTCGTCACCGTCACATGATGGTCTGTATGCCAGTCGAAGGTCGCGCCAAGCTGCCCCGCCGCCTTGATTAGGTTCTGCGTGCTGGTGTTGCGCGGCACTCGCCGCAAGGTTACAGGCGCATCCGTCAGCATGGAAGCAGCCAGCAGTGCTTTGGCCGCGTTGGGATTGCCCGATGGGGTATACGTGCCGGTCAGCGGTTGGCCGCCCGCAATACGAATGCGCATGGTCGTCCTGTGTGGGTCGTTCGGTCACAATGCGCCGCATTATAACAGCTTTGCCCGCCGCAACGACCACGCATCGCCAAGCCGCCCACCAACGATAGCCCATCCGCAGGGCTGGCGTATATAATGCCGCCAAATTCGCTAACAAGGG
>CAWUJQ010000334.1:0-5308 GCA_963922445.1 uncultured bacterium
CGGCCTTGTGTTGGTTATGGCATTATTGTTCACGGGTCGTGGGCCGTGTACAAATCTCGATTGTTTCAGCGGACTGTGATTTATGGCTCTCGTGTTGGAGCGTGCTTCAACTAGGTAGCATGTGCAGGCATATTGTCTACTTCCTACAATCCACACCCGCAAACGCTTAGCCCTCAATCTGTTGACAAGCCGCCCATACCACGTCAAACTCAACGTAGCATTTTAATTTTCGTCAGAATGCACAATAATCAGCCGAATTTATAACACGCGTCCGGTAGTGTGGCTCTGCGACGGCCCCTCACCTGACCCGGCCAACACCTGAACTTAATAAGGAGACAACCCGTGGGTGTTTTACTCGACGTAAAAGACCTCGTCGTCCGCTTTTACACGCAAGAAGGCGTGGTCTATGCGGTCAACGGCGTCAGCTATACTGTAAACGAAGGCGAAACGCTCGGCATTGTGGGCGAAAGTGGCAGCGGCAAAAGCGTCCATGTGCTGGCAATGATGGGCCTTATCCCACAGCCGCCCGGTAAAGTGGAACGCGGCGAGGTCTTTTTTGAAGGCCGCGACCTGCTCAAGCTGTCGCAGCGGCAGTTGCGCGCCATTCGCGGCGACCAAATCGCCATGATCTTCCAAGACCCGATGACCTCGCTCAACCCGGTGCTCACCGTCGGCAGCCAAATCACAGAAGCCATCCGCCTGCACAAGGGCTTCAGCCAAAAGGATGCCCGCAAGCGCACCGTCAAGCTGCTGGATATGGTGGGCATTGCCGACGCCGCCCGCCGCCTGGACGACTATCCGCATCAGTTTAGCGGCGGGATGCGCCAGCGTGTAATGATTGCGATGGGCCTGAGCTGCGACCCCAAGCTATTGATCGCTGACGAGCCAACCACAGCGCTCGACGTGACGATTCAGGCGCAGATTATCGACCTGGTGAAAGACCTCAAAGAAGAGCTGGGCATGGCGATGATCTGGATTACGCACGACCTGGGCGTCGTGGCCGGTATCGCTGATAGCATCAACGTGATGTACGCGGGCATGATTATGGAGCGCGGCCCCATCGAGAAGGTGTTTGGCAACCCGGCCAATGCCTACACACTGGGCTTGCTCAACAGTTTGCCCCGCATGGACAAGAGCGCCGCGCAGCAGCGCCTCGTACAAATTGAAGGCAGCCCGCCGGACATGCGCGTGGAGCCTGTGGGCGACCCGTTTGCGCCCCGTAACGTGTGGGCCACGGAGCAAGATCACAAAGAACTGCCCCCGCTGCGCAAAGTAGACGATGAAAACCCGGATCACCTGACCCGTGCCTGGTACGACCTGCGCGAAATCCGCGCAGCGGAAAAGCGCAAGAACGAAGAAGTTCAGGAAGCAGGTGACTAAAATGGTAAACCCAGACATCCGCAGTACCCACGAACTCAAGGTTGCAATGGGCGAACCGCTTGTCGAAGTCAACAACCTCGTTAAGCACTTCCCCATTACCAGCGGCATCATCTTCCAACGCGAAGTCGGCGCGGTCAAAGCCGTGGACGACATCACCTTCACGATTTACGCGGGCGAAACGCTGGGCCTGGTGGGTGAGAGTGGCAGCGGCAAGAGCACAACCGGGCGCACGATTTTGCAGTTGCACAAGCCCACTAGCGGCCAGGTGCTGTTCGAAGGGCAAGATTTGGTCACGATGGGGCCGAGCGAACTGCGCCGGATGCGCCGCCGGATGCAAATGATCTTCCAAGACCCATACGCGTCGCTCAACCCACGCATGACAGTGGGCCGCATTGTCAGTGAGCCGCTGCGCATCCACAATGTGATGCCCAACCAGAAGGAACAGCAGGAATATATCGAAGGCCTGCTGGAGCGCGTGGGCCTCAACCCGTATTACACCAACCGCTTCCCGCATGAGTTCAGCGGTGGCCAGCGCCAGCGTGTGGGGATTGCGCGGGCACTCGCCCTAAACCCGACGTTCATCGTGGCGGACGAGCCGATTAGTGCGTTGGATGTGTCGATTCAGGCGCAGGTGGTCAACCTGTTGCAAGACTTGCAGCAGGAGTTCCAGTTGACGTTCCTGTTCATCGCCCACGACCTGAGCATGATTCGCTACATTTGCGACCGCGTGGCCGTGATGTACAAGGGCAAAATTGTGGAGTTTGCGCAAACAGATGACCTGTACGACAACCCCATTCACCCCTACACGCGTGACTTGCTGTCTGCGGTGCCGATTCCTGACCCCGAAATCGAAAAGGAACGCCGCCGCAACGCCAGCACCCCAGAGCAGTACAAAGAAGAAAGCTCGGCACTGGTTGAAGTTGCTCCTGGCCACTTCGTCGCGGAGTCGAAGGCACATCTAGCGCAGATGGCTTAGCCTGCCCCCGGTGGACAGCAGCCCGTGCTGTCCACCGATGTTGCCACCAAGGTTGCATTTTTTCTAACGCCCGCTTCCACGAATTAGGCTACAATATTGGCGTTACTGGGTCGTTATAACTCCTGGGGAAAAGGTGTATGGCGCAAATTCATGTGGAACGGGCGGCAATGGATGATGTCGAGGCGATTTGGGCGATTGTAGAACGGGCCGTTGGCCACGCCGATATGCGAATGAAGATTATGGAAAATGTGGACAAGCGCAACGTGTATGTGGCCAAGAGCGGGTTTACCGTCGTTGGGTTTGCGATGCGCGAAAACAACTTTTTCGACTTCCCCTACATTTCAGGCTTATATGTCACGCCGGAGTACGAGGATCACGCGGTGGGGGCGATGCTGGTGGACTACATGATTAAAACCAACCCGGCAGACCGCCTGTTTACGTCCGCCCCTGCCTCCGATGAAATCACCAAGTACATGTTTGAAAAGCTCGGCTTCCAGCGCAGCGGTATGGTGTATCATGTAAATGACAAGAACGAATCGGAAATTATATTTGTTAAGCTGTTGACATGACCAGCACCTACACCAACATCACCCTGCTTGAAGTCGCCCAAGACGAAGCCGCTGCGTGGCTGGCCCAAAGCAGCTACACGGCAGCCGTCTCCCCCATGATTGATGACATCACGGTTGTGTATGACAACGTGCTGGCCGAGTGGGCCGAAGACGAAGAACCCGTCCTGGAACTGCTCAAGCTCACGTCGGAGATTAGCTACGAGTTGGGCTGCACGGCTTGGCTGGTGATTGTGGACGACGACGCGGTGATGTTGTATTCGCTGTATGCGGATGGTGACCTGCTCGACAGCTACGGGGTCAAGGCTGGCGAGAAACCCGACGGCGGCAATCCGGCGCTGTTGGTCGAAACATTTGATGTGCCCCGGCGCATGACCAAGACGATTCGTGCCCTGCTCAAACGTGAACTGACCGGCGCAGCGTCTGAGCGGCACGCCCAACTGCTGGATGCGCTTGATTTGCTGCCCCTGGCCCTGCGAACCAGCTACACATCTATAGAGGCGGGCACCTTACCCGAAGGCATCAACAGCCGTGACGATATGATGTTCGTCACGGCAGATGACAGCGACAACGATGACGCCCCAACCGATGCGCCACCCAGTGACGAGGCCGAAGCGTGACCACCCACTACACCAACATCACGCTATACGGCGTTACGCAGGCAGACGCGGTGGCCTGGTGCGAGCAGCATCACATCACGGCTTATGTTTCCCCCACGATAGACGATGTGACCGTCATCTATGAGAACGCGCTGCAAGAAAACGCCCACCGCGAACAGCCCCTCGAAGCCCTGCTGGCGCTAAGTGCCAAGGCCTCGGTGGATTTGCTGGTGCCTGCGCTGGTGGCCATCGTCGCGGATGACGACCTATTCATGTATGTGCTGTTCCTGGACGGGCAGATGATTGACAACTATGTGTCGTACACCACCAAGCTGCCCGTCAAAGGGAATGCGCAGGTTCTCGTTGATACATTTGACGCCGAGGGTGAATATGCCCGCGTTGAGGCCGCCCTGCGCCGCGAATCGTTTACATCCGCCACGGAGCGGCACACCGAACTCATGGATGCGCTGGTGCTGCCGCCGCTGATGATTGACATGGGCTTTGAATACCTGGAAGAGGGCGAAAAGCCGCACGGCGTGGACGACAACAACGATGTGTTATACGTCGGGCCGGATGAGACCTAATTCGGAGTCTGTTTACGCAGCGGTGAGGTGGTTGGGGCTGGGTGGCGGCGGACGCAGCAGGTGTTACTCGACGTAGGGTTCGGGTCATTTGATGCGACAGTGGGTAATGCGTTTTTACGTCTTACCTCACCCCTAAATCCCCTCTCCACGGGGAGAGGGGACTTATCCTCAGACCTGACGCTACCCGGTATTCCCCCTCGCCAGTTGGAGAGGGGGCTAGGGGGTGAGGTGAAGCAAACGCGGTGGCTACCGATAAAAATACGCACAACGCTATGTCGGATCGTTAACGTAACCCTATGTCGCATGACACAGGCTGCGTCCCTACGAATACATTCGCACAGGCAAATGGAGACGGGCCGTTGCCCGTCCGCTGACGCAGCCCCTTACCCCGCTGGCTGCAATGAATTACACGCAGCACCGCCCACGAACTGCCGCACCTCCAATGACCAACGCGACTCTACCTCAATGCCTTGCCACTCGCTTTGCGGGTAGGGGCAGTTGTACGTCTCACCGTCGTCGTCACGGAACTGCACCACATACCGTTCGCTGCGGTCGGCCTCGCGTTCACAGCCCACCCGCTCACTGGAACAGCTATTGACGCCGGTATCGCCCCACTCTGGCGCAGGGGATAGGCTATCGCCGCTGGTGACGACCACACGCCCCTCGGCCCACTGGTCAATATCGTAGCTGCAAAAGTCATCCATCACAGCCTCTTCACGGAAGCGCGGTTCACACTCCTCGATTTCGGTGAACGTGCCGTCGCCGTTGTCGCGGCGCACGGTTTCGCACGTTTCGCCATCCTCTACGCGGCGTGTGTCGCGCTCACGCAGGGAACAGCTTTCGTTGTATGCACTCGACGGCACTTCGTCCTGCCAGTCTTCACCGCTTACCGTCCGGAATTCCTCAATCTGGATTTCACGCTCCCAGCTATGGCCCGTCACAATGACCGATGCTTCTGAGGTTTGGCTGAACGCGAAGAACAGCCCGCCGCACACCAGTACCGCCGCGACCACCGCAATAATGCCAATGCGTCCTGCGCCACCCTTTTTCTCGGCGGCTGCTGCTTTAGCAGCGGGTGTTTCGATGCCTGCGGCGGCCATTTCACGCTCATAGCGCTCCTGGTCAATGTCGCGGCTGCCACTGGAGTCAAATGCTTCGCCTGCTGCGATTGACTGTGCGTCCAGCGTGCGGGCCACGGCTGCC
>CAWUJQ010000335.1:0-5301 GCA_963922445.1 uncultured bacterium
GAAGGGCATATTGGGTCATTTTGTGAGAGTTGAGGTTTCATATGCGATTGCCCTACCTGAGTAGTTACGATGCTTGACAGAATTGTGCAATATCGTTCGGGCAGCTTGATGATGCAACAGCCCTGCTCTGCTTGACCATAAATCTTAACTGCGAATTAAATCAACGTCCGTTCTGGCTTAACTCAAATTGGTTAATCGTGGAGTGCGATAGCATTGCTTGGTTGACCAATGGAGGAAGTGATGAAGCACACGTTTTTACTTTTCGCAGCCATTCTTGTGGGCGTGACCGCAGTTAGCGCGCAGGATGATACGCTAACGCTACGCTATTTTTCCTGGGAACCCGCCCAGACGGATACTTTTGAAACCGAGCAGGAACTGCTTGACATCTGCGCTGCTGAAGGTGGCTACGAAGTGGAGCTGGAAAGCCTGGGAACGCCGGACTTCTTTGACCGCGTAGAGGCTCTAGCCGCCGCTGACGACTTACCGGATGTGTTCGGCGTTGGTTCTGGTACCATTGACCAGTGGGCAGAAGCTGGTTTGCTACTGCCGATCACCGACTTCATTGAAGAAGACATCCGCCCTATTGAGGACCAGTACTTCACTGGCCCATTTGAAATCGCACGCTTCCCCAAGCCGGACGGCGACTACTACGCCTTCCCGTATGCTGTGATCCACACGGTGCTGTGGTACAACATGGACGCCTTTGACGTTGCTGGCCTGGAATACCCCAGCGAAGACGGCTGGACGTGGGATGAGTTCCTGGCTGCTGCTGAAGCCCTGACCGTAGATGAAGACGGCGACGGAGAAATCGACCAGTATGGCTTTTGGATGTGGCGTGGTCGCTACGCTCAGGTTGAAGGCTGGGTGTACCAAAACAACGGCGACCTGCTCAACGCCAGCAAAACCCGCTTCGAGCCGGACGCCAACGCCATCGAAGCACTGAACTTCCTGACCGATCTGATTACTGTTCATGAAGTGGCCCCTGCCCCCTCCGAGTTCGAGGGCATTCGCCAGCAGGATGTGGTTCCGCTGGGCCTGGCTGCTATGTTTGTAGACGGCAACTGGCAGATGAGCAACTTCCGCTCCCAGCATGCAGACAACCCAGACATCGCCTTCCGCTTTGCTGCTGCGCCCATCCCGCGTGGCCCGCAGTGGGAAGAAGACGTGACGTTCGGCTGGGCAGATATGTTCGGTATCGCTGCGACCACCGAGCACCCCGAAGAAGCCTGGGACCTGATCAAGTGCATCACCGGCCCCACGCGCACCCTGGAATACCAGTTTGACGGTAAGATTCCGGTTTACCGCCCAACCGCCGAAGATGAAGCCTGGCTGGAACTGGATCAACTGCCGCCCAACAAGCAGTTCTTGCTGGACTGGGCTGCGAACCCGCAGCAGGCCAGCTTTACCCCAAGCTGGGGCGAGTGGCGCGGTTACACCGACGGTGAAGGTCTGGAAGGCCAGATTTGGGCTGTTCAGGAAGGTGACATCACTTTTGACGAAGCTATTGAAAACACCAACAGCCGCGCTAACGATATTCTGGGCCGTATCTTCCCAGAAGAATAAGCTTTCGTTGCAGGGTGTTCTAGGCGGTGTCGAAATCGTCTGGTGACTCGTTATATGTTGGGCACGCTACAGCGTGCCCAACCTTGTGTGCCCCTCAAGTCGAAGGCGACCTCTTCTATGCGCCACCATGCTCGCTTGACCCCCTACTTGTTCATTGCTCCCATGATTGTCGGCTTGCTGATTTTCCGCATTGGCCCGATTATTGCCTCTGTGGTGATTAGCTTTACCGAGTGGAACATTATCTCTGATCCGGAGTGGATTGGCCTGCGTAACTACATGGAATTATTCACGGACGACACCTTCTGGCGGGTGTTTTCCAATACGATCTATTTTGTAGTGTTTTACGTGCCCTTCTCAATGGCGCTGGGGCTGCTGATGGCCCTACTCGTCAATCAGAAGCTCAAAGGTATTGCGTTTTTCCGTGGCCTGTACTTCATGCCTTACGTCACCTCGATGGTGGCCGTAGCCATTGCCTGGAACTGGATTTTTAGCCGTCGCTTTGGTCTGCTGAACTGGGGGCTGGGCAGCCTTGTGGATGCTATTAATGCCGTCATAAGCCCTTTTGACCTCATTATCAATTGGGACTCCCCCGCGTGGCTGTCGAATTACCCCTACGTGCTGGCGTCCATCATTATCGTCAGTGTATGGAAGACAGTTGGCTTCCAGATGATGGTGTTTTTGGCGGGCTTGCAGGGCATCCCCAAAACATTCATTGAAGCTGCCCGCATTGACGGGGCCAACCGCTGGCAAATCTTCTGGCGCGTGACGCTGCCCCTGCTTTCCCCTGTCACGTTTTTCGTGTTGATTATCTCGATTATTGATGCCTTCAAAACGTTTGAGGTTACCTTCACGATGACGCAGGGGGGCCGCCTGAGCAGCGGAAGTACGTTGGCCTACGACATCTACCAGAATGCGTTCCAGTACAATCGCATGGGGTATGGGTCTGCGATGGCGCTGGTGCTGGTGGTAATGATTACCGCCCTGACGATCATTAACTTCGTCGGTCGGCGGCGCTGGGTCACACAAGAAACCTACTAGGAGCCAAACATGGACGTTTCTCTCTCGCAGGCCGAGCGCTCCGAGGTACCTGTTGTAACGGGCAGTGGCGGCAATTGGCGTGGACTGTTAACTGCGGCCAACTACCTGCTGTTGACCTTCTTCGCTGTGTTTACCGCGTTCCCGTTCGTGTGGATGGTCATCACCTCGTTTAAGAGCGGCAATGCGATTTTTGAACTGCCGCCCAGCTTCATCCCCGATAAGTTCGGCCAGCCGGATATGTTCGATAACTATATCGCGGTGCTTACACGCCACAATTTCATCCGCTATACGCTCAACAGTTTCTTCATCTCGTTTATGACAGGTGTAGGCCAGGTGGTAACGGCATCGTTGGCCGGGTTTGCCTTTGCGCGGATGAGCTTTCCAGGACGTAACATCTTGTTCGGGCTGCTGCTGTTTACGGCGTTCTTCCCCGTCGAAGTGACAATTATCCCGGAGTTTTTGCTGGGCGCTCGCATCTTGGACCCGCTATTGACACCCATAGGCGGCTGGATGAATACATTTTTGCCGCTGATTGTGCCGTCGTTCATGGTCGGGTCGTTTGGTACGTTCCTCATGCGCGAATTCTTCTCGACCATTCCGAAAGAGCTAGAAGAAGCGGCTGTCATTGACGGGGCGACCACGTTTCAAATCTACTGGCGCATCTTCCTGCCGCTTTCGCGCCCTGCCATGACCACGCTCTTCCTGCTGTCATTCATTAACAACTGGAACGAACTGCTGCGCCCGGTGCTGTACATCCGTAGCCGCGAACTACAAACCGTGACGATGGGCCTGACCACATTTCAGGGCGAGTTTGAGTCCGATTGGAACCTGCTGCTGACGGGGTCTGTGATTGCGATTGTGCCGCTGCTGATTGTGTATGTTGTGATGCAGCGCTACATTGTGGAAGGCATCGCCACCACCGGACTGAAGGGGTAAGCATGGCAATCCAGTACGAGCATCAGCGCGTGACGTGGACGGACGGCGATTGGGCAGATGTGAACACGGTTGTGGTTGAGCCGGGTGCGTTTGTGCTGCGGGATGTGAAAGACTATCTATATTCTGACAGAGTCCTGAACATTGCTGAGCTACGTTATTTGAAAACACTTGCCCTTACGGATACGCCTACCGTGCTGATATGGAAAGGCTATCATCGCAAATTGCCAATTCAGCTCGCTACTGCTGAGATTGAAAGACTCGATTCACACACAGATGAGGGTGAACGCATCCTGAATGCTAATGGATTCGTTCAGTACATGCTGCGCACGCTGCTCCAGCGCGGTTGGCTGATCTACGACGCCGGAACGTGGAGGCACCTCGTGCCTGAAGGCCAATATACGTGGCGTGCAAGAACTGACGTACTGCTAGAGTGGTTGGCGAGAGGGCTGTCTGCCAACGTCGTTTCGGTCAAAGGTCATTCGATGACAAACTGTGACCCCCTTCGGGACATCGTGCCAGTGGGGGCGTGCGGCTTCATTAGTGATGAAGTACGCATGAAGCGCTGCTCCCTTGCCGTGAACACCGCCTTCTTCCTGCTGGAAAGTGACGACTGGATTAGTCCATACTCTGCGCTGGGTGACCCCTACGGCCTGTTCATTAGCGACGGTGAAGTCAAGCGCCCGCCGCTGTATAACCGTGCCACACTCTGGCAAAACGACTCCGGCTGGCACACGGGTTTGGTCAGCATGGAAGACACCGCCCTGTATTTGAGCGGGACAACGTTCACCCCTGAATCCAGCCAGAACACTACGCGCTTCGTCGTCAACCTCGATTCTAGCCCTGACAGCGCAGCCGTCTACACGCGCTATTACGGGGTGGCATCCATGGGCTACGCCGCCGGCTATACACCGACTGCCGAAGGCCGCGTTGAGTTCATCATCATTGATAATGCTGTGGTCGGCATCCGGTATGGAGGCGGGGCGCTCATCCCGCAAAATGGGTTTGTGCTGTCCCTGCCTGACGCCGACGCCGAGTGGGTCGAGGGGGTGAAGGCGAACCCACGCCTGACGTACACGATTTCGAAATTAGGCGCGGTGCAGCAGGCCGTTCAGGGATTGCCGATGCTGTTGCAAGATGGACAATCCACGCTAGACGAAGACGCCATGCAGCGTGAACAAGTGTGGGGCAGCCGCGACGTTGAGGGCCGCTGGGTGGTTGGCGTCGTTCCCACCGATTGGAATCCGGCCAAAGGCAACATAGCGGACTATCGCGGGGCACGCACAGCAATCGGTATCCGCGAGGACAGCAAACTGGTGATCGTGCAAATTGACGGCGTGAACTCCGGTATGGAAACCGACCGCGACAGCGCCGGGGCCACGCTGCATGAACTGGTCGAGATGCTGCTGCAGGCGGGTGCGGTGAATGCTATAAACCTGGACGGCGGCGGTTCGTCGCAGGTGTATGTGTATGGCGGGTTGATGTCTCGCCATGCTGACCGGCGCGGACACCCCGGCGTGATGTATGAGCGCATGGTGCCGTCAATGGGTGTGGTTTATTGATTGCTCGCGTGCAGTGCTTCGAACGCTGCGCCAGGGAAATTCACCGTGCCGCCGTATACGCCCAGGTCATTCAAGCGCGGCACCATCGCAGGGGATGTGACCAACCAGACGCGCACATCCAAACCCTGCTCATTGGCGATGGCCACCCACTCTGGCGCGTCCAGCACGGCCTGCGCTGGCGGGCATATCTGCGAAGCGCCCCACG
>CAWUJQ010000336.1:0-5299 GCA_963922445.1 uncultured bacterium
CTGCTCACGGATGCGCCGCGTGTGTGCAAGCCGGGGGCGCTGCTGCTGGTCGAAATCGGCGCGGATCAAGGGGCGCGGGTGCTGCAACTGGCACATGATCTGCTGAAGCCAGCCCACGCCGACATCGTCAAGGACTACGCGGGCTTGGATCGGTTTTTACGGGCTGAGCTATAACCCAGCCAACCACGCCTGAATCACGGCGCGGGTTTCGTCGGGCGCTTCCATCGGGAACAGGTGGCCCTGCCCCTCAAGTTCGGCATACGTCATGGACGGCACCCGCGCTTGCATCTTCTGCGCGGCGGGTTCCAGGAAGGTATTTGTCGCCGTGCCGCGTATCGTCAGGACGGGCAGCAGATTGTCCAGTTTGGCCACCTTCCGCCAGCTATTGGTATAGATGCTGGCATACACCCGCGCTTCCCACGCTGGCGACCACGCCAGTTCCAGCCCGCCATTGCCATCCGGCTGCGTGAGGCCGTCCACGTAGCGCCATAACTGCTCATCCGGCCACGTTTTGAACAGCTTCTTCGGTCGCCAGTAATCGAACGCCTCCTGCTCATCTGCAAAGTGAGCGCGGCGTTGTAGTGCGCGCTGTACCAACGGGAAGCGCCCTTCCAGCCCAACGGTGCGCATCAACCACAGGGTGCGCAGCGCATTCGGCGGGAATATGGTCGGGTCTAGCAGAACAATCCCCTTAAACCGCTCCGGCTGCTTGACTGCCGCCAGCATCGTGACCACTCCGCCCAGGCTGTGCCCCAGTGCAATCACATCCGTTACGTTGTGCGCGTCGAATGCCGATAGCAGATCATCTGCGGCGACTTCCCATGTGGTGAGCGTCGTTGGGGCGGGCGGGTTTGTCCACATGGGGCGCGGCGGAAAGCTCATCACCCGATACTCAGACGTGAACGGCTCCAACAGCGGGGTGTACACCTGTGGCGGGAAGCCATTGGCCAGTGCAATGTGCATGGGCGGGCCGTCCCCGCCGAACTCGTACAGCGTTTGGGGCATGGGCGTTAACTCAACTCGCTCAAGATGGCATCAGTCGTGGTGACGGTGGCAAACTCGCGATTGAGATTGACCAGGGCGGCGTCATGCACCTGTTGCCCCGTGAACTGGCGGCCATCATAACCCGTCGCGGGATGCGCGGCGGTTGCGTCAGCGCTGACATATACCGTAAAGCCCAGGTCACTCCCCACCCGCACCGATGTCGAAACGCAGTGCGGCGTGGTCAGCCCGCACACCACCAGCGTGTCGATGCTGGCAGCGCGCAACCGCTTCTCTAAATCGGTACCGATAAACGCACTGTTGACGTGCTTGGTAATGACCGGCTCACCGTCTAACGGGGCCGCTTCCGGCTTGACGGCCACACCGGGGCGTTCCGGTCGCAGCGGGCTGTCCGGCTCTGTGGAGTGGTGCTGCACATGGTAGAGCGGTCGCCCTGCCGCCCGCCACGCTTCCAACAGCCGCGCGATGTGCATTTCGGCGTCGGGGTTGTTGCGCTCCCCATATTTGGGGTCGTCTAGCCCCTGCTGCACATCAATCACGATGAGGGCAGCGTTTGCAGGTAGCGTCATGCAGGGTAGCCAATCGCTTCCACAGCCTTGGCCGCTTCAACGTCTTTTTCTGTGACCACATTGCCATCGTCGTGCGTGGTGAACGCCACCGTCACCTTCTTGTAGCCGATACCAATATCCGGGTGGTGGCCCAGCGCCTCGGCTACGGTACCTACGGCAGCCGCGAACATAATCCCGGCAGGGTAGGACGACAGTTCATACGTCTTGTGGATCATGCCGTTGGTGTAACCCCAGCCGTCAAGCTCGGCCAAGGCTGCGTTGATGTCTGCTTCAGAGAGTGCCATGTCAGTAGCTCCTTGTGTATATTGTCGGGCAACAGATGCATCATAACGCGCCAGACTGAGTTCGCCATTAATTTAGTGCTTTATTGCCAGCATAGCCGCCACCCACTATGATGATGGTCTCACAGATTATCACAAACAGAGGAACCTACTCATGGCGGAAGCCGTACCTGCGCGCCAAACTGGCGCTGAAGACGTTATTTGGGATTTGTCGGTATTTTACGACGGGGCCGACGACCCGCGCATTGACGAGGATATGAAATCCTTGGAAGCGGATGTGGCAGCCTTTGCCGAGCGCTACCGGGGCAACGTGGCCACCCTGAGCGCTGCTGAACTGGCAGCAGCCATGACCGAGCGCGAACAACTGTTGGATCGGCTGGTTCGCATCGGCGCGTATGCCAATCTGCTGTACGCGATTGATTCCAGTGACCCGCAGTTGGGCGCATTTGTGCAAAAAGCGACGCAGTTTAGCGCACAGCTTCAGCAGCAAACCGTCTTCTTTGACCTGGAATGGCAGGAAGCCGACGACGCTCACGTGCAAGCCATGCTGGCCGACCCCGCCGTCGAAAAGTACCGTCACCAACTGGAAGCCGAACTGCGCTACAAGCCCTACACACTCAGTGAGCCGGAAGAAAAGCTGATGCTGGCCCTCAACGTGAGCGGGCGCAGCGCGTGGACGCGCTTTTTCACGCAGCTAACAGGCGCGATGCGCTTCGACTGGGAAGGCGAGCATATCACCCAGTCAGAAGTCCTGGTCAAGCTGTACGACACCGACCGCACCGTGCGCAGCACCGCTGCCGCGTCCATCACAGCCGGCCTGCAAGACAAAAGCATGGAACTCACGTACATTTTTAACGTGTTGGCCAGCGACAAGGCCATCAAAGACGAAGCGCGTGGCTACCCGACGTGGGTCACGTCGCGCAACCTGGCTAACAAAGCCCCGGACGAAGTGGTAGAGGCGCTCGTCAGCACGGTGACGTCGAACTACGACCTCGTCGCCCGCCACTATGACCTCAAGCGCAAGCTGCTGGGCCACAATGAACTGTACGACTACGACCGCTACGCCCCGCTCACCCTGACGGATGACACCGAGGGCAAAACCTACCAGTGGGACGAAGCCCGCGATGTTGTGTTGACGGCCTTTAATGCGTTCAGCCCGCGCATGGCGGAAGTGGCGGGTTACTTCTTCGACAAGAACTGGATTCACGCGCCCGTGCTGCCCAACAAGCGCGGCGGCGCGTTTGCTGCCTCAACCACGCCGTCAGCCAACCCGTTTGTCCTGGTCAACTTCCTGGGCAAGCAGCGCGATGTATCAACCTTGGCGCACGAACTCGGTCACGGCATTCACCAGTACCTCGCCGGGCAAACGCAAGGCCTATTCGGTGCCGATACGCCCCTGACCACAGCAGAGATGGCGTCCGTGTTTGGGGAGATGCTGGTCTTCAGCGACCTGATGGCCCGCGAAGACGACAAGGCCACGCAGCTTGCTATGCTCGTGGAAAAAGTCGAAGACACGTTTGCAACCGTCTTCCGGCAGGTGAGCATGAACCGCTTCGAGGATGTGATGCACAACGCCTATCGCAGCGAGGGCGAACTGCCCACCGAGCGCCTGAACGAACTGTGGCTGGGCACGCAAAACGATATGTTCAAGGGCAGCGTTACCATGACCGATAACTACGGCCTGTGGTGGAGCTACATCCCGCACTTTTTGCACGTTCCCGGCTATGTGTATGCCTACGCCTTTGGCGAACTGCTGGTGTTGGCGCTGTATGAACTCTACAAGGAGCAGGGCGGGGACTTCGTACCCAAGTACATTGATGTGCTTTCGATGGGCGGCAACGACTACCCGGATAAGATTCTTTCAATGGCAGGCGTTGACCTGAACGACCCCGACTTCTGGAACGGGGGCATTGCCGTCGTCAAGGACTTTATTGACCAGGAAGAAGCGCTGGCGAAGGAACTCTATCCAGAGAAGTTTGCCTAACAAGCATCTGTGGGGCGCAGTGCATTGCGCCCCACCTGCCCGACTTACAACAAACCGGCTTCTTGTTCCGCTTGTAGCAGCGCAGCGTCAAAGCGGCGCAGCCCCTCGTCCACGGTACCGCGCTCAATCATCAGCGGCGGACAGAACCTTACCGCGCTCTTACCTGCCCCCAGGATCAACAACCCGTTATCAATCGCAATGCGCTCGGCCCGGTCACGGACGGCCTTGGCAGGCGTGCGGTCAGCGTCCAGTACAAGTTCCACACCCAGCATCAGCCCGTGACCGTCAATGCGTGCGTGCCGCATTACGGGATGGCGTGAGCGCATTTCTTCGAGTGCGTCCATCATGTGCGCGCCCTGAACAGTGGCATTCGCCATATAGCCGCGCTCAACAAGGTCGATAGTAGCCAGCGCCGCCGCACAACTGACCGGGTTCCCGGCATAGGTGCTGCCGTGTGCCCCTGGCGGCCAGGACATAATCTCTTCGCGGGCGATAATCGCGCCGAGCGGCATTCCGCTGGCAATGCCCTTTGCCGAACACACGATGTCTGGTTGTACGCCGTACTGCTCAATGGCCCACCACTTGCCCGTGCGCCCAATCCCAGACTGTACCTCATCTGCAATCAGCAGAATGCCGTGACGGTCACAAATCTCGCGGAGTTCCTGCACAAAGCGTGGGTCGGGCACCACGTAACCGCCCTCACCCTGAATCGGCTCCAGGACAATCGCGGCTACGTCCTGCGGCGGCACGGTGCGCTGGAACAGCACATCCTCGATGTAGCTGGCGCAGATGCACTTCGCCTCGCATTGGCTCTCGTCGCGGCCATGACCGCAGCGGTACGGGTTGTTATAGGGCACATGATGCACTCCCGGCACCATCGGGAAGAAGCCGTGCTTTTGCACTGGCTTACTCGCCGTCAGCG
The DNA here is from genome assembly GCA_963922445.1 of uncultured bacterium. Taxonomy (GTDB): domain Bacteria; phylum Chloroflexota; class Anaerolineae; order Aggregatilineales; family Phototrophicaceae; genus DAOTTY01. The sequence continues at coordinate 4,759 of CAWUJQ010000336.1, forward strand.
AGAGTGACCCCATGCTGCGCCCGTGAAACGCCCCAAAGAACGCGATAATCTGGGTGCGCCCGGTGTACCAGCGCGCCAACTTGACCGCCCCCTCCACCGCTTCGGTGCCGCTGTTGGTCAGGAACACGCGCGCGTTGTCATCAAACGGGGCGATGGCCGCCAACCGATCGGCCAGATCAACCTGCACTTCGTAGTAATAATCGGTACCTGCAATGTGAATGAACTTTTCCGCCTGCGCTTTGATGGCCGCAACCACCTGTGGGTGCGAGTGGCCCGTTGCCGTCACCGCGATGCCCGCCGCAAAGTCAATGTATTCGTTACCGTCTACGTCCCACACATGAGCGCCGCTGCCCCGTTCCATGACGAAGGGGTAACGCGGCACCATTGAGCCGGACATGCGCGCTGTGTCGCGCTCGATAATCGCCTGCCCTTTGGGGCCGGGGCGCAGTTGGGTCAATTCCGAAACCATGTTGTCTCCTTGTGGTTGTACGTTACTGATGCCTAGTGTAACGGGTTAGGCGACGGGCAGCGATAGCCACGC
>CAWUJQ010000337.1:0-5276 GCA_963922445.1 uncultured bacterium
ATCAGCAGGACGAGCCGCCCGACGACCCCGACGAGCCGGAAGAATCGGACAACGAACCGGAGTCGCTGACCATGCCCGATGAAATGCTGCTGGAAGCGCTGGCCAGCGACCTGCCGGACGTGATCGAAGAGTTACCGTTCAACAAGCTGCGCAAGTCGCGGTCAGGCTCACGCGGCAAGACGACCGGCCAACGGGGGCGCTTTGTCCGCAGCGTGCCAGGAGACATGAACCGCGCTCGCATCGACATACCCGCCACGCTGCGCGCCGCCATCCCCTGGCAGGGGATTCGCGGTTCAGATGCCGCCGAACACATCAGCCTGCGCGTTTCTGATGTGCGCGTGAAGCAGTATCAGAGCAAGGCAGGGGTGTTGTTCTGCCTCGCCGTGGATGCCAGTGGCAGTATGGCGCTCCACCGGATGCGGCAGGCCAAGGGTGCGGTGCATACGCTGTTGCAGCGCGCTTACGTTAATCGCGATCAGGTTGCGTTGATTGGCTTTCGCGGCGAACAAGCAGAACTGCTCCTGCCCCCGTCACAGAGTGTGGAATTGGCACGGCGTGAACTCGACCTGCTGCCTACGGGCGGCGGTACGCCGTTGGCGTCTGCGCTGGTGACCGCTATGAACGTGGCCGAGCAGGCGCGCCGCAAGGGTGTGATGCAAACCGTCCTGGTGCTGCTCACGGACGGACGTGGCAACATCAAGCTGAAGCCAGAAAGCGACGCACAGGAGGAATTGCGTCAGCTTGGCACAAATTTAGCTCAGTTCAACATACACACGGTTGTAGTAGACACCAAACGCAGCTACCTTAGTCAGGGCGAAGCTAAGCAGTTAGCAGAATGGCTACAGGGGGACTACGCCTATCTGCCAAATGCAGATGGCGATCAGATCGCGGAGTTGGCGACGACGGCTGCCAGCCGCGATTAATCAATTTACTGGTAATCAGTGCAAAGACTGGATGGCTTTAATGTATACCACTCGCCCCGATCAACTGATGGCAAGTCTATTACGCGTTAATCATCAACAAACGTCAACCACCAGCAGCGATGCGCCAAAACAGGCGGCGACACAGAACGTCTTCTGGGCGTCGGCGGCGTTTAGCGGCGTGCGCTGCATTTTGCAGTACGTTGTACTGCCGTTCATTTTCCCGCTGGTGGGGTTTGCTGCCAACGTCTCTGAATACCTGTTTATCGTCATTAGTGTGATTGCGGTCGCGTCTATGGTGATGAGCCTGCGCCGCTTTTGGCGTGTGAACTACCGCTATCGTTGGCATTACCTCGTCGTGGCGCTAATCGGTGGCGGCATTCTGGTGGCGCATTTGGTGGTGGATGTGCGCCTGTTGTTGGCAGCCTAAGTGCTGTAATGCTCGTGCTATTAAAATTATCAACGGTTTATATAAAAAAAGGTTCGCAATCTGGGGAAAAGTTTAATACAATATGAAAAAACAATGAGGAAGCCCTTATGTTTGCCGCCGCTGCCAAAAGAATCCCGCATTTTGCTACCCAAATAGCAGTGGCCAAGCTGCGCTGGCTGGGGGTTGCCGTTGTTGGGCTTGCGATGGCTGTGACCGTTGCCCTCGTCGTGCTTGCCGGGCAGGCCGGGTGGACGACCGCTTCAGCGCAGTTGGCAGCGGCCAACGGTGGCATAGAGCAAGCCCGCGCTCACAGTCACTACGAAAGCACCGCCGATTCCTCATCCGCTGTCAACTTAGAGTTGTCGCAGCGGTATACCGCGCTGACGGCATTTGATGCCTTTTCTGCGGTGATGGCTGTGACGCTCGGTTTTGCAATTGGGCTGCCATTGTTGTTAGCCGCCGCGCTGATGCTGGGCACCGCCGCCGTCCGACTGGTAGGGCAACCGAGTAGCGGGTACAGGCGTGCATCGCGTCTGCCATTGTCCTAACGGTTACCCTGGGAGTAGTCAAAAGGGCTACTCATCTTCTACTCATGCAGTTTAACAAACCTTAAGCCCATTTTAGGCTAGTCGGTAATATAATGTAGAGGCAGCAGCGCTTAGTGCTGCTTAAGAGATGTCCTAGTAAATGGTTTGCGCTTCACCAAGTCCGAATCAAACCCATTGACGACTTACACCACCGCCAAAACAAATAATGCTTTAACATGGAAAGGGAGACCCCCACTATGGTGCAAACAAGAACGATTAGCACAGTCATTGTGGACAATCACGAGCTTATGCGCAAAGGGATTGTCAGTGCCCTAAGACCTTACGAGGACATTCTCATCAGCGGCGAGGCCAACAGCGGCACGCAGGCCATCAAGGTTTGTTCGCAGGTATGCCCCGACGTGGTTATTGTGGACGTGAAAATGGCGGAAATGGACGGTGCGACCGTCATCCGGCTGATTCAATACCATCACCCCAACATTCAGGTGATTGTGCTGTCGGACTACATTTCGGCTGATCTGGTTCATGCTGCATTTGAAGCGGGCGCGACGAGCTATATCATGAAGGATGTATCGTCCGAGGAGTTGGTAGACGCCATCCGCGCAACACACATGGGCCGCTCAACCATTGCCCACGAAGTGGCGCAGGTACTCATCCGCAAGCCGGAACGCGTAATCGAAAATCAGCTCACATCGCGTGAACAGCAGGTGCTGCGCCTGTTGATGAAGGGCTACAAGAACGACGAAATTGCCAAAGAGCTGGTCATTACCCTGGCAACCGTGAAAAAGCACGTTCGCAAGGTGCTGCTCAAGCTGGGTGTGGAAACACGCACACAGGCGGTCGCCTTTGCCTATGAAAACGAACTGATGGCCATGCAGTAGCCATCGCTGCAAAGGCAAAGGGGCGCAGCGCACCACGCCCCCCGGGGGAAGTTCTAGCCTTTGACAGCGCCCATCGTAAAGCCCTGCACCAACCGATCTAAAAACAGGTTGTAGCCCAGCCCCACTGGAATCGCCACAATGACGGCAGCCGCCAACAGCGATTGCCAGAAGAATACGTCTCCGCGAACCAATTCCGTCGGCACACCCACACTCAACGTGCGCTGCGACGAACTGGACACAAACGCCAGCGCGTAGATGAACTCATGCAGTGTGAGCGTAAACGTAAACACCACCACCGCAATAATCCCCGGCAGCGACAGCGGCATAATCACGCGTATAAAAGCCCCCACGCGGTTATAACCATCCACCATCGCCGCCTCTTCTAGCTCACGTGGAATGGATTTGAAGAAGCCCATCAGCAGCCACATACAAAACGGCACGGTGATCGTCGGGTAGACGAGTATCAGCGCCCAAATGGAATTACGCAGCCCCAACGCCACCACAATCCGAAACATGGGGATAAACAGCAGCGTGGGCGGTACCAAATACACCAAAAATACCAGAATGCCCGCTTGCTCACCCCAGCGCCCGGTCAGGCGGGCCAGTGCATACGCCGCCGGGAGCGACAGTGCCAGCGTTATCAACACGACCATCACACCCACAAACAACGAATTGCGGATGAAAACACCATAGGGCGTGTCAAACAGCAGCAGGTTGAGATGCTCCATGGTGGGCGGGATGTTATAGATGAACGGGTTGTTCGCCTTGCGGTACAGGTCGGCGCTGTCCTTGAACGTGGTGATAATCATGCACATGAACGGCGCTGCGGCAAACGTGGCAAACACAACAATCACCGACCACAAGCTCATGTTTTGACGAATATTTCTAGGACGCATTAATTCACCTCCGCACGACTGGCAAACCGCAGCGCGACAATCGCTACAGCTAGCAATACCGGGAATAAGAACAGGGCAATCGCAGCACCTTGAGCCAGGTTGCCGCCTTCAATGCCCACAAAGTAGGCCCACGTCGGCAATACCTGCGTGTAGTCAATGGGGCCGCCACGGGTGAGGATGTAGACGACGGTCATGTCGCCAAACGTGAAAATGGTGCTGAACAGCAGCGAAATCAGCATGATCGGCAAAATCATGGGCAGCTTTACCTGGAACAGCGTCCGCCAAAAGCGTGAGCCGTCCACCTCAGCCTGGTCGAGAATGTCCTTGGGAATCGAGGTCAGCCCCGCAATCAAAATGACTGCTGCCAGCGGCGTCATGCGCCACACCTGCACCAATATCACCGAAAAGCGCGCCAGTTCCGGCTTGCCCAGCCACACCATATTGCGGGCAGGGCCAAACAGCGTATTCGGCCCCAGCAAGCCGAACACCTCGCGCAGCACCCAGTCAATCGGGCTGAAGGCACTGTCAAAAATCCACAGCCAGCCGATGGTGCCCAGTGCCACAGGCGTTGCCCACGGCAGAATGAACAAGAAGCGCACAAACCACTTGCCCCGAAATTCCTGGGTGAGCACGATGGCCTGAATGTTAGCCAGAATAATAATGAATATCTGCGAGACGAGCGTGAACGTAAAGCTGTTGAGCAACGCCCGCTGGAAGGACTGCACCTCCGCGACGTTGCGGAAGTTCTTCAGGCCCACCCAGTTCAAATCGGTGTTGCCCACGCTCACGTCTGTGAGGCTGAACATAATGGCCACCATGAACGGCAGCCCCACCAGCGCGATAATATAAATCACGGCGGGGGCCAGGAACAGCGTGCCCACAAAGCGTTCGTTGTCCAGCAGCAGGCGTGCGCGGGGTGCCTCAACAGGCGGCTTGACCTTGGTGTTAAACGTCACATCAGCCATGATTATGCCCCTATCGGCTCTGGCGCGATGATGCGTTCGCCGTTGGCCTTATCGAAGTAGCGCAAGTGCCGCACAGCAATCCCAAACTCGTAGTCGTTGTCGGCTTCGACAGTCGTGTCGCTGGCGCTGGAGAGCTTGGCCAGGACGAGGTGGTCGTGATCTTCTGGCCAGCCCTGCACATGACCGTACACCAGCCGGTCTGATCCCAGATACTCCACGCGCTTAACGTGGTAGGTGAACGTCTGTATGGCGTCCTCACCGCGAATTTCGCCTGTAGGAACGAAATGCTCTGGACGGAAGCCCATGTGATATGCCTCGTGTTCAAGCAGGTTCATGCTAGGTGAGCCGAGGAACGTGGCCACGAACTCATTCGCGGGTTCGTCGTAGATGGCTTGCGGCTCACCAACCTGCTGGATTTCACCGTGCGACATGACCACGATACGGTCACCCAGGCCCATTGCTTCGATTTGATCGTGCGTTACAAATACCGTCGTGATGCCCAGTTCTCGCTGGAAGTCCTTCAGTTCGTCGCGGGCGCTGGCACGCAGCTTGGCGTCCAGGTTAGAAAGCGGCTCGTCCAGCAGCAGCACGGTCGGCTCTGTGACCAGGGCGCGGGCAATGGCCACACGTTGGCGCTCA
>CAWUJQ010000338.1:0-5267 GCA_963922445.1 uncultured bacterium
ACAGTCAGCGGCGGCAGCAGCAATGACGCCACAGCCAGCTGTGCGACAGTCAGCGGCGGCAGCAGCAATGACGCCACAGCCAACTATGCGACGGTTGGCGGCGGTAGATGGAACGACGCTCAGGCGGAATACGCGACGATTGCAGGCGGTGGCCCGTTTAATACCTCCAGCCCGACGACGACGAACAACGTGGTGTACGACGGCTACGGAACCATCGGCGGCGGGGCACAAAACCGTGTAGGAACCTCTGGTTCGAACACTGAAGATGCCGAGTTTGCAACGGTGAGCGGTGGCACACAAAACACGGCCAGCGCCACAAGCGCGACGGTCAGCGGCGGTGATGAGAATACGGCCAGTGCAGTAGACGCAACGGTAGGTGGTGGCGACAGCAATGTAGCGAGTGGTAACGGTTCAACCATACCTGGTGGATTTGGCAACACTGCCGCAGGAAACTACAGCTTTGCCGCTGGATTCGATGCTGACCTCACAGCAGACGCAGACAACACCTTCCTCTGGTCGGATGGTGTGTACAACGGCACTTTCTCCGATGACAAGGCGTTTATTGCTGTAGCGACGGGCGGCGTCACCTTCTGGACAAATGCAACGTCCAGCGGCACTGTTGCTGGAGTAAGAACAGCAAGCGGCAGCGGCACCTGGTCACAGGCCAGTGACCGGGCGCTGAAGTCGAACATCGAAGCAGTGGACAGTGTGGCCGTACTAGAAGCCGTCGCGGAGATGCCCATCAGCACATGGAACTACACCGCTCAGGGCGAGGACGTGCTGCATATGGGGCCGATGGCACAGGACTTCCATGGGGCGTTTGGCCTGGGCATTGATGACAAGCATATCGACACAGTGGATGCGGACGGTGTGTCTTTGGCAGCGATTCAGGGGTTGTACATCCAGAATCAAGAGCTGTCCGGGCTGGTGGAGACGCTCGATGCACGTGTTGCCAAGCTGGAGCGGCAGTTGGCGCTGCGGGAGGGCGGCATCGGCGTGATGGCGGTGGTCATGGCGATGTTTGCGGGCTACTGGTTTGCAAGAAAAAAGGAACAGGTAAATGAATAACGTGATTGCAATTGTGGCGGTGGTGTTTGCCGGGGCGCTGTTCTTCCAGGGCACGCCCGACATCCCCGTGTACACGATTGGCAGTGGCGGCGGCACCAGTACGGGCGGCGGCTACTCGCTCAGTGGCACGGTAGGGCAGTCCAGCGCGTCAACGAGTTCGGCAGTTGGCGGCGGCTACTCGCTCAATGGGGGCTTTTGGCCGCAGGTGTACGCCGTCGGCGTTGACCTGACGATTGTGGCCGTTATGCCATCTGCCCCTGGCACCGACCCGAACAGCGACCTGACGATTACGTTCAACCTGCCTGTGGTCAAGGGCACAGGGAATATCGTCATTAGCAGCGGCGGCCAAACCATCGAGACGATCGCGGTTTCGTCTAATCAAGTGATGATTAACAACAATGTCGTCACGATTGACCCGGCGACACTGCTCAACCTGGGCGCAACCTACACCATTACGGTTCCAGCGGGCGCCTTCCAGGATGGGAGCGGCGCGCCGTCACCGGGGCTTGGTGGGTAGTCTTTCCACGCCAGGGAGCAGGATTACTGTGTTCCCTGGCGTTTTTTTGTTGCGTCCCTCGCCCCCAATCTCGTCCATGTGCCCCATAATTTTTTACGTAATGGGCGCTCAGCCAGCACGCATTGTTGCAGTTTTGTGATACCATGAGTCCCGTGCAGCAGTTGGTGCATCTACGGGAACAAAAAATGGTTAAAAGAGCCTTTTTTTTAATGACAATGATAAGTTGTTTGGGCGTGTTGGTCGTCGGGTTGGTGGAGGCGCAAACTGACCCGCTCGATACAGTGACGGGCACGCTGACGATTTGGCATGGCGACCCGCAAGATATAACCACGGTCGCTTTTCGACAGGTGCCGCTGCTGATTGACGATAACGGCAACACGCTTGAGCTGATTGGCATTGAACCGGAGGCGGCCCGCGTCTTTTTTGGTGAGCGCGTGGATGTAACGGGGGAGCTGCTAGTGGGTGGTGCCAGCAGCAACGGCCTCGGTACGGTGGGGCAGCTTCGTGTAGACACATTCACCCGTGCGGCTGACGGTGGCCTTGGCGCACAGGCCACCGTCAGCGGTTCACAGACGTGGGCTAACCTGTTGTGCGCCTTTGCTGACTCCGCGACATCGCTGCCCAACACTGCCGAATACTATGAATCCATGTTTAACGACGGCCTCTACTCCATTTCAAATTACTGGAACACCGTCTCTTACGGCACGATTGACCTGGGCGACACGGCGGCCTACGGCTGGTATACCCTGCCGGAACCCCGCAGCAGCTACGTTGTAGAGGGGCAAACTTACGGCGCGAACTTGAACAAGCTGCGCGATGACTGCTTCGCCGTGGCAGACGCCGACGTTGATTTTTCCGGTGTGGTTGGCGTGAATATGTTCTTTAACCAGCTACTGGACTGCTGCGCGTGGGGCGGGCAGTCTTATGTATTTAACGATAACGCTGGGCTGGTGCGTACCACCTGGCTGCCGACGTGGGCGCACAACTACCGCACCATTAATCACGAGATGGGGCATGGGTTTGGGCTGCCGCACTCGTCTGGCCCGGCAGATAACCCGCCAAGCGAACTCTCTATTTATGTGTCCAACTGGGACGTGATGAGTTCGGTGGGTGACTGCGATCTGATTGATCCGGTTTATGGCTGCACCTCGCCCAACACGATTGGTTATCACCTGCGCGATAAGCTGGGCTGGATTCCAGCGTCGAAGCAGGTGATTGTTGAGCAGGGGCAAACGCAAACGATTGACATCGGCCCGGTGCTGCCGGACGACTCCGCTGATGTAATGATTATCAGAGTGCCCATCCAGGGGTCATCGACGCGCTTCTATACAATCGAGGTGCGTCAACAGGCAAGCTATGACGAGAACGTGCCCGCTGATGGGGTACTCATTCACGATGTGCTGACGACGCGCCCCGGTAACGGTGGCCCTGCCCTGGTAGTTGATGACCTGAACGACGGCAATAACAGCGTCAACGATGCGGGCGCTGTGTGGACGGTGGGAGAAGCTTACATTGACTATGAAAACGGTATTGCCATCGAAGTTCTGTCAAAAGCGGATGACACCTACCGCGTTCGGGTGAGCAACGGTGGCTTTGAGCCGCCTGCGGCCCCGTCTAACCTACAGGTTGTTAGCACGCAGGTCGCCAATGTTGCGCTAAGCTGGCAGGATAACGCCGCCAACGAGACGGGCTTTGTGATCTATCGCGCATTGAACGGTGGTGAGTTCACACAGGTGGGGCTGGTAACTGAGAACGTCACGACATTTATTGATGAGACTGCCGAATGCGGTAGCAGCTACGCCTACACGGTAGCGGCGATTGCCGGAGCTGCTGCGTCGGACGAGAGCAACACCGCGTACACGGGGACGCCGGGCTGCCAGGAAGGCACGCTGCTTTTCAACGAGATTGACTTCGGTGAGATTGACCGGATTGAGTTATATAACACGGGCAATACGTTCTATGAAACGACATACACGCTGCTGTATGTGTACGACAGTATGCGTTTTGTGGGCGCGTCTTACATGCCCGTGATAGAGGTTCCGCCGGGTGGGTACTGGATTTTGGATGAGCGCGGCGGCTTATCTGACCCGGACGAAACGAACCTGAGCCGTATGGATTTGGACTTTCCGTGGGACGCGGAATCAGCAGACGGGGCGATCATCCTGTATCAGTGGGATGGGGCGGTCTGGGTCATGTTGGATGTGGTGATATTTGGCGAGACGAACACCTACTTCAATGTGAACTGGACGGGCGCAAACGTGCTGCCGCCGGGTGTTGGGCAAAATTTGGCGCGGGACGAGAATTCAACCGATACCAACAGTGCCAGCGATTGGACGGCACAAAACCCGACCATGGGCGGATTCAATATCCCGTCCGGTTGGCCGGATAATGACCTGTTCCCGGATGCGATTTCGTTGATGGCTGGTAATGAATATGCGGCTGATGTGAGCCAAGCCACGCATCACTACACCGACCCGGACGTTAGTTGTGCGCCGGGTGGTGATCGCCAGTTTGACAAGAGCATTTGGTACAGCTTTACAGCGGCGGTCGATTATGAATTGGTGCTGGAAACGGTCGGCAGCGGCTATGACACGCTCCTCAGTGTGTACACGGGCGACACACTGGATACGCTAACCGAGGTGGCCTGTGATGACAACGGCGCACGCGCTCAGAGTGGTGCTTCGCGGGTTGCGTTATACGCCAGCGCGAACGAGACCTATCACATTTTGGTGAGCCGTGCCACCAGCGGCGCGGATGACGCGGTGTGCAGCTTGGACGACAGCGCGTGCAATTTGTCGGTGTTGGCCGTTGAAGTCGATAATCTGGACATCACCGGGACGGTTTATGCCGAAGATGGCGTCACGCCGATGGATGGGGTGGTTGTGCAAGGCTTGGATGACGGCGAATCCGTTGAATATACGTGTACGGGTGATGGTGGCCGCTATCGGTTAGCAGAGGTACCGCTAGAAACACCGATTACCGTGGTTGCGGCTGGCCCCGGCACGACTGGTTTATGCGCAGAGACGGGCTATAAACCGCAGTATTTCACGGATAACGAAACGCTGCTGACAACGCCCATCACCTTAATCACGGTGAGCAAAGCAGGCGTTGATTTTGCGCTGCTGCCTAACAGCATTGACGTAAACGGGGATGGCGTGGTCAATCCGCCGGATGTTGAGTACGTGGTCAACGGGATGAACATCAGCTTGACGGAAGGCAACCGCTATGCAGACGTTAACGGGGATGGATTGGTGAACGAGGCTGACCTGGAAGCTGTGTTCACGGCGTTGGGCACGTCGCCGTAGCTAACGGGCCAGCTACAGCAGCGCCCCCACCTGCGGCACCTGCTCCCGGATGAGGTTCAAGAATGCGCGTTGCAACGGGTCAAAGGGTTTGCGTCGATCCCACACCAGTTTGAAGGGGCGGTTGAGGCTCAGGTCGTCCAGGGTTAGGGCGTGAATTTCGTCGCGTTCAAGCTCACGCGTGACGGCGTACTGCGGCAAAATGGCAACGCCCATCCCGCTGAGTAAGGCATACTTGATGGTACCGGGGCTGTCGAGTTCGGCGGTGTTGTTGAGGGTGATGCCGCGCTGGGCTAGCGTGCCTTCTAGCCAGCGGCGGGTGCGGCTGGTGGGCTGCCGGTTAACAAACGGCTGCGTGGCCAGGGCCGTCAGCGGGATGC
>CAWUJQ010000339.1:0-5223 GCA_963922445.1 uncultured bacterium
CCCCGCCACACTATAAAGCGCTGTTAAACCACTTAGGAAAAATGACTGCGGATGACCTAGTCCATCGGAAGCAGACAACATCGCGCATTATTATGCAGCAGGGCATTACGTTCACCGTCTACAGCGATGATCGCGGTATCGAGCGCACATTCCCGCTAGACTTGCTGCCGCGCATCATCACGCGCAGTGAGTGGGCCACCATAGAAGCCGGACTAAGCCAACGCCTGACGGCGCTCAACCTGTTTTTGCATGACGTGTATCACGACGGCAAAATCTTCAAGGACGAGATTATTCCGTATGAGTTGGTGGCCAGTTGCAAGCACTACCGCCGCGAGATGCGTGGGGTTCACGTGCCGCGCGATGTGTATGTCTCCATTTGTGGTACCGATATTGTACGCCTGCCTGATGGACGCTATGCCGTACTCGAAGATAACTTGCGTGTTCCAAGTGGGGTGAGCTACATGCTGGCGAATCGCCAGGTAACGAAGGCCGTCTTCCCGAAAATGTTCCAGAATTACGGGGTGCGCCCCATTGACCAGTACGGCCAGGCGTTACTGAGTACGCTGCAATCGCTGGTACCCAACAAAGAGAACCCGACGGTTGTGCTGCTAACGCCGGGTGTATACAACTCAGCGTATTATGAGCATACGTTTTTGGCGCGGGCGATGGGCATTCGCTTAGTGGAAGGGCGTGACCTGCTGGTGCATGACGGCATCGTGTATATGCGCACAACATCGGGCTTGCGCCGCGTCGATGTTATCTACCGCCGCGTTGATGATGACTTTATTGATCCGCTGGCCTTCCGTCCAGACTCGCAGCTTGGCGTAAACGGCCTGTTCAATGCCTATCGTGCGGGCAACGTGGTACTCGCCAATGCCATCGGGACGGGCCTCGCGGACGACAAAGCGGTGTATGCCTACGTGCCGGAAATTATCCGCTATTACCTGTCGGAAGAGCCAATCCTCGTCAATGTGGATACGTACCTGTTAGAAGACAAAAAACAGCGCCAACACGTCCTGCAAAACCTGGACAAGCTCGTGGTTAAAGCGGTGGGCGAGTCCGGCGGTTACGGGATGCTCATCGGCCCGCACAGCACCAAAGAGCAGCGCGAAGACTTCGCCCGTCAAATCGAAGCCAAGCCGCGCAACTTTATCGCTCAGCCCACGCTGCAACTCTCGACCGTACCGTGCTTTGTGGATGATGCCACCTTTGAGCCGCGCCACGTCGATTTGCGCCCCTATGTGTTGTACGGCCAGGATGTCAAGCTCATCCCTGGCGGTTTGACGCGGGTTGCGCTGCGCAAGGGATCACTCGTTGTCAATTCATCACAAGGCGGAGGGAGCAAAGACACATGGGTATTGTACAAATAAACAACTCCGACAGCACGATGCTGTCACGGGTGGCGGAGCACATGTACTGGATGAGCCGTTACCTGGAACGGGCCGAGAACACAGCGCGTTTGCTAGACGTACACCTCAACCTGATGCTAGACAGCGGCCCGGAAATCGCGGAGGCCCGGCGCTTAGACCGGCTAATGCAAAGCCTTGGCGTCAATGCTGATGACGTGAAAGCGACCGAACACGACGACATCTTACGCTACCTGACCTTTGACGAGGACAATCCCTATTCAATCCTCTACAGTGCAAAGGCCGCCCGCGAAAACGCTCGCCAAATTCGTGAACAGATTAGTTCCGAGATGTGGCTGCAAATCAACCGGATGTACCTGGAAGTGCGCAATATCAATCCAGATCATGCCTGGGGCGACTCGCCGCACAGCTTCTTCATGTTTATTAAAGAAGGCTCGCACCTGTTCCAGGGCATTACCGACGCCACAATGAATCACAATCAGGGCTGGTACTTCATCCAAATTGGGCGTTACCTGGAGCGCCTGAGTGCGCTGGTCACCTTCCTAGACGCGCAAATCCGCCAAGAACAGGACTTTGGCAAGAAGGAAGACGGTAAGAACGAGTATTTTGAACTGGTGGCCCTGCTCAAGTCGATTAGCGCATTCGAGGCGTATTGCAAGGTGTACAACCCGGATATGCGGGCCGATTGGATTGTCGAGTTTATCCTGTTTAATGCAGAGTTCCCCCGGTCAGCGCGGTTCTGCATCGACAACCTGCTCAATTCGCTTGAGAAGTTGGGTGCGCTGACCATGTCCCAAAAGACGCGCCGTGTCAATCGGCTGGCGGGGCGCTTGCAGTCTACGTTAAATTTCGATGAGATTGATGACGTGCTTTCGACCGATTTCCAGCAGTATTTAATGAACATCAAACGCCACGCGTATGACATTCATGATACGTTGTTCGAGACGTACATCACCTACCCCATCGAAACCGCGCTAAAGTAAAGGCCAAAAATGTACTACTCCATTACACACCTTACCCAATTTGAGTACAGTGAGCCAATCACTGACAGCGTGATGGAAATACGGATGCAACCGCGCAGCGGCAACAGGCAGCGTTGCGTTCAATTCGACGTGGACATCAGCCCCAGTGCAAAAACCTTTGCATATACCGACTACCTGAAGAATCGCATCCAAATTTTTGATGTGCCCGGTCGCCACGTGCAACTTGCCATCCGTACAGAGTCGATTGTAGAGATCAAGCCACCGCCCCCACTGCCAGAAAGCCTGCCCGATGATGCGTGGGAACAGATCAAAGCGGCGAGCAGTGATCGTGATTTGTTCGATATGCTGCTGCCCAGCCAGTTCGCGCACTCCACCCCGCTGTTGGCGCAGTTGGCAGTAGAAATCGCCATTGACCCTAGTGACGACCCTATTCACCTGCTGTGCAAGCTCAATAAGGCAATTTACGACCGCTTCGACTATATCCAGAACGTGACGGCAGCCGATTCGCCCATTGACATTGCCCTAGAAAAGCGCCTGGGCGTATGCCAGGACTTCGCCCACATCATGATTGCACTGTGTCGCAATATTGGCATTCCGTGCCGGTATGTGAGCGGTTATCTGTTCCACCGCACCGATGCTGATCGCTCGGCTGCGGATGCAACCCATGCCTGGGTGGAAGCGTGGTTGCCGGGGCTAGGCTGGACGGGCTTTGACCCGACGAACAATCTTGTGTGCAATGAGCAGCACGTCACGGTGGGGATTGGGCGCGATTATGCAGATGTGCCGCCAACGAAAGGTGTGTTTCGCGGTGAAGCGACCTCAGAATTAACGGTTGGGGTCAAAGTAAGTGAACTTGAGGAACTGCCCAGCATCCACGAGACACAAGCGCCGGACATTGTCCTGCCGAAGCTGAACCTGATGGCGGCTCAGCAGCAGCAACAACAGCAGCAGCAGCAGTAACTCATTCACCCGCTGTAAGCGAACGGTAAAGTTCTGCCGTCGCTTCGACCATCTTCGCCTCGCTAAAGTGGCTGTCCAGGCGGGTGCGCCCGGCCTCTCCCATTTTTTGCCGCAATTGTGGATCGTCAACCAACTGGCGCACGGCGTCGGCCAGTGCCGCCGCGTCCTTTGGCGGGACGAGCAATCCGGTTTCGCCGTCCTGCACGATTTCAGGGATGGCGCTGACGCGGGTGGCAATGATGGGTAGGTCACGGGCCATTGCTTCCAGCAAAACCAGGCCGAACCCTTCCCACAAGCTGGGCTGCACAAACACATCCAACCCCGCCATGACCGCATCGGCATCCTCACGCCAGCCTAAAAACCGCACCCGGTCTTGAAGGCCCGCATTGGCAACTTGCGTTTTAAGGTCGCTGCGCAGCGCGCCATCGCCTGTGATAACCAGAAAAAGATTCGCATAGTCATTCCGGAGCTGGCTCATTGCGGAGATGATATATTGCAACCCTTTTTGCTCGATCAGCCGCGACACCGTGCCGAGTAAAATCGCGTCGTGGGGTGAATTGAGCTGCTGGCGCAGGGCGGCCCGGTGATTGCTCACATCGATGCGCGGCAGATCAAGCCCGTAATGGATTTTTGTCACGCTGTGGGGGGTGGCACCTTCCACGCTAATGCAGAACTGGCGGAGGGCTTCGCTGATAGCAATCCCACGAGACGACAATCGCCACAGCATCCGATTTAGCAGGCGCGCAGCCGGGTGATAGCGAAACGCATTGTCGTTGTGGCGGCTTATCACCACGCCCCGCACACCGACCAGCCGCGCAGCCAGGATGCCGTACAAATCAGCATGGATAAGATGTGTGTGAACCACATCGGGTTGCAGGTGGCGCAGGCGGCGCGCCAAGCGGGGGAGTAGGGCGACATCGGCGTGACGGTGTATGGTTATGCGCTCAACGGAAATGCCCGCATCAGTCGCCAGTGCAACAAAGTCGTCCATGGGCTTATCCGGCTGCACCAACACAATCAAATGCACATCAATGCCGTTAGCCTGCAATCCAGGCAGCAAGCGCAGCAAATGGCGCTCTGCGCCCGCCGTCAAGACGATTTTAATAATGTGTACGACTTTCAAGTGTTTGCCTCACCTGCGTAATGGATTTGTCGCAGTTTAACGGGATTTGTGCGGAGTTCCACCTAGAACGCCCTAGCTCGTTTTTACGCAGTGGCCACGTTTACATTGTAGGTGTCTCGCGGCGATGATGCTTTAGGGAACTGTGACATTTTCTGGATTGAAGATACAACGCCCGTTATCCTTAACTATGTAAGCTCATTTTTGGAGGCTATATTCAGCATGGAAAAGACCTGGTCGCTGACGCAAGAAGCCATGACACCGTTTGGAAAAATTGCCTATGACATATTGGGGGGCGGTGACCCGCTAGTAATGGTACATGGAACACCATTTTCATCTTATGTATGGCGGAAGCTTGTCCCCATACTCAGCAGGCAATTTCGGGTTTACGTTTACGATCTCTTAGGCTATGGCCAGTCTGAACAGCCCGACGGAGATGTGTCATTGGGTGTGCAATCGCGTGTACTCGCTTCGCTGCTTGACCGCTGGCAGCTTGAACAACCTACAATCATTGCCCACGACTTTGGCGGTGCGACGACGCTGCGAACGCATCTACTTGAGAAGCGTGACTTTGCTCGTATGCTGCTCATTGATCCAGTTGCGGTCGCGCCGTGGGGGTCGCCGTTTGTGCAGCATGTGCGTGCCCACATCACGGCGTTTGAAGGAATGCCGCCTTACGTACATGATGGCATCTTAAACGCCTACATCCAGGACGCAGCATTTCGCCCTCTCACTCCAGATGCGCTGGCAGCGTATAAGTCCGCATGGACAGGCACCGTTGGGCAGCCTGCAT
>CAWUJQ010000340.1:0-5194 GCA_963922445.1 uncultured bacterium
TTTATTTAGCACCAGCACTACGCAGACGACATCGAGTACCGCTTCCTGAGTGATGACTTGGACTACGACGCCATCAAGAGCGGCGAAGTTCAGCGTGAGGACATGGACGACGAAGAAGTCATGATGAAACGTCTTCAGCGCAGCGAAGTCGGCCTAGACGGTGGTGCCATCAGCGGTGAACTCGAAAGCGAAATTGACAGCGCTCGCAGCGGCGGCAGCAACATGGACGCAGGCACCGCCCAGCAGTTTGGCAGCGCCATGGGTGCAGACTTCAGCGACGTGAAAATCCACAACGACTCCAAATCCCATGAGCTGAACCGCGCAGTGCAGGCCAAAGCCTTCACCACGGGCAATCACATCTTCTTGGGGGAGTCTGCACCTAGCCCCTCTACCGATGCTGGGATGACGCTAATGGCGCACGAACTGGAACACACCAAGCAGCAGGGGGCCGTCCCCATCCAAAAGAAGGACGAAGAGAAGTAATTACTTCGCCGTAACACCCTCCTAAAAACCAAACGAGCCACTCACATGAGCGGCTCGTTTTTGTTTTTGTGTGTCTCACAAAACGCGCTTATCCAAGCGGGTTCGTGCTGACCTCGCCCTCTTCGCGCTCGGCGTCTTCGATGGCTTTGGCCATAATCATCAGGGTGGGTGCCCACAGCCCGACGAAAATAGCCAGACGCTCGGCATTTTCACGGTTTTCGTTGCGGCGCACAACCCACGTGCCCACGCTGAGTGCAACCGAAATCATGGAGGCGAGGTACATCGTGGCGGAATTCAAACCGATACGGCTGAGTTGCTTCATCATGTGGTTTTGTCCTTTGGTTTTGAGGCTTCATTAGACTGGTTCACAATGAGGGCCACGATAAACGTGCCAATCAAGACAGCCACAGGCCACAGTGTAGGTTTTTGAGCGGGTGTGTCAGTCATGGTGTCGCAACCTTTCCCATTTGAACTTTACAACCACCATAACGCGCCTGGATGAGCCACAAAACGGCTCACCATAAATGGGATATAAGACTTTCTGACGAGCCTGCGCCCTGCTATGCTAAAATGTAACTGCTTGAGTAATGGAACTGTCAACCACAATGATGGAAAAAGTCAGACGCTTCCTGACGGAACGTATTGCCGTCGCCCTGCTGGTGTCGTTATTTGTGTTTACCGTTGCCGCATTAATCGGCTATCGCAACTTGTATTCCGGCCAATACGACGGCTGGGTCGTCTTCCCGTTGATGCAGCTTGCTTACAATGTTTGGCTCTTCGTTGCCCTGTCCATCGTGACCGCGTTTTTCGTCATCCGCTGGATTGGGCGGCGTGCGTTTCAGGCGTCTAACCGGACGGGGTGGTTGGCAAAATCCGTGGTGGGCTTCCTCGTCCTGTTGAGCGTGGGCGGCTGCCTGACCTACGCCGTTGTCTCGTGGATTTACGTGGGCTGGACGACAGGCGAAGTCCGATCAGTGCGTGCGGGGGGGTACGTGTATGTGTCCACTGCCGCTACGTGGGTTGGCACAGATGTAACCCACACCCGGCTTATCCTTATGCGCTGCGACTTTACAGGCATCGTGTGTGAATACCTGAGCAGCCTTGGGGTCAGTCCGCGTTCACTCTTGTATAGCACCATCTCCGAAGACCGCCACCAGCTCATTTACCACCGCCCATCGGACAGCGTCCAATTGTGGGATAGCGAGCAACTGCGCTTCCGTGTTGCTGATGTCAGCCGCCGCGATGTCGAACCAATCACGCTGCCGCAACTTGACGCCATCACCGCTGCCAATGTGAACCGCATCGAAACGGTGGCCGTGCTTGAGCTGCCTGCGGTTGGGCATCTTGCCTTTTCCCCGGACGGCACACACCTCGCTGCCGGGATTGCCGATTTAGAGACGGGTTATCAGCGCCCGGTGAATGACGGCAACTTCAAAACCCCCGGCATCATGCTCTTCCCCACAAGCGCGCTGCACAACCCCACCCTGCTTGCTGGCGATTCCGATTATTGGTGGAACGGGCGCGATCCCAAAGTCGCCTTCAGCGGGGAGAGCCGCTATGTCACCATCAGCGGGGATAACCCGTTTGTCAATGTGTGGGACGTGCAATCGGGTGAGTCGGTCGTCAACTTCCAAACGCCCATTGCTTACAGCTCAAAAGTCTTTGCGGTGAACCCACAAACAGGCGAAGTCGCTGTTGCTGGCACCGAAGACGCTAACGTTTATCAACTGCCCGCCATGACCGAGGTCACCGTCTACGATGCGCCCAACATCAACCTGCACGGGGAATATCAGGGTGCGGCCTACAGCCCCGATGGTACCAAGTTCGCCGTGGTAGGCCAGTCGCTCGTCGTGTGGGATGTCACCGAACCCCGGCGTCCGCGTGTGCTGGATCGCCTGTACAACCTGGACGGCATTGTCACCACATCACAGGGATTGCAAAGCCTCGTGGATGTTACCTTTAGCCCCGATAGCGAAACCGTTGCCGCCGTCCGCAATCAGATCGTCCTCTACGACATCGAATCACGGGAGCGCACCGCCGTGCTTGGTGACGAAGACACAATGGTCAGCAAGATTGCCTTCCACCCCAACGGCGACCTCATCGCCAGCAATCACTGGCAGGTACAGCAGGCCAACCGTCTGCCAGAGGTGTACATGTGGTCACTCACGGAAGACGCGCCCATTGCCACCCTCACCGGCCATGAGATGCATGTGCATAGCGTCGCCTTCCACCCAGACGGGCACCTGCTTGCCTCCGCCAGCGCAGACGGCACCGTGCGCTTGTGGGGCGTGCCCACGGACGACTAACCGTCGCCGCCCATCTCACGGATCGCCTCAATTACCGTGAACAACCGCCTGCGATCCCCAGATGAGTGCGCCCGCAGCAGCGCCAGCCAATCAATCTCCTCCTGCGTCAAGTCAGCGTCCGCATCCGGTTCCTCCCCCGGATGCGGCACGTTTGACAGGCCCAGCAGATAATCCGTCGTCGTGTTGAATAGTTCCGCCATCTGCGCTAGCGATTCCAGCGTGGGATTCGAATAACCATTCTCGTATTTAGAAATTTGATTGGGGGCAACACCCAGCTTCTCAGCCAAATCGGACTGCTTGATGCCGTTTTTCTTGCGCAATTGGGTGATGCGGTCGCCGCGTAGGGTCATCGTGGGGTATGGGGTTGGATGCAGCCGCCGCACAGACGTCCACGCAACATAGGGTTACGGTCTTCTGTAACAATATCTGGGCGCACGTCTTTGCAACCCACCTCACCCCTAAATCCCCTCTCCAAACGGAGAGGGGACTTGTCAGGTAGCGGGGGGTATCCCGTAATTCCCCCTCGCCTGTGGAGAGGGGGCCAGGGGGTGAGGTGAAGCGCTGCGCTGTGCATGAACGAACAAATTCCTATAACTTGGTGTTGTGTTTTCATCATAACGTTACGTTGCGAGGTGTTGTGCGCGTCCGCTGGCCGCTAAACGCGGATTTTCAAATATTCGTTACGCGAAGGTATTGACAACCTACGCAAAAGCGTGTATTCTCTAGTCATCGGCTAAACGTAAGCCGGAACCAACCGAAGAATCCCCGTTGGGGCATGGGCCACAACCCCACACCGCCAACAGATCATTCACGTGATCGGGATTATAGGGGCATTCCGTGCCTAACGGGAGGCCGAACCCGGGCAGCAACACAGACAGTCGCGTGCGCACGCGACGCGAGGGGTGGCTGGGCAGCCTGCCACCCCTGCTCTTTTTCTACGATCTACGTCGATCATTCGTAGGGACGCGCAACGGCGCGTCTGCCGGAATTTTATTGCTCAGCGAGGCGATTCCGATAGCTCAATACTCCGTATAATCTCGTCAGCATACAGTAACTGTACGCTGTTTGTATCCATGTCGAAAATCAGTTTCTCCAGTTCTGGGTACTCACTGGAAGGATAAGACGACCAAACCCTGTCCGTCGAAACATGTCGGCAAAACACTCCTGTACGGTCACATCGCAGTATGACCACATCAACCGTGTCGGAACTATCCCGTATCCAGCTTAGCGTAGTGGCAATGTAGGCTCGCTCGTTCACACGGATGGAGTGTTGGCCCTCAACGTTCCAACCAAATATTGAAAACAAGGTCCAATATAAACCTGCACATACACCGATGATTGTCAAAACGCCCGCCACCAGCCGGGTGGCCCGATTACTAGTTCCCACAAATTTATTGTACGCAGCGCCCAACCAACGCATAACTTGGTACAGCACCACAGCGTAAAGAATGAAATGCAGAACAGGTCGAAATGCCACCTGCATCAACGGATAGATGATTAGCCCATCATATTCGCCGTATCGTTGAAGCAAACGGCCTGATAGCGGCGTTAATTGCACCAAAAACACCACCACAGTCAAAAGCCAGGCAACGCGGTCAGTGATGAGGGGGCGGCGCTCTCTTTTCATGCTCATCTAGCCTCGCACGCGGTAACGGGTGGGGGAAACGATTACCAATACACCTTTCAAGTCGTCACGGTAGAGATCTGCAAGGGCAGTTTGAAGCGTGGCATCAACGGCGGCCTCATCAGCCGCATCGTAACGCATAACCACAATTCCCCCGTAATCCGCCGGGGGATAGTCGAGAATATTTGCAAAGTCCAGGTCTACCGTCAGCAACACTGCATCTAACTCAGCGGCCAGCGCAATAACATCTGAATCCGGTGCATCCGCCGGGATGTGATCTGTCATTGCGTTAGCATCATATCCCCACGCCTGGAGCAAGCCAAGATAACGCCGAGGGACGCAGTGATCGAGCAGAATCATGGGCGCGTAAGGATGCGGTCTTCACGAATCATCTGGCTGGCATAGCCCACACACGCCAGCACATCGGCTTCTGTCAGGTCAGGGAAGTAATCCTCAGACGTGATGTCAGCGACTGTTTTACCTGCGGCCAGCAAATCCAATACCTGCGTGACGGTGACGCGGGTACCTGCAATGCGCGGCTTCCCGTGCATCACCTCTCTGGAAACCACGATGCGGTCAAATACGGTGTGGTCGGTCATGGTTAAGTCTCCTATCGCTGGTCCTATTCTACACGATTGGCCCATGCCCCGTGATATAACCAAAGCCAATCCCACAATGTACGCGATCGGCGCGTCCGCTGCTATAACGCGCCTACTCCCCGTCATCCCCGAACAAATCCGCAATCAACCCCGCTGTGTCGATGTCCAGCGCCCCGCCGTCC
>CAWUJQ010000341.1:0-5194 GCA_963922445.1 uncultured bacterium
CCAACGGTCACGCCCACCCTGACCGCAACCTTCACCCTCACCGCCACGCCATCCGAAACGCCGACCGAGACGTTGACGCCCACCGAAACCCTCACGCCGACGGATACGCTCACCCCCACAAACACGCTAACACCGACGAATACCCTGACGCCGACTTATACGCCCACCCTCACCCCGTCGCCCACACTGACGCCGTCCCCTACGCCCACGCAGGCGCTCTTCACGCTCACACCTGTGAACAATGTTGTCAATCCGGCGGGCATCACCGTTACGCCTGCCCCCCTGCCCGTCGATAGCGGCTGGTCGTGCGGGGAGTTCCCGTGTGAGGACGACGTTGACGCGTGGCTGCGCAAAATCCAGGTGCCGCCCGGTTTCACGGTCGAACACGCCGGACAGTTCCGGGGCACCCCCCAGCAGCTCACCGTCGGCCCCGATGGTCGCCTGTATGCAACGACGTTCGTAGAGCCGGGGCGCGTGGGTGGCGTCGGCGTCCTTGATGAAGACGGGAACGCGTCTGTGTATGTGGACGGGCTGCTATCGCCCGTGGGGTTGGCCTTCCAACCCGGCACGGATGTGCTGTATGTGTCGGCAAGGCTCACCGCTGCTAGCGGTGGTGTCATCTACCGGGTGCCGCCCGGTGGCGGCGCGCCCATCACCGTTGTGGATGACCTGCCGTGCTGCTGGCGCGAGATTGACAATCAGGTGAACGGCATGACGTTCGGCCCGGATGGGCTGCTCTACGTCGGCGTGAGTGCTCTCACCGACCACGGCGAATCCGATGAACCGGAACGTGAGCCTTACCGAGACCCGATTCCGGGCGAGGCGTCCGTGGTGCGCGTGAATCCCCACACGGGCGACTATGACGTGTATGCCCAGGGCATCCGCCACCCGTTTGACCTGACGTTTGACAGCGCGGGCCAGTTCTACACCACGGACAGCGGTACCATCGACGGGCCAGGGGATCGGCTGATTGCTATGGACGAGGGCGGGCATTACCGCTTCCCGTATTGGCGCACGCTCGGCTGCACCAACTGCCCGCTGCTGCGCCGGGACGCGACGTATTCTGATGCGTTGTATGCCCTGCCAGATTTCTCGCTGCCGCGTGGCCTGACGGCTTACACTGGCGATCAGTTCCCGGCGAGTGTGTTCGACAACCTGTTCGTGGCGCTGTGGCACGACAACGGCACCGGGCAGCGGGTGGTACGCATTGCCCCGGCTGAGATTCCAGAGGATGACGTGAGCTTGGCTGCCTACGAGCCAGAACCGTTCGTCACGGGCTTGATGCGCCCGATTGATGTGGCCGTCGCGCCGGACGGGTCGCTGTTGGTGCTGGATTCGGTGTACGGACATGTGTGGCGCGTGCGTTATGTGCGATAATAAGGTGTGTTGTTATTGGAGGATGGCCCATGATGGAACGCGAACACGAAACGCAAACTAACCTGACCCCCCAGGCACTCAAGTGGGAGTTGACCGCGCTGCTGGATAAGCTGGCAGTGGTCGCAAGTGAAGAACATCAAGCAGACATTGCAGAAGGTGAAAAGCACCTGATGACGGTCATAGATAATCTTGGCGACAATGAAGAGCGACTTTCCATTGTCGAACCTGCAACCCCCGTTAATGATGATCTACCGTCTTGGCGTTTAATGGCTGGGATTGTGCTGCTGCTTGTTGTCGCAGCGCTGTTGGTGTATGCGTTCACGCGCCGTTCGGAGCCGTTGATTTTTGCGCTGGTGATCCTCACGGCTTCCCTTTCAACGTGGGCCAGCTTTGGGCAATCCCGGCGTATAAGGGGGCTATCGTGAACTCACCACGATTTGATCCCCAGGCGCGCTTTTTGCATCTGAACTTGGCCAATGACTATCGTGACTTGTTGGAGAAAACGGCCAAAGCCCTCGCCCAGCTAGAAGGCAATGAGCTGACCAGCCCAATGCACGTTAGACGTGCGCGAAACTTCCTGGTGAGTGGGCATTTGCAGTGGCGGCGGCGCGAGGCGGCGAAAACCTTTGGCAATGTGCTGATTGGCGTGTTCGTTGCTGGACTTCCGTTAACAACGCCGTTGGGTAGTGCCACCCTCAATGTCCCGGGTGCAGTCTTCGTGTCGGCGTTGGGTGTGATTGGCGTTGGCTTGCTTGTTTACGCGCACCGCTGACCCATGACCCCTACACCGTCACCTCCACCCACGACAGCTTTGCCCTTAGCTCGTCCAGGTACTCGTCCGTAATGTGACTCGACCGCTGTAAGTGCAGCCGCTTCAGATTGCTCAACTGCGTGATCTCCTCTGGCAGTGCCTGCAAAATCGACGTGTTCAGGTGTAACTCCTCCAACGTGGACAACTGGCCGATCTCCGGCGATAGCTCGCTAAACGCATAGTCACTGATGTACAGTTTCTTCAGCTTGGGCAGCCGGAACAGCGACGGCGGCAAATGCAGGCCACGCGCCACCAGGCTCAACTCCTCCAACGACGTTAGCCCATCGAATGCGTCCGACAGCGGAGCCACATCGTTGCCGTAAAACCGGAGCGCCTTCAAGCTGCTGACGCCGCAAAACACCTCTGGCAATGCTGACCCATTCACATAACACGCATACGTAATCTCCCGCAGCGCCTCGCACTCGCTGATCTCTGCGGCCACGGCTTCTAGCGGCTGCAAGTTATAAACATCCAACAGGTCCAGCGTTTTCAGCTTGCCAATGCACGCCGGAATCTCCGCCAGGGTGCCACCGCGCAGGCGCAGCGTTTTCAAATTTGGAATGTCGCAGATGGCCGAAGGCATCACCGTCAGCGACGCGTGCCCCATAGATAGGTCTTCCAGCGCGTTCATGTCAGCCATTTGCGGTGGCAAACTGACCAACACATTTTGTGAAATATCGAGCGTGCGCAAGTTTTTCATCTGCATGATAACCGACGGCAGCTTACCCAAATCGTTGTTGGGCAGCGTGAGCGTGTGCAGGTTGGTGAGCGCGGCCAGTTCGTCCGGCAAGTCCGTCAGGTGATTAGCAGGCAGCCGCAGCGCTTCCAGGTGGGGCAGTTGTTCTATTTCTGGCGACAGCACCCCCAGATGCTCGCTGCCCAGGTCCAGTTCCGTTGGTGGTTCGTCCGCCTTGACCGCCTGCCAGAATGCCGGCACATCGACCAGGGCATGGCGGCGGCAGTGCTGAGCGACCACCCAGCGATGCACCTCCCGGCCCAGGGCAGCGTATGCGCCCATCATCAGGTCGGTGGCCATATCAAAATAACTGGGGAAGCACCACAAATCCCGGCCAATTTTGAGCGCACTACCGGGGAAGCCCTCGCGCAGGGCAGTGTGCCCCTCCGCGTGATACTTATGGGCCGTTTCCCAGGTGAAGAGCGACATTGACAAATAGCCTCGGTCGTAGCTCACCCTGCGGTAGCTGGCTTTAGGAACAAGCAAGCCCGCACCGTCTAGCGTGCGCACATTGGATGGCAGGTAAATGTCATAGCTGTACAGGTCAATATAGTCGTAGCCGCGCTCCTCGCGGTCATCGCCCATCACATGGCGCAGCCGCTCACGCAGGTCGTCCAGGTGGGTTTTTCGCGCCCAGTATTCGTTATCCTGGTCGTAGTCGGCGTCTTCCTCGTCCTCAACGGGATAGCCCGCTTCGTCGTACTCCAGTTCCAGCCACAGGCGCATGGCCATCAAGATGTCATCACCCGCGGCGTTGATCTCAAAGCCATCGTCGCGATAGTGGTAGGCTACGGGGTAGTCCGGGTGGTCGGCCATGACCTCACTCACCCAATAGCCCATGCGGATGCCTGTGGTTTCACCGTCGCCTGTGCCGTAAAAAAGCGCGAAGAACTCCGGCGGGTCGCTGAAGTGGCGGGCGGCCCCTAACGGATCATAGGTCTTCGGGTCGTACTTCCCGCGCAGCGCATCAAACGGCGCGGCTAACCCCAGATGCAGCGTTTCTTTGAGCGCCTTTTCGCCCTCCGGCAGCGTTTGCACGAAGTCCCAAAAGCGAAAGAAGCTTTCTGGCAGCGCGAAGCCGTAGCAGTCGCGCAGCACCTCACGCGGGTTGGTCATGGACAAGCGGCTATAGGTAACGAGCAAAGATCGCGTTCAGTCGGTCGAGCGCCTGCCGCCGCACGGCTTCTAGCCCTTTGGTGGCGTGGTACATCATCGTGGACTGGCCCGTTTGCCGGTACAGGTTGAGCAGCGCGTCTTCCTCCGGCTGTGATAGGTCATCGGCCCCGGCAATGCGCAGCGCCACGGACGTGAGCGCGGCCAGCCCCCACTGCATCCGGGGAGACTGCTCGACAATGTCTTTTGCCGTCATCGTTCGGTAGTCCTCGTTGATGAGGGCGCGGATTTGGTCTTCACTCGCGCCCCAACTGCGCATGTAGGCGATAAACTGCTCCATCTCATCGCTAGACGGAATGCCGTCCGCGCTCATCACGTACAGAATCGCTTTGGCAAACACGAAGTTCTCCGAGGCCAGCAGCACCCATTCCGGGGTGGTGGGCACGTAACCCGGTTCAATTTCGAGGGTCGTCTGGCTGTCAGACCAGCTATCTGCGGCGGGGTCGGGGGTGCCGCCGGTGCTTTCGGCATCTTCGAGTTCGGCCACACTGAGCAAGGTGGCGTTGGTCAGGTTGACGGTGTCGAAGATGTCTAACAGGCTGTGGACTTCGTGAACCACATCCTCGTTCATATCGAGCAGTTCTGCCGCGTACAAAATCGCCCGGTACTCGTCAGGGTCAAGGTCGTCAGCGCGGGCCATGCGAATGGCCCCCTGCACCAACGAACGGCGCACCCATTTAGCATATGGCCCCGCCAGCAGCGGTTCCAGCAGTGGGTCAAGTTCGGTCGATTTGTAATCGAAGTCGTCCAGGGCAATGATGACCTCACGCGAGGCACCGTAGGCCGTCATGTATGCCGTGAGCCAACCGCGCTCCCACATGGACAGTTGATCGTCGGCACCCGCGATAATCATCAGCGCCTTGCCGAAGTCTTCCAGCGTTTGCGAGTTGATGCGGGTGTTGGCGGCCATCCCAATTGACTGAAACAGTACCGCCGGGTGTTCGAGGGGGTATTCCAATGCCATAGCTGCGCTCCTGTGCGTGCGCCTGAACCTTTATGACAATGTTACGGCAAATGTGGATGTGAGGCAACTGACCTCAACGGGCCGGGGCCATTTCAAGTTGGTGCAACGCTTTTTGGCCCTCACCCCAACCCCT
>CAWUJQ010000342.1:0-5190 GCA_963922445.1 uncultured bacterium
AACTCGACGTGATTGCCCAGGCCGCTCTCGCGGTGCTGCGCGAAGACAGCCAACGCTACTTTAGCCAGTTTGGCGACGAACCCGCCCAGGTCACCGTTTTGGATGACATCGTGATTGTGCCCGCGCCGCCGCCCATCGTAGACCGATTGGAGCCGCTGGTGCAGCTTGGCCTTGCCGTTATCGTCGGCCTGGGGCTGGCAACCCTGGCCGAATACACCGACCCGACCCTCCGCAACCTTGACGACATAGAACAAACAGGATTACAAGTGCTGGTGAGCGTGCCCCGTGACTGACTATTCCATCTCCGATATTATTGATACAGACACCACCCGTGAAGACCTCGAACTGGCCCTGCGTTCGTGTGGGCTGCCTTTAACCCTGCATTACGGCGCGTTCCGCCTGGAAGGGAGTGGTGCATGGCACGACGCTTACCGCGTGACTGTGCCGCAGCACGCCCAACCGTACATCGTGCGCATTCGCAAGCCCGTTGCCTACGGCCAACCCCAGCTTTACGACGATCACGCCCATGAGTGGCACGCCGAGTATGTGGCTACCAGCCTGTACTACATGCAGGCCAATCGCTCCTACAACGGCATCTGCCCGTCTATGTTCTTATTCAACGTCTCCCCGCAGATGACCTGCACCATCGAAACGCACATGGGCCAACGCCTGGACTTCGACCAGTTAAGTGTGCGCTCTGCACGGCGCTTTGGGCGGCAAATCGGCAGCATGATGCGCAACATGCACCGCCGCAAATCACACATCCCCGGCGCGGGTGAACTTGCCTGGGACGGCGCTAACCTGTATGGCCAATCGTCGCGGGAACATACCACGCTCACCAAAAAGATCGAAGAAGCCTACAACGAGAACATCCTGACGGCACTCGCCGAAAACGTCGGCGGCTTCGACTACCAACGCCTTGCAGACAAGCTCCACGCCGCCCAACGCCTGCGCGATGTTGATGAACCCATCGTCCTTATCAACCGCGACGTCACGCCAGAAAACCTCACCGTACAAAACGACAACCGCATCGGCATCATTGACCCGTACCCGTACCTGGGTAACGGCACACGCTTTGCCGCGTGGTTTATCCACTGCTATCGCTTTTTGCTGCCCGGCTACGCCCGCACCCAACGCTATCGCCACAATCAATACGACAAGCACACAGACAAACTCATGATGATTGCCGAGGGCTTTGAGCGCGGCTACATCGAAGGTGATGAGTCACTGGCGCGTCACATTCAGGCGGAGCGCTGGCTGTGGACGCTGGAGCAAGCCTACGACGACATGGAACGCGTGTACGCTGCGGAGCCGCCGTCGGAGCGCATCACCTACAAGCACGGCGGCATCAACATCATGGAGCGTAGGCTAAAGAAGGCGCTGCGCACCCTGGAAACGCTGGAGTTTGCGCGATGACGTTCTTCGGCAGGCGGCCTGACAGCGACGACGACCCGGACACCGCCCCGCCCGCTAGCGAGGGCGAAGCCCCGTCACAGCCAGAGGGAGAAGGGCTACCCACACCAGCGGAGCGGCAAACCACCAGCCGCACCTTTGACACAGCCCTGGGCGCTGGCTCCATCATGGAGGGCACCTTGAGCAGTGACGGCAACGTCCGCCTGGACGGGCAGTTCAAGGGTGCCCTGGATATTGGCGAGAACATCCTGGTTGGCATCACAGCGGAAATCGAAGCAGACATTACTGCCAAAAACATATCCGTTGCGGGCAAAGTGACGGGCAATGTCACCGGGACGAAGGTGCATTTGCTGTCAACAGCGCAGGTGTGGGGCGACATCTACGCCCACGCCCTCATCACCGAGGACGGGGCCTTCATCGAAGGTCATATCCACATGCAAAAGTCACGCCAGGGCGAACGTCGCCCCGCCGTCACGTCCACGACACCGCCCGCCATTACCGAGGGCCAAACACCGGAGAAGCCATCCTCATGATTCGTGTGCTGTTTGTGTGTACGGGCAACATTTGCCGCTCCCCAATGGCGGAGGGCTACTTCAATCACCTGGTGGAACAGACCGGGCTGGGCGACAAAATCAGTGCTGATTCCGCCGGGACGACAAGCTACCATGTGGGGGAAGCGGCCCACCGGGGCACACAAAAAATCCTGCGCGACAACGGCATCTCCTATACGGGCCGCTCACGCAGCCTAACCCAACGCGACCTGGACGAATTCGACTATGTATTGGCCATGGACGCTTCGCATTTGCGGCGGCTGCGCGCTATGGCAGGCGGCAACGCCGCCGTGCAGATGTTCCTACAAGACGCCAACGACGCGGGCCTGACCACCGTCACCGATGTGCCAGACCCATACTACGACAACCGCTTCCAGCATGTGTACGAACTGGTCGAAATGGGCAGCAAAGCCTTGCTCGACCGCATCCGGCGCGACCATAACCGCTAAGCGCTGTTGTTGGCGTTGCCCGTCTCGTTCTCGTCTTTTTCCTTGGTGCCACTAATGCGCCGCAGCACATCAAACCAGAATGGTGCCCCCTGCGCCACGGCAAACGCGGTCACCAACAGCCCCGCCGTCTTGATGATGATGTTCCAGAACCAGTTTGGCCCGACAAACGGGATGAGGTTGTATAGGTTACGCGAGTCTTCCAGCGGATCATAAAACGTTACCATCGCCTCGCCGCCAGCAACCGGGTCTTGGCCTTCGGCAAACTCAATATCTTCCTCGCCGCTAATGCCTTCCAAGTCCTCCACAATACGCACCACGGGCGGGCGGAACGTCCAGCCAATCGGCAAGTTAAGTTCCAGCAGGTCACTCAAAATCGCGTTGGCTTCCTCAAAGTTTTCGACCACGCGCTCAACTGCATCTGCGTCCGCATTCGGGTCAAGCGGCGACGTTACCGCATCCCCGCCTGTGGTCACCGTCAGGTTAGGGTTAGCCAGGGCCGCATTCGCTGCCAAAGTGACCTGCTCACGCAGGGACGAATCGACCCACAGCGTGCGCGCCAAATAGAGCGAGTCGATATTCAGCAAAATCGCAATGAACAAGCCCACCAACAGCGACAAATACTGCATAGTGCGCCCGTACAGGTCTTTGGTCTGGTTCATCTTGTTGTCGTACCAGTCCTGAATGGCCACCTCGGCTTCGTTCACATTTTGTACGGTGGCCAAAACCGTCTCCATCGCCTGCTGGAAGTTGCGATTTTCTACCTGACTCACGCCATTCAGGATTTGCAACAGGCCCGCATTGCCCGACTGCAAATCACGGATGGTGTCTTGCAGTGGGGCCAGCGTGCGCAGCAGTGCGCGGCGGTCACGGCGTTCGGGCGGGTCTAATTGGCTAATTTCCTGGTGCAGCCGGTTGAGCGCGGCGTTGGCACGGGCTGGGTCTGCGATATTGGCCCGCACCTGATTGAGCATCGCTTGCAGCCGCTCATACTCGTCTTTGTCTTCCACCCGGTTGAGCGCGGCGTAAAAGTCGAGGTACGGGTCGCTGAGGATGTTGAGCAGCGCTTTGGAAAAGTTCGAGGAGGCCAGCTTCGTCACGGGCAGCGTGCGCTGCTTGAGCGACTCGTTGGGAGCCTGCGGCGGGCGAACAATGCCAACCACCGGATGCGACAGCAGGCGCTCTTGGATGTCAGGGTCGAATAGAATGCGTTCGATGCGCCCGCGTAGCTGCCGTGCCCGAATGTTGAGCGCATTGGCCACAATCTGATTGACCTGCGCCACCAGCAAACTCAGCAATATGTAAACGAACACCAGTCCGATGATAACGTCAATCACAGCCGAACCGAGCATAATTCGCTCCCCTGCAATGCGAAGATAGGCTTAAACTGCGCCTAATATACCATCAATCGACGTGTCGTGCCGTTAGCTAGCCGCCGCTGCCGGGGGTGGCGTGTGGGGAACGGACTTGCCCGTCCAGCGCTTGAGCAAATCGAACCAGAAGGGCGCGCCCATCGTCGTGGCGACCGCCGTGATAAACCAACCGATGACCCGCCCCAGGCTGATAAAGCGATTGTCCTCGCCCCACCAAATGGGCACCTGCGATTCGGTCAACAGGTTCAGCACAACCTGTATATCGGTGATTGTGCCTTCAAGTTCTTCAATATCCAGTTCCTGCAACGTGTCGTCATCGCCAACGGCAGGCTCCTCAGTGACGGTGGGCGCTTCGATTTGCGCTTGGCTGCGCTCAATCAGTGCTTCGATTTCGGTCAGGTTGCCCTCCGTAAACTCCACGACAGACTGCCGCAGGTCTGCGTCTTGGTACAGCGTGTTGGCAATATGGAGCGTATCAACATTAATGATGATGGCGAGGATAAGCCCAACAACAAAGCTAATGATATTGATGTAGCGGGTGTACATTTGCGACGTTTCAGCAATTTGCTCGTCAAACCAGCGGGCCAGCCGTTGAATAGCATCATTAAAATCGTTGATGCTTTCCAGCAGCAAACTGAGCGAAGTGCGCAGGCTGTAATTGTTCAGGGTTTGCACCTCACGCTCAAGCAGCGCAATGCGGGCGTCGGCTCCCTCCGTCTGCTGATATTCCGTCAAGGTGACTATCATCTCGTCAAGTTCGGCGATGACAGCGTCTTTTTGCCGGAAGTCGCGGATATTTTGTGTGGTTTGCTTCAGGTTTTGCAGGTTTTCTAGCGTCTGCGTGGGATTTTCCAGTTCCAGCAGCAGTTCGGAGCTGATTTGCTGCACGGCTTGCCTGTTTTCGCTGTCTGTAAACATATTCAGTGCGCGGGTCACCTTTTCAACCGAGGCATTCGCCATCGCGTTGGCAAACACATCCGGTTCAATCCAGGTGGCATCGCGCCGGACTTCGCCGTCTTCACCGCGCATATTCAACAGGGGATGGTCAAGGAAGCCGGGCAGGTCGCCTTTGAGCAGACTATCTTTGATGTAGGTGTAAAGCAACCGCGCCTTCAGCTTCAACGTCCAGGAAATGACGTTGTTGAACTGCGTGACCATCAGGCTCATCAATAGGTAGATTATCACCAGCCCGATGCCAACCTCTAATATTGCAGACCCAAACATAAAACCGTCCCTTGCGCTTCAGTCGTCGCTATTTCGGGACTATAGCATGTTCGGCGTGTGTTCGCTGGCAGCAGCGCGGGGTATTGTGCTGACCATGAGGAAAAGATAGGGCGGCCCAATGACCGCCCCAGCGCGACACCTACTCAATGCCGCCGTAGAATACAATCACATACTCTTCGCGAG
>CAWUJQ010000343.1:0-5174 GCA_963922445.1 uncultured bacterium
GCGCCGACCTTCGCCCGGCGCGGCGATAGTACCGTAGTGGAGGCCGTGACCACCATCGCGACGGGCGGCTATGACGCGGACGAACCGTCTTGGGGGGTGGCGTCAATGGCCCTGCCGGATAGCGCGACGCTGTTAGTGATGGGTGATGTGACCCTGAGCGACCTTGAAGACGGGGGCGCGACCTTTACGTTGCAGCGGGGCACACAGGCATCCGCCTGTGAGCAAGCACCGGACGGCGTACTGGTGCGGGCACCGTTTGCCCCGCTGCTGCTGACGGTCAACGGCGTGGGGGTGCAGGTTGCGGGTGAGGCCCTTCTCACCGAGGTGGACGGGGCACTCCAGGTGACCACGCTCATTGGGCAGGTGACGGTCACGGCGGATGGGGCTAAGGTGCCTGTTGCTGCTGATGAATTCATAGTGGTCGCGGCGGGCGGTCAAGTGGGTGACCCACAAGCGCTGACCGAGGTGCAGGTGGCGGCACTCCTGCCGCTGAGCGAAGCGCCTGTGCTGCCCAAAAGCGGCGAGTGGACGTATCTTGTTACCGAGCAGTCCAGTGGCTGCTTTGGCCAGATGGAAGACATTATGGGCTTTGCGGCGTCGCTAGGCGAGATTACGTTTACGTTTGAGGCCAACGGCGCGGTGATGGTGGCCGTGGCAGCGGTCAATGACGAAGTGGCGCGCTATGAACGGGCGGCAGACGGGCGTTATGTGGGCGAGAACGCGACGTTCGAGGTGGTTACGGCGACGGACTTGCGGGTGACTGCGCCTGTGGAAGCGATAGCCAACTGCAACATCATGTTTGAGTACACGTTTGCCGGGTAGCGTAACTACAGCAGCATGTTTTTGCGGCGCTGCATCTCTGCAATGATTTGCTTATCGGCCTTGCCAAAGCTGTACTTATCGAGTTCATCTGGCGTGACCCAGGCATAATCGCGCACGCCAAGTGTTTGCGGCGGGGTGCCCGCATCCACATAGGTGCAGGTGAAGGCGTGCAGCGTGATTTTGAAGTGGGTAAAGGCGTGCTTGACGACTGCAAACAGGTTACCCACTTCGACCTCAATCGCGAGTTCTTCGCGCAGTTCGCGTTTGAGGCACGCTTCGAGCGTTTCGCCGTCCTCTTGTTTGCCGCCGGGGAATTCCCACAGGCCACCGAGCAGCCCGTCTAGCGGGCGCTGCGCAATGAGCACCTGCCCCGCATCATTCCAGACCATGCCCGCTGCCACGTCGTAGTGCGGGGTGGGGGCTTTCTTCCGTTTAACCGGGCGCTCGGATTGGGTGGCATTGGCGAAGGCCACACACTGATCCTGTACCGGGCAGTGTGCGCACGCCGGGTTTTTGGGGCGGCACACCGTTTGACCCAATTCCATTAGTGCCTGATTGTAGTCACCGGGCCGCTCGGCGGGGACGAGCGCTTCGGCCATCTGCCACAGTTCGTTCTTGACAGCGGTTTGGCTCACGTCTCGGTCAATGTCGTACAGGCGGGTGAACACGCGGATGACGTTGCCGTCCAGCACAGGTGTGGGTTCATCATAGGCGATGCTGGCGACGGCCCCAGCCGTGTAGCGGCCAATCCCTGGCAGGTGTTGCAACCCCTCGGCTGTTGCGGGGAAGGTGCCGTCCATCTCAAAGGCGACGGTTTGCGCGGCTTTGTGCAGGTTGCGGGCGCGGCTGTAGTAGCCCAAGCCTTCCCACAGCTTGAGGATGTCGTCTAGTGGGGCGGCGGCTAAGGCCTGCACGGTGGGATAGGCGTTGGTAAAGGCGGCGTAGTACGGTTTGACGGTTTCGATTTGGGTTTGCTGAAGCATGATCTCAGACAGCCATATGCGGTACGGGTCTTTGCTGCTGCGCCAGGGCAGGTCAGCGGCGTTGGCGTCGTACCAGGCCAGCAGTTGGGTGCGGAAGGCAGGCGGGTGGGGCATGAGATGTGGAAAACCTTTGCGATTTAGCAGCGAAAATGCGGCGGTTGCTGTACCATTGTTGCGGTTGGCCTTGCATGTTAACCCCGGTTGCTCGAATGCTCCATCCACATCAGGTGGGGAGGTGATTTTGAATGAATGTCATTAAGCAGTGGTTCACCCGGTTCAACCCGCCTAAACCCTTTGTGGAGGGCACCCTGAACCAGGCGTACAGCGTGGCACTTGACGGCAAGTCGATCCCGGCAGTGTATGTCGAGGCGCGGGCCAATCCGCGCGAGGTGCTTGACCACCTTAACTTTCCAACAGAGCCGCGCCTGTCGCTGTTCATCACGGGTGGGGCCAGCCGCATGTCGGATGAAGATAAGGAACTGACCCGCTCGTTGTTTGAGCAGGCGGTTGCGCCGTTCGCCCAGCAGCATAACATCGCTGTGATTGACGGGGCGACCCAGTCCGGTGTGATTGAGATGATGGCCGATGCGCGCGCCAAGGGCAGCTACACCTTTCCGCTGATTGGCATTGCACCGTACAGCCGCATTGAGTATCCCGGCAAGCCGGTTGTGGAAAACACACACCCGCTGAGCAAAGGGCATTCGCACTTTGTTTTCGTTACGGGTGACGACTACGGCGCGGAGTCCGAGATGATTGTGAACATGGCCCATGTGCTGGCTGGCGGCATCCGAGACCAGGCCGGGCGCAAAAAAGAGGCGGTTGGTATCGTGGTGAATGGCGGTAAAATCACCCGGCAAGAGTCGTTCATGGCCACAAGCAAGTACATTGATATGCCGCTCATCGTTATGGAAGGCAGCGGACGCTTTGCTGACGAATTGGCGTCAGCCGTGCGCACCGGGGAAACCAGCCAAGCGCTCATTCGCTCTATTGTAGACCGGGGCAATGTGCAGTTGGCCAGTGTGGGGGCCGGGGCAGAAAAGTTCATTGAAAAGCTCCAAATCGCCTTTCACACTGAGTAGCACCCATGCCGATACCTGCAAAAACTCTACTCAAATCAACATCCGTGGAGGTTGTGATGCGCCGAGGATGGTTGCTACTGGCAGCAATTGCCATCGTAAGTGTGAGCCTGGGTTGGAGTGTGGTGCCAGTGAGCGCCCAAACACCAGACCCGGAGGAAATTTTACAGGAGGCCGAGGCATTGGCCACCCAAGCTGCCGAGGCGCTGGAACGCGCCGAAAGCCTGACCGATTTTGCGTTCAATCTGTTGGGCATCTTCGAGGCAATTAGCGTTGCTTTGACCATTGCCGGGGCGGGGCTGGGGGCGTTGGGTTTTGCCCGCCTGATTAGCTCTAGCAACAGCCTGACGCAAGCGCGGGAAGAGGTTCAGGAACAAATCAAAGAAATCCGCGAGCAGTTTGACAAAGACCTGGCGGCAAGGAACCAACAGTTCGAACTGCTGCAAAATCAGCTTCACGAGGCAATTGGCGAAGTGAGCAGCGAAGCCGCCAATGCCACCCTGGCCACGGCGCTGCTGTCTTTTGGGGAGCGCCAGTACAAGGCAACGGACTACACCGGGGCCATCAATACGTATAAACGGGCGGTAGAGCTTGACGAGAACAACCCGGTAAGCTACTACCGCCTGGGCTATGTCTATTCCAACCGGGGGGAGCTAGACGAAGCCGAAACACAGTTGAAAAAGTCGCTGCACATTGACAAGGACTTTGACCCGGCTAAGGCGGCATTGGGCTATGTGTATCGGCGCAAGGGCGACAAGATGGAACAGGGCTTGGAGCGCGAACAGATGTTGAATCAGGCTGAGCGCTGGATGCAGGACGCGTTAAGTACATCCCCCAAACTCATTGACGAAGATGGCGAATCCTGGTGGGGGGTGCTGGGTGGCCTGTACAAACGCAACGACCAAATCCCCCAGGCCATCCGTGCTTATGAGCGGGCGGCGGCAGTAACGCCCAACTCATCGTACCCGTTTGGTAACCTGGCCACGCTTTACGGGCAGTCCAGGGATATTGAGCGCATGATGCAAATGTACCGGCGTGTGGCCCGCTTGGCTGCCGATGAAGTGCAGGCGGAAGTGGGCAATTACTGGGGCTACTTCGACCTGCTCACTGCCCTGCTGGTCATCGACAAGCGCGAGGAGGCGGAGGAAGTCTTCCCAAGAGTGTTAGAAACCGTGCCGCCGGATGCCGTGTACGCCTTCGATTCGCTCGTTAGCACACTTAACAAAGTTGCTGACCAGCTTGAAGGCTATCCGCAGGCTGCGCCTTTGCGGGAGTTTGCCGAACGCGTGCAAATTTATAAGGCACGCCGGGAAGCCGACCCAGAGAGTACAATCATGGAAGACGACCCTACCGGGAGCTTTACCCTGCCCAAAACACCGCCAGAGGGCAGTTCGTAGCGCTTACCCGGTTGCAACAAACGATAGGAATTTGTTAGGATGGAAGGCATCGTAAGGGAGCATTCCAGATTTACCCAAAGTTCCGCTATAATACGAGTTCATTTGACAAACTAGGCGCGAGTCAGGAACGATACGTCATGGGCAGGTATAACGGCGACGGGGTAGCTGGAAGCAAAACAGGGATAATGGAGCGTACATTCATGCAAATCGACGGCAGCGAAGGCAAAGTCAACCGCACTGGCATTACCCGGCGACCGGAAATTCCGTTCGAACACGATGCAGGCGAAGAGCGCCAAGAACCGCCTGCGCCCCCTACGCTACCCGAAGTCAACCAGGATGACGGCGGCACAACGGGCATCGTCAATAACCTGAAGCCCGAAGGCCGCGACCGCGCCAACCGCGAGGCCCACCCGAAAAGCTAACCCCTGCCCACTGGCCTATTTCAGCGCACAGCCCCACTGTGCGCTTTTTGTTTGCACTTTTTTACGACTCGTTCCCCTGCTGCTTGCGTATAACTGAATAGAGATAGACCCAACAACATGCTTCAGGAGGGAGCAACGATGACCGATCAAAAACGCCTGTACCGGGCCAGCAAGCGCGGCCAAATTGCTGGCATCAGCGTGGGCCTTGCCGACTACTTTAACCTGGATGTGACCCTCATTCGGATTATCTTCGTGGTGCTGGCCTTTACGGCGGGGCCGGGCATTATCGCGTACATCATTTTGTGGATTGCGATGGAAGACGAGAAGAAGGTCTATCCGGAGCGCTACGACGAGCGCGGCAACTACATAGGGCCATAACCCCGCTGTAACGCCATCATATGCGTGAGAGATAAACCGGTGGCCATTCCCAAGGTCACCACAGCGAACCCAGGCATGGTGTGCCTGGGCTTTTTA
>CAWUJQ010000344.1:0-5172 GCA_963922445.1 uncultured bacterium
ATGTGGCGCTGTTTTTCCAGGTTGAACCGGGCGCGGCTCACCTGGAAACATCACTGCGAGCGCTGCTCTCTCAGACGCACCCGCGCACAACCGTCTACATCATCATCAACCAGCCGCCCACCCCCGCTGACTGTGAGATCATTGACCGGCTGAAGGCCGCCCACCCCACCTGCCGCATCATTACCTTTGACGAGCCAATGTCCACGAGCGAGGCGTTTAACCGGGCGTCGGTCTACTCTGGTGCAGCGCATTATGCTTTCGTCCAGCAGGGCTATGTAATCAACAAGCACTATGCTGAACGCATGGTGGCCGCCATCAACAAAAGCAGTGCCGATGCGATGACGGCCCGCCTGCTGTTTGTGCCGGAGGGCAAGCTATCCGCCGCGCTGATAGACAAAACCGATATGGAGGCGTGGGTCAGCATAGCGACGGGCGCACACATGCCCTTGGGCGGCGTGCCGGAGTTGGGGATGCTGGCGAATGTGTTTGGTCAGGGCGGGTTCATCATCCAGCGAGACGCCTTTGAACTACTGGGCGGCTTCCCGCCATCGTGGGATAGCTCCGTGGGCACGGTACAGGCTGATTTTTACGCATTTTTAGCGAAGCTTAGCCTGCGCGGTAAAGACCTGGACGTGCTGCCACAGGTGCTTATGGTGGGCAGTGAGGCGTACTATCACCTGGAAGACCTATCGCAACTCTACTACGAGTACTGGCATATCACCGACGTGTATCGGCAAAAATTGCAGGTCACGGGCCTGGCGTTTGCGGTGCCCACGATATACACGCTGCAATTGGTCTATCATCACCGGCGCAATGCACAGCGCAACCTGGAATCCCTGGAACCGACCGACCGTTATTTTACCGAACGGGCGCTGCGTCAGGCTGAGCTTGTGGAAACGGACAATTCGTTCCGCAAACAAGAGGTGTTCGGCTACCGGGGCCAACTCTATGACCCGCAGTTTATTGCCGACCGCATCCGCTGGAACAAACTCGTTAAGGCCATTATCAAAAAAGTGATGATCCGTCTCGGTCTTAGCTAGCACAGCGGCAGCAAAAAATAGCGGTGGATTCGGCAAAAATTGCCCACCTGCATCAATTCGTGTACCATTAGACCACATCGAATGTTACAAAAAAGACAGGCCGAGGGCCGTAGGTATGATTGGCGAAAAACTAGGCGCATATGTCATCATGGAAGAGATTGGCAAGGGCGGTATGGCGACCGTCTACAAAGCCTATCAGGAAAATGTGGATCGCCATGTCGCCCTGAAAGTCATCCGGCACATGATGGCCGAAGACGAGCGGATTGTGCAGCGCTTCCAGCGGGAAGCCCGCCTGATTGCCAAGCTCGAACACCCGCACATCCTGCCCATCTACGACTTTGACGGGGCCAACACCCCCCCCTACATCGTCATGCGCTACATGGACAGCGGTACGCTGAAAACCGTTTTGCAGCACAAGCGACTGCCCCTGGAAGAAGTGAGCTACATTGTGCAACAGGTGTGCAGCGCCCTGGACTACGCGCATCGGCAGGGGGTGATTCACCGCGACATCAAGCCGAGCAACATCATGGTAGACCGCGACGGCAACGCCTTTGTCACCGACCTGGGTATTGCGCGCATTACATCCCTGCACCGCGAGGGGGACGAACCCATCACGGCAACGGGTACGATTATCGGCACGCCAGATTATATGGCCCCAGAACAAGCGCTCGGTGACCCGGATATGGACTATCGCGCTGACATTTATGCAATGGGCGTGCTGCTGTTCGAGATGCTGACGGGCAGGCGGCCTTACGTTGCCGAAAGCCCCACCGCTGTGATGATTATGCACATGCGCGACGAAATCCCCGTCGCGACGGAACTCCAGCCGACGCTGCCGCCCCGCGTGGATGACCTGATCTTTCGCAGCATGGCCAAAAAGCCAGAAGACCGCTACAACTCCGCGATTGAGTTCTCGCAGGCCGTGATTGATGTCCTCGGCCCAGTGGCAAAAACGCCGTTTGCGCTGCAAATCGCTGTGCGTGAAACCAGCGAAACCCTCACGGCTGATAAATCCGCCATCCAAGAGGACACGGCCAGCTCGCACCGCACCCAATCGGAGCAGCACCGGCAGATTACGACGATGTATGCCAACTTCACTGAGTTGGAAGAAATTCTGTTAGACGCGGTTGACGCCGAAGTGGTGCATTGGATTTTGGATTCCATGTTTTTGCAGCTTAACGACGTGATTTTGCGGCGCGGCGGCAGCATCTATGAACAAACAGACCGCTCGCTGCAAGCGCTGTGGGGCATCGAAACCATCAAGGAAAACGACCCACAAAGCGCAGTCATGGCAGCGCTAGACA
Source organism: uncultured bacterium (assembly GCA_963922445.1). Lineage (GTDB taxonomy): Bacteria > Chloroflexota > Anaerolineae > Aggregatilineales > Phototrophicaceae > DAOTTY01. The sequence continues at coordinate 2,345 of CAWUJQ010000344.1, forward strand.
TCCGCGAAGTGCTGGAACCGTTGGCCGCTGTCTACATTCCAGGCGACGGCCCGCCCCCCTACCAAATTGTGATTAACACCGGCCCGGCCCTCATTCAGTCATTGGAATCCGACCGCCAATACACCGTCACCGGGCAAACGCTCACCCTGGCCCGGCGCATCGAGCGCGCTGCCAGCCCCGGCCAAATCTTGATAACGTATAACACGTATCGCCTGGTGATGGGCATGTTCAACGTGCAGCCGCAGCCGCCCATCCAAATGCGCGGACGTAAAGAACAGCTTGAGGTGTATCAGGTAAACGGGGCGGCACCGCGTGCCCGCCGTGAAACCGTGCGCGGCGTAGAAGGCATTGACACCAAGACCATCGGCATGGAATCCGAAATCAAGCGGATGCAAGATGCCCTGATGTTCGCTATGGAAGATAGCGAAACCCAGGTCGTTACCATTGTTGGGGACACGGGCGTGGGCAAAAGCCGCCTCGCTTATGAGTTCCGGCGCTGGGTAGAAATGCAAGACGAGAAGGTATGGGTTATCAACGCGCGGGCGGTGCAGCAGCAGCAGGACAACACCGGCTTCTTGATACGGGACTTTTTCAGCTATATGTTCAAAATCTATGATACGGACACCCCCAACATGGTGCGGGAAAAGTTCGAGTCTGAGTTTGAGAATATGCTGGGGGTTGAGCCAGAGGTGGCTGTGCGCGCTGCGGATACAATGGCGCGTGTTGCCGGATTTAACTTTTTGAACAATCGTGCTGTCACGCCTGCCTCCGACGCGGAGGCTGATACCGATAACGACGGCATGACCTACTTTCGGCTTATGTTTACAGCCATGACGCGTGACGCCACCGTCGTGCTGCAACTGGAGGACTTCCAATGGGTGGACGACTACTCACTGGATATGCTCAACCGCTTTGTAACGGAAAACCCCGATTTGCGCTTGATGGTCATCTGCATCACGCGGCCCGAACTTTACCAGCGGCGGCCCGGTTGGGGTGAAGGGCGCGACTTATTCCAGCGGATTGACCTGGAACCGCTGAGCAAGCGAGACACCCGGCGCTTGGTGCGCGAGATTTTGCAGTATGTCGAGAAGGTTCCAGACGAACTGCGCGATATGATCGTGGATCGCAGCGAGGGCAACCCCTACTACGTGGAAGAACTGGTGAAAGTGCTGATTGAAGACGGTGTCGTCGTCAAAGACGGCCCCACCCAATGGCGGGTGCAGTTGGACAAGCTGGCTTCAACCCGCGTGCCAGCCTCGCTGAACGGGCTGTTGCAGTCCCGCATCGACGCGCTGTCGTCGGAGGAGCGGTTGGTGATGCAGCGGGCCAGTGTGATCGGGCATGTGTTTTGGGATCGGAGTTTGCTGGCGTTAGAAATTGCGGATAATGTGCCGTTGGAAGACATCGGCGCGGTGCTTGAGCAGCTCCGGGAGCGTGAAATGATTTACGTGCGCGAAGAAAGCGCCGTCGAAAAGAGCCGCGAGTTTATCTTCCGGCACGCCATTTTGCGCGATGTGGTCTACCAAAGCCTGACGTTTAGCCAGCGCCGCGAGTATCACCTAGCGGCAGTGGAGTGGTACAACCGTATTGGTGCCGACCGCCCCGACGAATATGCAGAGTTAATTGCCCATCACCGCAAACTGGCGCAAATGTAGTATGGCCAAACTGCTTGGGATTGATGTTGGTACGTCCAGTGCCAAGGCGGTGCTGTTTGACAGTGACCAGCACGCTATTATTGCAACGGCGGGGCAAGAATACCCGATTCAGCGCCCTGCGCCAGACAAAGCCGAACAAGACCCCATCGACTGGTGGCGCGCGGCGGAAGCGAGCGTGCGAGAGGTGACGGCGGATCACAACGATATTGCAGCTATTGGCCTCACCGGGCAGATGCACGGCGGCCCCTTTCTAAATGAAGCAGGAGAGGGTGTGCATCCGGCGATCATCTGGCCAGATACGCGCAGCAGCGAACAGGTAACCCAACTCCTTGAGGCGGTGGGGCACAGCGACTACCCTGCGATTACCGGCACGCTGCCCGCCGTCGGGTTTATGGCTCCCACCCTCATGTGGCTGGCCGCCCACCTGCCGGATGTTCTCGCCCGCACCCACAAAGTTCTGTTCCCTAAAGACTACATCCACTATCGTTTGACGGGTGCAATGACGACCGACCCGTCCGATGCGGCGGCCAGTGGCTTATTTGATGTGCGCGCTGGCGACTGGTCACAGCCCATCCTTGACGCTTTGCATATCGACCGCCGTTTGCTCCCTGATGTGCGCCCTTCTCACACCACCCGCCCACTTACCGCTGAAGCGGCGTCCGCCCTGGGGCTGCCAGCGGGTATTCCGGTAGCGGCGGGCTGTGCTGACCAACCCGCTCAAGCGTTGTGCAATGGCATCGTCGCCCCCGGAACCGTCAGCATAACGGTGGGTAGTGGCGGGCAGGTGTTTAATCTGCTAACGGACGTGCAAACAGACCCGCGTGTGCATGTGTTTAATCACGCGGTGCCAGGGACGTACTATGCACTGGGCGCGATTCTGTCAGCGGGCTTGTCCCTGCGGTGGCTGCGTGATTTGCTCGGTGTGGCGGATTATGCGGAACTGAGTGCGGCGGCTGCGGATGTCCCCGCCGGGGCCGATGGCCTGACATTTTTGCCCTACCTCACGGGTGAACGCACGCCACACATGGACCCGCACGCACGCGGCGCGTTTGTGGGCTTGAGCAGCTATCACGGGCGGGGTCACCTGGCCCGCGCCATCATGGAAGGGGTTGCGTTTGCGATGCGGCAAGCCGTTGATATTACACAGTCGGTGGGCAGCCCCGCCCAGGCGGT
>CAWUJQ010000345.1:0-5165 GCA_963922445.1 uncultured bacterium
GGCGTGTGTGTACTTGCGCGGCACCGTGATGCGTCATGCGACCGCTGTGTAACCGCGTGCCCCACTGACGCGCTCAGCTTCACCGATAGCGGTGTAGCGCTGGCTGACGATCAGTGTGTGCAGTGCGGTGCCTGCGCCCATATCTGCCCGACGGGCGCAATCCACACGCGTGAGGACGGTCACAACATGGTGCAGCGGGTGGTTCAACATGGCGCACCGCAACACGTTGAAGTCGCCTGCCCCTATCATCCGCAGCTAGACGCGCAAGCTGACCCAGAAGCGCGGTTGTTCATCGCCCCACGCTGCCTGATTGGACTATCCACCTCGGCCTACGTGGAACTGGCAAACGCGGGCGTGCGCCATGTTACCCTACGCACAGATGCCTGCGCCGCTTGCCCGATTGGCGCGGCTGTTGAGCAAATCCGGGCGACGGCTGCACAGGTCAATCCGCTGCTGGCTGCACCACCCACGCTGACAATCACCATTATCGCAGAGGTGCCAACAGGTGCGCCGCCGCCCGTCATTGTTGATAGCACTAAGGCGGCGATGTCACGGCGCGGGCTGTTCCAGATGTTCACGGGCGACGTTCGCAGTGAGGCACCACCCCCGCCAACATTAGAACTCCCTGCAACACTGCCGCCAGAGCGCAAGCGCCTGCTGAACGCACTGGCCCAACGCCCCGGCGACGTTCCCGCATGGGCACCCACGCTAACGGTGGAAGGCCCCTGCACCGCCTGTGAGGTGTGCGCCAACATCTGCCCAACAGACGCGCTCACTGTGCTAAAAGAGCGCAATACATTCCGATTGGACTTGCACACCCAGCATTGCACCGCCTGTGATTTGTGTACAGTGGCGTGCCCAGAGGGTGTACTGCACCTGGGCACTGTGAATCAGCCTGCACACCCAAAACACGATCCTGTAACGCTTTTTACCGGGCTATTGCAAACCTGTAAACGCTGCAAAACACGGTTCAGTGGTGATGGTGACTTGTGTCCGGCGTGTGCCTTTCGGCGTAAAAATCCCTTTGGTAGTTACATCGCACAGTCTACGAGGATGGAGCGTTGACCATGATGAATAGAGCTGAACTGGATGCTGTCCTGCATGAATCGGAGAAAGATCACGGTCACCTGTGTCCACGGCAGGTGCTAGGTGCCCGTATGGGTTTGCTTGCCGGGCGCGTGTTAGGGGTGCCACTGCGTCATAAGGGGAAGAAGCTGCTGACGTTTGTGGAAACCGACGGCTGTTTTGCGGACGGCATTGCGGCAGCGACAGGCTGTACACTGGGGCATCGCACCATGCGTTTGATAGATGTTGGGCGGGTGGCGGCCACCTTCGTTGATGTGAAAACTGAGCAAGCCATCCGCATCGCGCCGAGCCTTGATTCACGTGAAGCCGCAACCGATCTGTGTACAGATTCGCGCAGCCGCTGGCACGCCTACCTGGAAGCGTACCAAATCTTGCCAGACGAGGTATTGTTCAAGGTACAGTCCATCGCTCTAAACTTCTCCACGCAGCAGGTGTTGAGTCGACATGGGTGGCGTGTGACCTGCGATGAATGTGGTGAGGAAATCATCAATGAGCGTGAGGTTGTGCGCAATGGCCAAACCCTGTGTAAGGTATGCGCGGGAGATGCCTACTACACTGTGGTTGGTGCTATGCAACTTGTAAAGACCTTTGCATAAGGCTGTGTATGGCTAATTGAACCGAATGGTAGAGATTAGCTACAATCTACACTCCGGATAGACATAGAAGCTGTTGCATGTGTAGGTTGGTGAGTAGAAGCAAATAGTGACCGTACCCTACTGAACTGGCAAGGTACGGTCACTGCGTTGAAGTTGCCGATTAGCTGGTCAGGCTATGATTTAGCCTTCACCATGCCAGATGCGGTCGTAGGCCCGTTGCATCGTATCCAACACAGTTCCGTAGATCAGCTTGACCTTGTAACCTGTTTGCGGGAGTGGATTTGTGCCTTCGGTGGCGATCTGTGCCGCAGCGGCGAACGTTTGCTCGGTTGCGGGCTTGCCAACGAGGTACTCGTCCACCTTTGGCAGCAGCAGCGGCACCGGGGCGACGCCGCCCATTGCCACACGCGCAAACGTGATCTCATTCGTGTCTTCGTCCACCACCATGCGAACGTTGACCTCAACCAGTGCCCACTCAGCACGGGCGCGGCTGATGCTGCGGAAGTAACCGGAGCGTTCGTCTGCTACCGGAGCCGGTAGGATGATGTGGGTGAGGATGTCGTCCGGGGCAAGCTGGTGTTCACGGGTACCGTCGGAACCGTCGCCATACAGGTCTTGCATGGTCATGATGTGGTCGCCGTTGATTTCGACCTTGGCGTCATAGTTCATCAGCACCATGCCGACGGTGGACGGATGCGGGAAGACACACGGGCTGGTGTCAAACACCACACCAAAGCGGTGATCGCCCTCGCGGGACGGGCAGGAGTCGCCGCCCTTCTTGTAGCAGTTGAAGCCCTCGTGGCGGAAGTACCAGCAGCGCGACGTTTGCAGCAGTACGCCGCCCATCGTGCCCATCCAGCGGATTTGCGGCGTGGCCAGCGCACCACTTGCAATCGCCAGCCCTGGATAGTTGTCAATGATGGCCTGGTGGCGCGAGGTGCCATCAATAGAGACCTGTGCCCCAATGCGATAGCCATCTTCGTAGGCTTCGATCTGGTCGAAGCCGCCAATGCGAGTGATGTCAATGACGTTGCCGCTGCTTACATGATGGCGGCGGCGGTCCATGAGGTCGGTACCCGCTGCCAGGATTTCACCTTCGGCGTTGCGGGCTTCTTCCAGCGTTGTTGCCATTATTGTATCGCTCATGCGTGTGCTCCATTACCGTTGAGGGCTGTCACCAGGCGTTCAGGTTTGATCGGGCTTTCTACACAGCGGACGCCCGTTGCGTTGTAGACTGCGTTGGCTACTGCTGCTGCCACCGGAATGGTGCAGAGTTCGCTCAGGCCGATGCCGCCGCCCTTCGCACTCTCGATTTCGCTTTCCTGGAAGTCCACCGTCATTTCGGGGATGTCACCGATGGCTGGGATGCGGTAGTCCTGCATGTTGGTGGTCAGTGGTTTACCCTGCGGTGCATCCAGAATCTTTTCTTCGTACAGCGCATAGCCGATGCCCTGGATGATACCGCCGTAGGTGGCGCTGCGGGCCATCTCTGGCATGTAAACGGTACCCACGTCCATCTGGTGCCACACGTGCTTGACGATGGTCTTGCCGAGCAGTGTATCGACTTCAACTTCGGCAATAATCGCCGCGTGGGAGTGCCCGAAGCCGATCATCAGGTCCATATCCATGCGCCCCATGATGAAAGCGCCCACTGCCTGTGCCAGTTGAGGATTGGCACCGCGCTTCACATCCACGACCTGAACCGGTACCTTCTTCATGACCTCCGGCCACGAGATAACGCCGCCGTTGTGGTGGATGCCCTTTTCGTCGTGCCGTGCGCCCTCAAGATCCATTGACTCCGCAGCGACACCAAACAGGCGCTCACGCATCAGCATGGCAGCCTCTTGCGTCGGGGTAACAATAGAAGCGGTGGTGCGGCTGCCGCTGGCCGAGGGACCGTGCGGATAGTCGGTGTGGCCGACATCAACCTGAACATCCATCGGCGCGATGCCGAAGACTTCACCGGCTTTGTGTGCCAGCGTGGTGCGTACACCGTTACCGATGTCCTGTGTGGCCGTGGCAACGCGCAGGCCATTTTCGGATGTGGACAGACGGATGATCGTTTCGGGGTCATAGTTGTTCAGCCAGTGGCCGAAGGAAATGCCAACACCCCGGCGGAAGCGACCGGATTCGGAGCCAGTTTTGGGGCGATTCTTCCATGTTTCGTGTGCGTCTACCCAGTCATACAGGCCCCGCAACTGCTTCTCGGCTGCGCCCGTCCATTTACGGCGCAGTTCAACCGGGTCAACGTTGTAGTCGTGGGCAATCTGGTCAATCGACTGCTCCAGTGACCACAAAATGCCCGGCCCACCCGGCCCACGGAACGGGGTACCCGGTGCGTGGTTGGTTACCACATCGTAGTCTTGAAGGTCGCGGGCACCGCCGTCGTAGCCCATAGTACCCAGCATCGCGGTCACGTTGCTGATGGCAACACCGCTGTTGCTGTAGGCGTGGACGATCATGGCTTCAAGGTTGTAGCCCTCATCCATACCCAGGGTGATTTCCACTCGTCCACCCGGACGCATACCCGTGTAGTTCATTTCTTCTGGACGGGAGGGGATGATGGAGACCGGTTTGTTGCAGCGGCGAGAGAGGCCGACAGCCGCAATGATTTCGTTGTACAGGGAGAGCTTCGAACCGAAACCACCACCGATGGCCTGAGCGATTACCGTTACATCCTCGTCGGGGATCTCGAAGTAGTCTGCGATGAAATGGCGCATTTCACTGAGCGACTGTGTAGATGTGTAGACGGTCAGGTGATCGTTTTCATCCCAGTGGGCTACCGCGCAGTGCGGTTCCAGCGAGGTGTGGCTCTGCATACCGTTAACGTAGGTCTGCTTGAAGACAGGCTTGCCCTCTGCTTCCAGCTTATTGACCACTTTGTGGGCACGACCCGGGTTCAGGCCACCCATGTTCATCCGGCCTGTGCGCAGGTTTTTATCCCACGAACCGGGCAGGGTCGGGCCTTCTGCGGCAGTGGGGGCGTTGCGGCGCTGGTTGCCCCAGATGTCCGGTGCATCGTCTGCGAGTGCGGCATCAATACCAATGGCGTGCGGCAAGATTTCGTAATCTACCTTGATTGCGTCCAGTGCAGCCTGTGCAGTAGCTTCATCAACGGCAGCAACAGCCGCGAAGGGCTGCCCAACGTAGCGAACCACCAGGTTACGAAGCGGCAGCGCGGCGGCGGCCTCAACGCCTTCCATTGCCTCAGCTTCAGACAGGTCAATGTTCAGGATGCGGGCATGGGGGTGCGGCGAGCGCAGAATCTTGCCGACGAGCTGGCCTTCCAGTGCAATGTCGGTGGTGTAGACAGCCGCGCCAGTGACCTTTTCCAGTGCATCGACACGCTGTGGGGTGTAGTTCTGGCCGTCAAAATCGCCAGCGCAGGCGGCCTGCATTGCCTCGTAGATACCAGCATAGGCACCGCAACGGCACAGGTGACCGGCCAGGGCTTCGGCAACTTCATCACGAGACGGGCGTTCG
>CAWUJQ010000346.1:0-5162 GCA_963922445.1 uncultured bacterium
GCGCCGAGGGGTGGTTAGGTTTAGTCTGAGCGCCACCCCTTCACTTCCCCCTCACCCTTCATAGGCCGCAGCATTAAACGAGAAAAAGTACACCCGCTCCGCTAGCAGCGTGGTTTCACCTGTTTCCAGGTCAAACGCATACACGTTCGGCTCAATCAACTTCCGCAAGTCGCTCCGCTCCTCAAAATCCCCTGCCAATGCCGTCTCCACATAGTCGTCCGCGTTCGGTATCTGACTGAACAGCAAATAGCGGCCATCCGGTGTGAGTGCCATGCGCCCGATGGCGTAGGCATCGGCCTCGTAGACGACATCATCGGCCCCGGTTTCGATGTTATAGCGCCGGATGCTGGCCATGTTGCGAGCGCCATCGCCAAAAAAGTAGGTGATTTCCCAAAGCTGCTCGTCTTCCGCCTCCGTCAATTCGATGGGATCAGCCGGGGTCAGTGAGCTATAAAAAATCTCATCCGTGCCGGGCAGCCCCCACGCCAACTGATCTGGCTCGGCAGCGGTGGATAGGGTCTCACTTTGTAGAGTCGCTAAATTGACGTAGCGCAGCAGGTGGTCATCAATGTTGTTGGGTTCTTCGGGTTTGGCGTCATCAATGCCAATCAGGTCGCGGCCATTTTCACTGATTTGCACTCGCCGCAAGCGGTTGCCCAACAGCACATCGTCATCCGCTGTGAGTAGCGCCGTTCCGCCCCCCCAACACGTAAACGTATGCACCACCCCATGAGGCGTCATACGCAGCGTCAGCGGGTTGCCTTTGTTGTTCAGCTCACCCATGTAAACCGCGTGTGACAGATTCGGCGGCCCACCCTGGCAGTCCACGCCCTGCGCGAACGACCCCACTAGTTCAGGTTCCCCATTTGCTGGACGCCTGTACACATCTTGTTGCACGGGCGCAAAGATGTCCTGATTGTCTTCTCCGTAGGGATAAATGGTATGCGATGGGTAAACGGCATCCGGGTTGAACTCGGCATAGATCAAATCCCCCGCCACTTCGTCTACACCGCTCCAGTGGTTCGACCGTGGAATAACAATTTCCGGCGCAGTGCCACGCTGATCTGTGCGCATGACGGGTAAGCCGCGTTCCCGCACAATAAAGTAGAGGTGTTCGCCGTCATCGCTCCACACCAGGGGCCGCCGGAACACTTCTTCACTGGTTTCGACGGGCTGCGCCGTCTCGCCATACAGCCACAACCCGTCATCATGGATAGCAGCAAACGGAAAAATCGGCAGCGGGTCGGTCTGTTGGGCAGTCACCCACCCAACGGGTAACGTGAGCAACAACGAGAACAACAGCAGCAAGTAACGCATCAGCATCTCCCAACGCTTTCAGATCTATACACCGATTGTATTGGATTTGCTGCCGCAGTTGGTTCTAGAGGAGGGCCACGGGAGGGAAAGCGTCAGGAATTAGGCGTCAGGCGACATCCTACCCCGCGTGATTGATGAGCGCCGCCACCACGCGCTTGCAGCTTGGGTAGTCGGTTACCATCAACGTGGGCTTGCCCACGTCTGGCTCACCTATCACAGCAATGAGGGGATGCTGGAGTTGCAATCACTCACTCTCCAGCTTGGGGATGCCTTCGTGTTCCAGGTCTTCCAATAACTGTTTGATCGCCGCTTCGTAACCGTATCGCGCCAGGTTAATCGCCTGAATGCGACTGATGCCCATTTGCTTGTATGCGGCCTGCGACGTATCATCCTTGATTTCGCGCACAATCATCGGGAAGATTGGCTTGCCCAATTCACGCGCACGTCGCACTTCCGCGTGTACCCACTTCGATTGCAAGCTGTCTGGAGAGAGCAGCACGTTGATCGCAGCAGCCTTAGCAATGGCGTTGGCAAGCTGGGGTTCCCACTCCTGGCCAGCGCGCAACCGATTCTCCGTACCCATATTATCGACCCACACCTTATAGCCTGCGTCTGATAGCCGCTTGATGTACGGTTCAACAAATGCGAAGCGTTCAACGCTCGAAAATGAAATGAAGATGTGTTCTTCCACAATGTCAACGGACTGTGCAGGCAAATCAACGCGGTCACTATTGAGGGCTGGCGCTTCACTCGATGGCGGCGGGGTAACATCTGGCACAGGCTCACCATTGATCTTGGCAATCAACACCTCGACCTCATCCTTGCCTTTCCCCCCCACCATATCCAGGTCGATCAAGGTTTGCAGCACAGCAACGACTGCCAGGGTACCATCTGGCAGCGTTCCATAGTCCATCGTCTTACGGAGCATCAGCGTGGCAAAGGTACGCCCCGGCCCACCAATGGCAATTTGTGCTTGCAAACCTGGCGCATCCATCAGTGCAGTCTGGATCAGCTCGTTTTGGCTGTTTTCGGTATTCACCAATGGCGTGAGCAACTTCACCATCTCGGTAAAAGTTGCCCGGTCTATATCTACCATACCCTCTGCTCCGATTGTTGCATCACGTCTAACTTACGAACCACCCTGGTACCCAAAGATCGAACGAGGCTCACTGGTCGGCTCTGCGCAACCGTTATTGCTTGATGGGCCTGGCTCAAACGGACAAGCGTCTGCTGCGCCGACCAACCCGTCCCCATCCACATCCGGGATGTCGGTCGCTTCGGGTGGTGGGCAGCCATCAAAGTCTACCAAGCCCGCTTCATTCGGGCAGGCGTCCTGGCTATCGCGGATAGCGTCGCCATCGCTGTCTGGGCAGCCCTCAGTCAGTTCGGTACCCGCATCGAACTCACACACATCCTGCGGATAGAGAATCCCGTCGCCGTCTTCGTCCAGGTACGGCGCTAAACAGGTCGCGTCCGCATCGCTGCCGCTCAAATCAACGACGGTGTCATAGTACAGTTTAATTCGCTCGTACAGCGGCCCCTCGTCATCGGTCACCAGTTCGTTATCTTCCAGGTTCAGCAGCACGCGGCGGCCTATTGGGATGATAACCGGGTCTTCACCAGGGAAGGTGTAGGAGCAGTCGCCGTCTTCCCCGGTAAAACAGGTAAACGCCAGCTTGTCAAAGTCCTCTACATTTTCCAGGTCAGGTGGAATTTGACGAGCGGCGAAACACCGAGACTGCGACGTGAGGCTGATGTTGTCGTACAGGTTCAGCGTCATGAACACACCGCCGTTTGTAAACGTGCCCGCCTGAACGTAGATTTCGGACTCCGCATCGAAGGACGTTTCAATCGTCTCTTCCCCGGCCAAACTGCGAATGCGGTTGAACACAAACGACGTTCCCGGTTGCAAGTAGGCATTCGCATTGCGCGACACGGCCCGGTCGAAGTTTGGCCCTTCAATAATCAGCAGGCTTGTCGAATCGGGCGATGTGACGCGGCGGCCGACCAGCGCAGGTAACGGATTAGGATCATTCAACTCGAAGAACTGAAGCGCGGCTTGGCGCACGTCCGTCGCCTGGGGTGTGGGCGAAATCGTCGCAGTCGCCGTTGGGGTCGCCGTCAGGGTAGCTGTGGGGGTAAACGTGGGCGTCGCAGACTGCTGTAATACAAAATCTGTTGCTAACACCGCCAACCGATTATTTTCACGGATTTGCTGCTGCTGCTGCCAGGTTTGTACACCCAAAAACGCAATGATAGAAACAGCAACCGCCGCCACTGTAAGCAACCCGGCCAACTGAGCAGGCGTCAGGCGGGCGGTAACGCGCACCGGGCGCCGAAAGCGCGACGGCACAAACAGCATGGCCAGCGAGGTATTGTCACTGGGATAGCGCCCAGACGCATAACGCAGCAAGTTGCGCGAGGCGCGCTCAACATCGTCGTCCATGGCGTGGCGCAAAAATTCTTCATCACGCACTACCGGGCCGCTGCCACCCTGCCCCGCCGCCTGGAACATGCCCTCAGTCGCGGCGAACAGCGTATCACCTTCGCGCAGGCGCATACCGTTCTTGCCGATATTAAAAGCCCGCTCTGCATTGACGAACGGATTACCGCGTTCAACATAAAAGCCAATATCGACCTGCACTTCGGGGTTCAGGCCAATCACACGCGTCGGATAGTTGGCATTTTCCAGGCGCTGCGCTTCATTTTCAGACATCTGCCCGGCGTAGATGTATTCGTTAGCCAGCGTGTGGTCAATGTTCAAACGAACGAGTTCACGTTCGCGCATTAGGTAAACGCGGCTGTTGCCCACACTAGCGATGAAGGCCCGTCCATATTCGCCATCATCCAGGTTGATGGCAATCATAGCAATCGTTGAGCTGCCGGTACCGCTCATCTCGCTGTAAACGACGCGGTTAGCTTCCTCAATTGCTTGAATCAGCAGCGGCGGAACGTCTGCCACATTGCTGACCTGTAAGTAGTCAATCACGGTACGTGCCGTTAAACGAGCCGCCTGCTCACCTGCATCACCACCACCAGCGCCGTCACATGCAATAATGACATGCAAGTTTAAACCGCCTGGTGTTTGTACCACCTCGTCGGTTACGTAGTCCTCAAGACGTTCGCGCCCGCCGATCTCGCGTATTGCAAAGGATTCTAATTGTGCCATTGTGCAGGCCCTCGCCCGTGTACTCGGTCACCTCACTCTAATATACTCATAAACGCACCATCTGTCATCTTTGGCGGCGGCACCAGCGCCCAAAATGACCGCGCAGATGTTAAATTGGCACTACAACTGGGCTAAAGCGGCGAATAGTCGTCATCAATCGGCTTTTGGTCACTCACCGCCACTGGAATGCCCGGCAGCGGTTTGTATTCGAGGGCGTTCGTCTGCACCCCAGCCTGGGCACGCGTTTCTACCGTCAGGTCAAACTCGTCGATGTCCATTTGTGGGTCCCACACCTGCACAATGATGCGCTTGGTAATCCCTAGCTCGCTACCCACGGGCAAACTTGTTGTGCGCCCCGCGTCGATGCGCTCACCATTAATGAAGGTGCCGTTTTTACTGTTCATATCGCGCACAAAGTACTCGCCATTTTCGCTAATCAAACGGCAGTGGCTGGGGCTAACGTAGGGCGAATCAATCACCCAGTCTGCTTCCGGTGAGCGACCGATAATGAACTCCTCCGCCCGCACTTCCACTAAGCGCGAACTCAGGTTATCAATCGCGTCTTCGCCGTTGCGGATGATTAACCGTGCGAATACCCCAAGGTTGGGGTCTACTTCCACAAGTTCTTCTTCCTCCGGCTCAATGACCTCATCTTGCGGGATTTCCGGCGCAGCCG
>CAWUJQ010000347.1:0-5158 GCA_963922445.1 uncultured bacterium
GCGCCCACCTCACCCTTGCGACCCAGCGCCCCGTCCAGTTGATAACCGAAGCGCCCACCGGTGCCGCCCCGCAGCCCGATGTCATTCGGCTGCGCACGGGCGTCACCCACGACGGCGAAGTGGTTGCCTGTGAGATGCAAGTAATTAGTAATGCAGGCGCTCACACGCACAATCAACTGAACCTGCAAACCGCTGCGGTGAACGCGCTTACCCTGTACAACGCCCCGTACTCGCGCTTTTTGTGCGACTTGGTGTACACCAACACCCTCCCCGCCTACCTCAAACGCAGCGGCCAGCAGCTTACCTACGCCATCGAAGCCCACATGGAAGGCATCGCGGCTAAGCTGGGCCTGAACGTTATAGAATTTAAGCGCCGCAACTGGATCAAAGAAGACGATATCTCCGTCGTAGTAGCGGCGAATAGCCCCCAACCGCTTGCAACCAACGGCCTGGACTTGTGTGTGCAAACCGGCATGGAAGAATTGGGCTGGCCAGCCAAGCGTGGCAAGCCGCGCCATGTAGACGGGCAACCGCACCGCAAACGTGGCATTGGCATGGCGCTTTCATCCACCGCGCCGCAGCCCGGCAGCATGAGCGTCGCTACCGTTCAACTCAACGAAGACGGCCTGTTCACCATTCAATGCGGCGACGTGGGTGACAACACCGCGCTTGCCCAACTCGCCGCCGAAGCCCTGGGCGTCAGCGTCCGGGATATTCGCATTGGCGCGCCCATCGACACAGACGTAACCCCCTTCGATGGCGGCACACCCTATACCATCGCAGGTGCGGTCGTGGACGCCTGCACCCAACTGCGCCAATACATTGTCAATTACGTTGCTGCCAACCTGTTCGGCGGTACCTCCCCCGCTGATGTGAAGCTGTCAGGCCGGGCCGTCACACACACCGACGGGCGCAGCGAAACCCTTGATGTCGTCGGCTGGCACAGCTTGTATCAGCCCCAGCGCACCCAACTCACCGCCACGGCCTCGTTTGCTAGCGAGGCAGCCCCTGCGTTTGCCGCCCACTTTGCCGAAGTCATCGTAGACACGTACACGGGCCAAATCACCGTTGAGCGGCTGCTAACTGCTGTCGATAGCGGGCGCGTGATAAATCCGATGCTGGCCGCCGAGCAAACCGAAGCGCTGATGTTAGCTGCCCTGTGTGATGCAGTCGGTAGCGGGGGCTTCCATGCAAATGAAGTGCCGGAGATGGAGGTGGTATTTGTGCAAACCGATGAGCCGAGCGGCATCTTCAGGGTCAAGGCAGTGGGGGCGGTTCCAGCAGATGGGATTGCCCCGGCGGTGCTGTCCGCGATTCATGATGCAACGGGCATGCTGCTGACGAGCCTACCCGTCACACCAGAGCGGCTGTGGCGGGCCTTGCAACCCGCCACCTCATAGCAATAGGGTAGATAGCCCGTCGGCTTTAGCGCATCACCGGGTCATCGGCAGTGGGGGCTGCCTTAACCGTGGACTGGCGGTTGGTAACGTCATTTTCCACAGAGCGCATGTTGATGTAGTTCAACTGGCTAAGCTGGCGCACCTGCTCATCGGAGCGGTAGCTGCTGCGTACCAGCGGGCCGCTTTCTACCCACTTGAAGCCCATCGCCTTACCAATCTCGATGAACTTGTCGAACTCCTCTGGCGTGTAGTAGCGCTCAATGGGCAGGTAACCCTGTCCCGGCGACAGGTACTGACCAATCGTCAGGATGTCTACGCCTACGCCTGCCAAATCCCCCATGACCTCGACCACTTCGTCGAACGTTTCGCCCAGGCCCACCATGATGCCGCTCTTCGTCAGCACCAACGGATCCATTTGCTTGGCGTTGCGCAGCGTGGTCAGCGCCCAGGGATAGTCGTCCTGCGGCTGCACCTTTTTGAACAGGCGCGGCACCGTTTCCACATTGTGATTCAGTATCTCCGGCTGCGCGTCCATGACGATTTTGAGCGCCTTCTCGTCGCCCTTAAAGTCAGGGATCAGCACTTCGATGCTGCATCCAGGTTGCAGCTTGCGAATGCGGCGGATGACCATCGCAAAGATCGGCGCGCCGCCATCAGCCCGTTCGTCACGGTTCACCGACGTAATCACCACATGGCGCAGGCCCATCGCCCGCACGGATTCCGCCACACGGTTCGGCTCGGCCCAGTCCAGCGGGGACGGACGCCCGGTTTTAATATCACAAAAGCCGCACGACCGGGTGCAGGTGTCGCCCATCATCAAAAATGTCGCCGTACCCCGGTTCCAGCACTCGCCGATGTTGGGGCAGTTGGCCTCCTCGCAAACGGTGTGCAGCGCCTTGGAGCGCATTAAATCCCGCACATTCTGGTACGTTTCACCCTGCGGGGCGCGCACTTTCATCCACGGCGGGCGGCGGCGCGGGTGTTTGGGGTCTGGCTCCCAGCCCTCGGCGTTGTCGCTCACGACGGGGATAGCGTTGGGGTCAATTGGGTTACTCACGGTGGGTCTCCTTCAGAGACGGTTACAATCTTTAGCAGCGGGGCACAGTCCACCCCGGGGGTTGCGTGTAAGTGGCTTGATTGTAACAGATGGCGCGACTAAATTGGATATAATGCTGATGGCAGTCAGTAAAATGGTTCATGTGGAGTTTTCCTGGACAAACCGCATCGGCAGATCAGGCATATACCTCGGCGTAGTAGCAAATCTGCGCTAGAAATGCTGTGCGAAACGCGTGACGCATAACGCACAC
Organism: uncultured bacterium; assembly: GCA_963922445.1. Lineage (GTDB taxonomy): Bacteria > Chloroflexota > Anaerolineae > Aggregatilineales > Phototrophicaceae > DAOTTY01. The sequence goes on from CAWUJQ010000347.1 coordinate 2,708, forward strand.
TAATCAGAATCATCTTCTTCGGCAATCCGTGCGGCGATCAGCCCCCGTGCCTCATCAAGGTTGGCCGCATAGAATAAATTTTTACCGAACGCGAACCGTGCCCCCGAACTAACCGACTTCGCAAGTTCAACAAGCGCCTGATGGTAGCCACGCTGCACCCCTATCACATACACAGAGATGCCCAGGTTTGCGGGCTTTTCATCCATCATATATTTGGTGAAGCTGAAGAAACCATCTTTAGGGGTCACGGCGTCCGGTTCCCACAGCCAAATCGCATGAACGGTATGCGTTACGCTGCGGATAAGGTCAGCTGCCCGCGCACCTGCCTCATACAGTTCTTCAATGGTATGCCCAGGGTAGAGCGTTAACCGCACCGTATTCTGATCGTCGTTGTCCCACGCTACACTTACTTTTGATGTCATGGTGTATGGATTTTATGCCAAGCCTTCACTTACGGTTTCACAACGATCATAAGTGAATTCGTAACACAATGAAATGTTCATGCTTAGCTTTTTTGTGAAATTTTCTTCACGTTTGCCCGCGTCAGTCCACTTCCCAGCGCCGGATGCGCCGCCACAGCATCACAATGGCCACCTCACGCACCACAAGCGCCAGCCCCAAACTCACCACCATCAGGCTCACCGTGACCTGCAACCGTGCGGGCGCTTCGGGCAATAAGCCTAACCGCCTGACTAGCCAGCCAGCGCCATACAGCGCACTCCCATAAGCCACCCAACCGAGTATCATCACGCCCACAAACACCACGCTGCCCCCAATGCGCGGCGTGAGCGCCCGGCGCAGCAGCAACCCACCCATCAAACCCGCCACCGCGCCCAATACCACCTCTTGGCGAAAGCTGGCATATAACAGCCCAAACACCCCCATGCCCAGCAGCGTCAGGCCCAACGCCACCGATGACGTGACCGCTAGCCCTCGATTGAACTCGGCAACCGCCAGCGCAAACACCAGCACCCCTGCCAGTGAAACAATCAGTGTGGTGTGGTTCTCCTTGTGGGCTGGCAAATTCGCGCCATTGTCACGGGGCAGCAACGCCCGCGACACAATGGTCATCAGCACGCCCTCAAGCCCTGCGGGAGTCATGCTCAACACAGGCATCAGGCCCGTCTTCCCCAATGATGCCACCCGATGGCTCACCCGAAGGGCTGCGCTGAGGCCCATGTAGTGCCCCAGCAGCACATACCACGAAAACACCAGGCTAATTAGCGAAATTAGGCTGAGCGGCAAATACAACACAGAGGCCACCAACACCCCCAACACCGACGGCGCTGACACGAGCGGTAAAAACACAACCCCCGCCCCAAACATCACCAGTGCTACATACCGGAATGGGCTGTCGTCGCCTAGCGGTTCGGTCGATGGCTCACGCGGCTGCCCAAGATAAGGGTGTGCAGGCAGGTTGTCGGGGTCGCGCAACAGGATGCGCCGCCACAACCGCCGCGAGATCATGCGCTTGCCTGTTTGGTTTGGTCATCCATCACGGTGATAAGCCCTTCGCGCATCGCAAACATCGCCACCAACACCATCACCTGGGCAACCACACCAAACACGCCAGCAAGGTCGTCCAGTGTGCCAACCGCCCGCGCTGCTAAACTCACCCCCACTATCCCCACCAAATACCACACCAGTTGAATGCCGGTATAGCTCACCATGGCGATTAAACGGGCATTCAGGCGCGTGTCTGTATAGGCAGAGGCCAAAAGCGCACACAGTGTGCCCAACACAATTGATTGGCGAAAGTCGATGTGCAAGCCAAGCGCAATCAGGGCGAATGCCAGAAAAAACCCGCCCACACTCAAGCGGAACAGTGCAAATGCAATGCCAACAGCAACTGCAAACGCCAACAACGTCTGGTAGATCAGGTCGCGCTCCACGCCAAAGCCTAGCAGCACATTTTTGCGCCGGAACATGGCCTGCACCAGCAGCATGTAGATGCCGTACTCACCGGGCGGCGTCAGCTTAAGTAGGTCAAAGCGCCCGGTTTCTTTTTGTGCGGCGATCACACTGCTCACGCCAAAAGCCAGCTTCAACCCAAAGATGACCCCCGCCAGCCCAAACAGCACCACCGGAATAATCGTGAATGTGGTCATCGCAATGGTGCAGGGGTTCAAAATGACAACGCCCACGCCAACCCAGTAGAGGGCGTTTTGCCGTCGCGGTTGGAACGGTTCCGGCGTCACCTGTTGGAACAGGGGATGGCTTTCCCACGGTTGCAGAATGCGCTGCCACAAGCGGCGCGTGGTAAAAACAGATAGCATGGCTCATCTCCTCCGGTGCGGCGGCTGGAACTGCGGGGCTATCTTCGCATGGGTCGCCACGCTGCGGAAAGGGCCACTCGGTTAGGCTCCCACCCGCCGCGAAAAGTGATCCAGCCAGCCGATAACCGCCTCACGGAGCGCGAGCACCCCTGCCAACGCAAGCGTCACGGCCAGG
>CAWUJQ010000348.1:0-5157 GCA_963922445.1 uncultured bacterium
GTGTACCTGACGGGCATGGCTGGCGGGCAGTTCCTGCTCAACCCCGTTGCGGCGCTCTTCGGCGCGGCGGGTGCGCATCACGCGGAAGTAGTGCGGGGCGCAGGTGGCTTTCATCTGCAAGTCGGCTTCTTCGCGCTCTACCTCGTACATCCAGTTGAGCACCTGCTCGTACTCGCGGGCGCTAATCATCTGATCCTTCGCGATTTGCACGCCGCAGCCCACGGGCACCAATAAGAACAGATGAAGGCCGATAGCGTCCAGGTCTTTGGCGAGGGCGCGCATGCCCTCAAGCTGCTGCTTGTTGTGATTGGCCACCGTCGTGTTGATCTGGACGGGTAGGCCCACCTTGCGCAGCGCTTTGAAGCCGCCTTTGGCGTCTTCAAACGAGCCGGGTAGCCCACGAAAGGCGTCATGTGTGGCGGCATCGGAGCCGTCAAACGAGATGCTGATGCGCCGCACACCGCTGGCCTTGATCTGCTTAGCGATGGTGTCGTCAATCATGGTGCCGTTGGTGGCCAGCGCAACGGGTAGTCCGGCGTCCGTGGCATAGCGGGCAATTTCGTAGATGTCTGGGCGGAACATCGGCTCACCGCCACTGAGGACGAGGACAGGGCTGCCCAGGGCGGCAATCTCGTCAATCATCTTGAAGGCTTCTTCAGTGGAAAGGTCTTGCGGGGTCAGTTGGTCGGCAACAGTCACGCGGCGGCAGTGGATACACTTCAGGTTGCAGCCAGCGGTGGTTTCCCAAAAAACAAGGCGTGGCGGTGGATAAGTCATGAGGCGTGTCTCCTGCTCACATTAGAAATCTCTGAAAAAATCTATAAAAACCTTAGTCAATCTCGGTGGTCCTGTTCAGTGACAGATGTCACCGGGGTTTGGTGAGCGTGTCATCTGCACAGGGGACGCGAGGCACGGTAGTCTATAAGTGCAGGATGAGAAGCGATTGAGATCGGAGTCGGTAGATGGTTGTCATGATTGAAGACGAGACGCGCACGGGCAAAGCGCCCCACATCGCGGTGATCGGCGGCGGCATCACCGGGCTGAGTGCGGCGTGGCAGGTACAGCAAAGCGGTGATGTGCGTTATACGCTGCTGGAACAGTCTGGGCGGTGGGGTGGCAAGATTCAAACCGAAACGCTTGATTTAGCTGATGTAGGCCGTTTTGTTATCGAACATGGCCCGGACTCCGTGGCCACGACCAAACCCTATGCCCATCAACTGGCCGACGCGCTTGGCCTGGAAACCGTCGGCTCTAATTTGGAGCAGCGCCGCATTTACCTGTATGACCGCGAACGGCTGACGCCCCTCCCCGACGGCATGATGCTAATTATTCCCACGCGCTTTGCGCCGTTTGCCCTCTCCCCGCTGATTAGCATCCCCGGCAAGATGCGCATGGCCCTGGAGCCGTTCATCCCGGCGAAGGACGACGGCCAAGACGAATCACTCGATACCTTTGTTCGCCGCCGCCTGGGGCGTGAGGCCGTGGATAAGCTGGCCGAACCGCTGCTGAGCGGCATTTTCAACACCGACCCGGAACAACAAAGCGTGCTGGCTACGTTCCCGCGCTTCCGCACGATGGAAGAAAAATACGGTAGCCTGACGCAGGCCATCTTGCAGGCCAAGGCGAAAAAGCGCGGTAAAGCGGGCAAGGTGAACCCGTTTGCGACCTTCCCGGCGGGCATGGAATCGCTCGTTGACACCGTTGTGGGCGAACTCACAGGTGACCTGCGCTTAAACACAGGCGTAGACGCTGTGTGCCGTGACTGCGATGGCAGTTACCGTCTCTTCCTTGAGGATGGCAGCACGCTCTATGCAGACGGTGTGATTTTCGCCACGCCTGCGGCGGTCACGAGCCGCCTGTTGTGGCTGCTGGCTCCTAAAGCCGTAGAAATCATCAACGCGATTCCCTACACCACAACCGGAACCGTCACGCTGGCCTACCCGGTGGATGCGCTGTCCCGCCCGTTAGACGGCCACGGCGTGGTTATCCCGCGCAAGGCCGAACGGCGTATTAACGCCATTACCTGGAGTTCATCAAAGTTCGCGGGCCGCGCCCCGGCTGGCTATGCCCTGATGCGCGTGTTCTTTGGCGGATCACGCAGCCCGCAAACCGCCCAACTCGATGACGCGGCTGTGCTGGACGTGGTACGCGACGAACTGCACACGATCATGGGGGTAACGGCGGAACCACTGTTCACGCGCACGTCACGCTGGCCACAGGCCATCCCACAGTATGTGGTCGGTCACGGGGACAAGATGGACGCGCTTGATAAGCTGCTCCCGGATGGGGTGCAATTGGCGGGCAGTGCCTATCGCGGTGCCAGCGTCCCGGACTGCATTCGCAGTGGCCGTACCGCAGCAGACAAGGCACTCGCGGCGGTCGGGCAGGTGGTGAAGGCTTAACCGTATACGCTGCGATTTCGTAGAGGCGATTCATGAGTCGCCCCAACACGGCTACATGATGACCGCTAATCTAGGCCATTCTGGGGATGCAACAACGCGCACGGGCTGGTATCGTCATCACAAAAACTGAGGACTCCCCGTGAGCGACAACAAACCCCTGGCCGCTGCCCTGGCCAAAGCCGACGCCTACTTCGACCGCTTCCGCCACAAAATCGGGCTGTACAGCCACAAACCCGCCATCATCGTCCCTTACCTGGGCTACGCCACCCGCGACACCATCTACCTGAGTGGGCGCGTGCTGCACGACAACGGCGTGCGTCCCGCTGAAGACAACGACACGCTGTGGGACAACCTCGTCAATATGTACCGCCGCTTTGAAACCGACGAAATCCCCGGTGCGGTGGTCACAGCAGGCATTGATGGCCAGCAGGTCAACGCGACCACCAACGACGAGGGCTTCTTCAACTTCGAGATACCCCACGCCCGGCGGCCCGCCTCTACGCGCCGGATGTGGTACGTTACGCTCGACCTGATTCCTGATAAAACCGCCTCCTATCCAATGGAAGTGGACGCCATCGACGCGCCTGTGCTGGCGGCCACAGAACACCCCACGTTCGGCGTCATCAGCGACATTGACGACACCGTACTGCAAACCAACGCCACGGACATCCTGCGGATGGCGCGCAACACCCTGCTCGGTAACTCGCGCACGCGCCTGCCATTCGACGGCGTGGCGGCGTTCTATCGGGCGCTGGTACGCGGTCACGGTGACGGCGATAACCCCATCTTCTACGTGAGCAGCAGCCCGTTCAACCTGTATGACCTGCTCAGCGACTTCTTCGAGGTGCGCGGCATTCCGGCGGGGCCACTCTTCCTCACGGACTGGGGTACCAAGCCAGATCAGTTGTTTATCCCCAGCCACGACGACCACAAGAGCCGTCACATCCAAGCGCTGCTTGACCACTACCCGGATTTGCCGTTCATCCTGATTGGTGACAGCGGCCAGCGCGACCCGGAAATCTACGCCGATGTGGTAAAAGACAATCCAGGGCGGGTAAAGGCGATTTACATCCGGGATGTGTCGCTGGACAACGACCGCGCCGACGTGATTAGCACACTGACGCAGGGCCTGGTAGCCGACGGCGTGGATATGGTATTGGTGCCAAACACATACGCGGCGGCCAAACATGCCGTTGACGCTGACCTGCTGCCCCTATCGGCGCTGAATGGCATCCGCGAGGAAGCAGAGGACGACGCCAAACCCGAAACGCCGCTCAGCGAGTTGATGTAGGCTGGTTTGGCCGCAGTGAATGTACGCTAAGGATGGAGCTTGAGTCCCTTCACAACTTTGTCTACGGTTTTGATCGCGTCTTGCATGGCAATCCCAACCAGATCAAGGGCGTCTTCCGTTTTGTTGGCCACAGCTGCACGATTTTCAACATCATTCGACGTAGAAAAGAGATCAGCAGTAAATATCGCCATCTGGATTTCTCTGTCCATCGCACGCCGATAAGCTTTACAGATGCCCGCTGCATCAGCGTGGTACACCATCATCGGTTGGACAACCATAGGCAGATACTCATTCCCCGAAGCGTCTCGATACGTTTCACCAATAATCGACGGATTTTGACCGACGATAGCGCTGGCAATGAACGCTGTGACATTGAGCTTTTGCCACATTTCAAGGTCATCGCGCACCACAATAGCAATTTTCGTGTCAAATGTCATTGACATGGATCATTCTCCCTACAATACAGTTGAGTCGATTGTGGGAGATGGCATGGCCTATGTCTTATACAATCTTGCGCGCTTTTACCAAATCGCCTGGGGTTATCCCCAAAAAGTGCTTAAACGTGCGCGTCAAATGGCTCTGGCTTGAAAACCCGGTTTGAAAGGCCACCTCTGCAATGGGCACGCCATCCTTTAACATCTGCTCTGCATGTTTGACGCGCACATTTTCCAAGTATCTATGAGGCGGCACATTCATATGACGCTTGAACAAGCGCGATAGATGGTATGGGCTGACGTTTGTTAAGGTTGATAAATCGCTCAATGCGATAGGGTCGCTAAAGTGAGCCTCCATGTACTCACGCACCAATGCAATTTCTCGTGGGGCCTTTTTGTAGTCACGAATTGTATAGTCCGCTTCCGCATGAAGCTTAATCAAGTCAACAAAAAATCTGGTCAAGTCCGCTTCAACTTGGAGTAATGTGGAGAACTGTTCACTATGGCGGTGCAGCCGTTTTATACGCTGGTAGAGCATTGCATTGTTAATGATGCCGCCGCGAAAAACAGGGATACTTCCAGGTTTAACAGCAAACTCAACAGAGATGTCTTCCATCAGTTCAAGTGGGGGATACAGTGCGCGATAAACAAATCCGTCTGAAATCGCCGCTTCGCCCGTGTGTACCTCACCCGGATTGATGATAATCAGCCTACCCGGCGGGGTCATGAGGCGTTGTTTCTTGTACATGAAGGTCTGTAAACCTGACTCAACAAGTCCAATTACCCAATAATCATGGGAATGGGGACGAAAAGCATGCCGTATGTAGCGGGCTTTCATGAAGCGCACATTGTGTATATGTGGGATGTACCATGACACGCCTTTATCTTGGGGAGCTTCAACTGGCATGAGTCGCTCAGATCAACAGATGAATATGACGAGTAGATGCTTGGCGCATGGCTCGTGCCACCACCAAGCCTAGCGCTCATCAAACAACCGTAGTTGCTTGAGCGTCATTTGCAAGTTGACCCG
>CAWUJQ010000349.1:0-5152 GCA_963922445.1 uncultured bacterium
GGTGGCTACCGATAAAAATACGCACAACGCGATGTCGGATCGTTAACGTAACCCTACGTCGTTTGACATGTATCGCGTCCCTACACAAGCAAGCGCCCACCATATGATTAGCTCTAACCCGAGCCATGTAGGGACGGCATACATGCCGTCCGCCTACCACAACCTGCCTCCACAACGGCGCTCGACCAGCAGCGCGTTTCTACACTCGGTTTCCCTGTAACCATGCAGTTTCGTTACGACAGGGTGCTACAACTTCGAAAAGCACAGGGTATGTCACAGGGTGATCTGGCAGTGAAGTGTGGCATCGCCCAAACACAGGTCTCCAAATACGAACGCGGCACTGTAACGCCATCGGCCAATGCCCTTGCTGCCATCGCGGATGCCCTCGACACCTCCGCCGACTACCTCCTCGGCCTCACGGACGCCCCCACGCCGGGAGAGAAACCCGCCCCACAGCCCAGCCTCACCGCCCCCGAAGCCGAGCTTCTCGATCTACTGCGCAGCCTGGATGCACCGGCCCAACGCCAACTGGTGGAAACGCTCAAAACACTGCGCCAGTCCTGGGGCGGGGAAAGTGAGTGAGGCAAAGTCTCACCTGGCTCATACCTCGCATTTATTGCGCTCTTGCAGCGTTCATACAATCGCGAGTTAGTATCTTGCTGTATAGTTCGTAACATAATGGAGATTGCTATGTTGAAACAATTCTCAACACTCCTGGCATTCCTGTTGGCCTTCGCCGTGATGGTTCCGGCCTTTGCCCAGGAAGCTACCGAAGAACCCATGGCTGAAGAAGCTATAGCAGAAGGCACGATCACCGACATCGTCGTCAATAACCCCAGCTTCAACATTCTTGAGCAGGCCGTTATCGCGGCGGGTCTGGATGGCACGCTGAGCGGCGGTGAGTTTACTGTTTTTGCTCCTGTTGATGGCGCGTTTGAAACGCTCATCAGCGAGACAGGTGTTACCGCAGAAGACCTGCTGGCCGACACCGACGCGCTAACGAGCATCCTGACGTATCACGTTGTTGAAGGCACAGTTCTGGCTGAAGACTTGGTGGGCCTCATTGAAGAAGGTGAAGGCACTGCAACCGTCACAACCGTTAACGGTGCCCCGCTGACCTTCTCCGTTGGTGAAGAGGGTAACGTCTTGGTCAACGGCGGCGAAGCAACCGTCACCGCCACAGACACGATTGCCAGTAACGGCGTCGTGCATGTAATTGACAACGTGCTCGTTTCCATGGGTAACATGGCTATGGACGAAGAGATGGCCGCCGAGGACATGGAAGCCACCGAAGAGATGGCAATGGAAGACATGGCCACTGAAGAAGCCATGATGGACGAAGAGATGGCGATGGAAGAAGGCACCGTCGTTGATGTCGTGGTCAACACGCCCGAACTGGGTACGCTGGAAGCGGCTGTCATCGCTGCTGACCTGGCAGACACGCTCGCTGGCGGTGAATTCACTGTATTTGCTCCGCGTGACGGCGCGTTTGAGACGCTGCTGACCGAGCTAGACGTGACAGCAGAAGACCTGCTGGCTGACACCGACGCCCTGACGCCCATCCTAACGTATCACGTCGTACCGGGCACCATCACCGCAGAAGACCTAGTTGCCGCCATCGAAGCGGGTGAAGGCAGCACCTCTGTAGAAACCGTCCAGGGTGCATCCCTGACGTTCACCATCAGCGAAGAGGGTTCCGTGCTGATTAACGGCGGCGAAGCAACCGTTACCGCAACTGACCTGACCGCATCCAACGGTGTTGTCCACATCATCGACAACTGCCGCCCCTCCACCGCCGTCAGGGCCGCCTTGCGCAGGGCAGCCGCGCGGGCGGACGCCATCATGGACCCGTCGGAATACCCGATGATCGACCATATGGACATGGCAACTGAAGAAGCGATGGACGATGCCATGATGGACGCCACCGAAGAGATGGCTATGGAAGATATGGACCCCGATATGGCTGAGGGCACCGTTGTTGACGTAGTTGTCAACACGCCTGAACTGGGCACCCTCGAAGCAGCCGTTATCGCGGCGGGCCTGGACGGGACGCTGGCGAGTGGTGAGTTTACCGTGTTCGCCCCGCGTGATGGTGCATTCACCACGCTGTTGAGCGAACTCGGCACCGATGCCGAAACCCTGCTGGCTGACACCGATGCCCTAACCCCCATCCTGACGTATCACGTCGTACCGGGCACCATCACCGCAGAGACGCTCGTTGGCCTCATCGAAGAAGGTGAAGGCAGCACCACAGTGGAAACCGTCAACGGTGCCACCCTCACATTCACTGTGAGCGAGGAAGGTTCCGTGCTAATTAACGGCGGCGAAGCAACCGTTACCGCAACAGACCTGACGGCATCCAACGGCGTTGTCCACATCATCGACAACGTACTGGTTCCCGCTGCTGAGTAAGCCTCAGAACGCGGTAACTGAATAAACGCAAGCGCGGAACTCTATATTGGAGTTCCGCGCTTTTTGTTTGCGCTATGCGTTAGGACGATGCCTTTGTAAGAGGCGTGTGACCACCCCATACCCTACATAAGCCGCCACAAAGCTTGACATTGCAAAGAGAATGTAACTAACCCCGAAATAAGCACTCAACATGACAGAGAACACGCAGTGCATTGCAGTCGTGAGCAATAACAACAATCCACCTCGAAGACGCCGGGAATTGCCCCTCGTTTTGTAGATGTTTAGCAATGAGCATGACTCTGCAAAGCCAATTGACCCGGAGACGAGGAAAAATACCATAAACAGGCTTGTATGTCCTGTTAAGGTGCCAAAGAACCCCATAACACCGCCAAAACCTAAGAAGGCCATCGGGATGTTGAGGCTGGTCCAACCGCCCCGGTCAATATGACAGTCATATCGCTGGCTACGCGCAAACATGGCAATTACGTCAGGAGGAACGAAAGTAAATAGAACTACGAGCAATGCGTTAGCAAAGAAAACCAGCCCGATAAAGTAAAGCCAGTGTATATCAGCTATCCCGTATAGTTCAGGTGGCGGGAACTCACCACTCATCACTTTCAACTCCCCCTACACATCAATTTCAGACACCAGCACGGTCTCGCCCGTTGGTACCGTGACCGTTTCGTCTGCTTCCAACGTAACCTGCACCGTATCAAACGACCCGATTGGCTCGTAAATCTCGAACACAAAGGCCGTATTCCCGCTCTCGTTCACCTGGAATTGCCCAACCCGCACCGGCGGCTCACCTTCGCGCATCAGCCACAATAGATACGCCGCGCCTTCTGGTGAGGGCTGTAAGTTGTTCGCCACAAACCAACTCACCCAACTCACATCCGGCTCAATCGGCGTCCATGCTAGCGCGCCTGTGGGGTCGGTGTCGGCAACATTGGTGGCAAGGTCAACCCGCGTGACCGGGCCAGTGGCAACCAGGCTGCTCAAATCTGTGGTGGTGCCCACGACAGGCGTTTGACGTTGCAGCGCATCATAGCGTTGCAACCAGACCAGGTTGCTGCCAACCAGTACCGCAAACATCGCAGCAGCCGTCAGCCAACCCTGCCAACTGCGTCCACGCGGGGGGGCAGGCTGCTCAAACGGGATTGTTTTGGCTGGTGTGCGGGTTTCCTCGCGGGCGGCTGCCAAAATCGACTGCTTCAACGATGCCTTCGGCTTAACCGGGTCAAGCGTAAACATCAAGTTCTGCGTCATAGCCGTATACTGACGCAGTTCGCTGTTCAGGTCAGGGCAATCGACCAACCCGCGCTCCACCACCGCAACCTCGGCGTCATCCAACGCGCCCAGGCTGTAGGCGGGCAGCAGCGCCTCTACCTCGTCACAATTTACCGCTTGCTGATGTCCGTACTCGCTCACGTCTCGTCTTGCCCTGACTCTTTAACAGCATCCGTTTCTTGCATCCACAGCCCACGCAGCCGCTTCAGCCCGCTGCGCAGCCGCGTTTTCACCGTGCCCAGTGGAATCTTGGTTGCGCCAGCAATCTCGCTGTGGGTCATGCCCTTAAAAAACGCCAACTCAATTAACGTCGCCTGCTCACCCGGCAGCTCATTGATAAGCTGCTGCATCAGGCGACCATTGGCCCAATTGGTACCGCCCATGCGCTCATCCTGCTGCGCGGTAAGATACGGCAATTCATCCAGTGGCGTAGAAAGCGCCTCGCCACCTCGCCGTTCCTTGCGCAGCCGGTCAATCGCCCGGTTGCGCGTAACGGTCAGCAGCCAGCTAATCAACTTGCCCCGCTGCGGGTCCCACATGGAAGGGTGCTTCCACACATACAGGAACACGTCTTGTGCGACTTCCTCCGCACTTTCTTTTGTGCCCAAAACGCGATATGCCATGCTGTAAACCGCAACCCCATAACGGTCATAGAGCGCTGCCAGCGCCTGGTCGTCTTTGCGTTCGAGCTGCGCCATTAATTCCCTGTCAGTCAATATCGCCGCCCTTGATTGGTCGTCTATCCCCCTACTTTGGTGAGTGTAGCACACCAATTCACACGAAAAAGGACGAAAAGAAGCTGTTTTTGCCTAAATTTGACGGATTCCCCAGCAACATGAGTGAATCATGAGTGATGTAATCTGATTACAAAACCGATTGCGTTTATCGCTTGTATGACGTGGCCACGACCATACATCAACCTATTTTGTCGAAAGCTGTACCCAACCTACGGGAGAGTATTCAACATGATTCGCAACACATATCTTGCTGTTTTGGCCGTGGCATTTACCGCCGTTCTGCTGCTGAGCAGCGCTCCGGCAGAGGCACAGTCCGGTGCTTACATTCAGCTTAACAATACCAACATCAGCGTTACCCGCAACGAAAAGCCGCGCATCGTGGCTCAGTTGGGCAACCGCAGCCAGTCCACCCTTGAAGACGTAGGCGTAGTATGCGGCTGGAACGGTTCTATCCGTGTGACCGGGCGCACCCAAAACGGCCCATTTGGCAGTGCAACCCTGTTCACCCCGCCGAACACCGCTGGCACGGTTAACGAGGGCTTCGCTGTTTTTGTGTGGGAAAAAGCGGTTGACCTGCGTCCGGGGCAAAACTACAACGTCAACTTCCAGCTAGACCTGAAGGCCGCAACTGACCGCGACTTCAAGGGTGAAGCTGGTAAGGTTGTGTGCTGGCTGACCGATGGCGCAGGCGTAGACGCACCGCGCATTGCAACCAC
>CAWUJQ010000350.1:0-5140 GCA_963922445.1 uncultured bacterium
GCCGTTGGCCGTTGCGTTTGATTTGGCAGTGAAAGCGCGAAATGCCCGACGTGTTAATGACCACTTCGTTCTGGGGTGCCCGGCCTAAACGAATCAGGTCACTCTCCAGGGCAAAAACCTGGTCGCCCCAGTGCATATGCGTCGGCGGCAGCGACGAAATCGGCTGGACGGGGTTAGACGCGTCATCGGGTATTGGGGGCACTTCAAAAAAGTACGTCTGGCGGCTTTCGTAAACGTCCGGCTGCTCGTCCGTCGCTTCTGTGCCAGTGCCGCCGTCTTTGCGCTTTTGTTCGCGCAGCCGGAACGCCTGCGTATTATCGTGGGAGCCACGTTCAGTAAAGTAGGCCTGCGTTGCCATACTTTTGCGGCTGTACTTCTGATAGGCAGCCGCCCCTTTGTCCATGTCCATCGCCTGGCTAACCAACGCCCCGCGCTCTTCCTGCAAGGCCGGGTCGTTAAGGCCCGACTGCCGGATTTCTTCAGCGGCGTTGCGCAGCAGGCTGGCCGCCTCACCATAGTGACCCTTGTCCGCCATCTTGACGGCGTTGCGCCGGGCTTCAGCAGCCGTCAGCAGCAGCGCAGAGCGGCGCACTTCAATGTTTTGGCTCTCCTCACCGGGGGCCAGTTCCTGCGGGGCCACGTTGATCTTCACATCCATCTCCATCACCTGATGGGTGCTGCCCTCGCCCTGTAGTTCGTCATATTCAAAGCGCAGCCGGGCAATTTCCACCTCACCAACATCACGCAATGCCGGAATGGTGAGTTCTAGCATGAGCGCTTTGGTTTCCTCACCGTAGACATCGCCCATGCGGTAGGCCAAACTGCTGCCGACTTTTTCTTCGGGATAGGCGTTCATCTGTTTGGTGTGCGTCACCAGGTCAGACGGCGTCATGGTGATGGTGAGGTTTTGGCCAACAACACTCAGCAGCCCGGCAAGCTCTTCTTTAAAAATAGCCGGGGTCACTTCTGGGCTTTCAATAAAGTAAAAAGCCCCGCCGCCTGCATCGGCCATCTCGATAAGCAAATCCTCGTTGAAGTCGTCGCCCAGGCCCATCGTTGTGGTGCTCACGCCCTGTTCGCGCTTTTGCTTGGCAATTTCCACCAGCTTTTCCGTCTCTGTGATGCCCCGATTGGCAAGGCCATCACTCATGAGAATCACGCGGTTGATGTTGCCAGAGTCGTGATAATCAGCAACGTGTTTGACGCCTTCCAGCCAGCCCGCAGACAGATTCGTGGTTCCGCCAGCCTTAATGCCACTGATGCGCTGGGTGAGCAGGTCTTTGTGATCGACACGCTGCGGCGGCAGGAAGGTTTCCACCTTTTCGTTGTACAACACAATCGAAAACATGTCTTCCTGGCTCAGGTTTTGCACCAACAGGCTCGCCGCTTGACGGGTGTAGTCAATCTTGCTGCCCGCCATTGACCCGCTGCGGTCAATGACCAGGCTGATGTTAAGCGGGCGGCGCGCAGCGCCATCGGGGGCACTGCCAGCAGTTAAGCGGGCCATCAAGTAAAGCTGATGTTCCCGTTCCACCGTGATGACATCATAATCTAATAGAAAGTCGGCTTTCATCTGGTGAGCATCTCCCCGATGATTTTGTCAGTCTTGCCAATTGTATCACCGACTGACCGCGCTGCAACTTAGGCTTGGGGCATCGCTTCGCGCAGTTTGCCGTCAACCATATGCAGCGTGCGGTCAGCCAGTTCGGCCAGTTCGTTATCGTGCGTCACAATCACAATCGTCGTGCCATACTGCTCACGCACGTCTTGCAGCGTTTGCAACACAATCTGCCCGGACTCCGTGTCCAGGTTGCCTGTGGGTTCGTCGGCCAGCACCAACGGCGGATTGTTCGCCAGTGCCCGCGCAATGGCCACCCGCTGCTGCTGGCCCCCACTCAGTTCAGTAGGGCGGTGGTTGAGCCGTTCCCCCAATCCGAGCAAGGTGAGCAGTTCACGGGCGCGCTTTTCTGGTTGGAAGGCGCGTTCATTGGCAAACTGCACCGGTAAGGCCACATTTTCGACCGCCGTCAGTGCGGGAATCAGATTAAAGAATTGAAAAATGAACCCGATCTTCTCATTACGCAGGTCCGTGAGTTCGGCCTCGTTCATCTGGCTAATTTCAACACCGTCAATTTGCACACTGCCTTCTGTGGGCGTATCTAGCCCGCCGATAATACCCAGCAGCGTGCTCTTGCCACTGCCAGACGGCCCCACAATGCTGACGATTTCGCCTTGGCGGATGTCCATGTCCACGCCGCGCAGCGCTTCTACGAAGTGATTGCGGCCCAGTTTGTAGCGTTTGATAAGGTTGGCAGTGTGGATCACAGCCTGTTCGGACATGGGTTCACGCGCTCCTGTTGGTGAGTATGAAGGGTAAAGTGTATCTACAAGTACGCGGAATAGAGATGGTCAGTTGTACGAGTGTTATTGTGTACTCACCTCACCCTAAATCCCTCTCCACAGGCGAGGGACTTACTCACGCATCCCATGTGCCACCGTGCTAGCCCCCTTCTCCCCTTGGAGAAGGGGGTTGGGGGATGAGGTGAACACATGCCCTTTCCAAACACACATGCTATACTTGCATCAATGAACTTCACCTCACCCTAAATCCCTCTCCACAGGAGAGGGACTTTACAGCACGTTGAGCACACTTTTCGCCGTTCCCCTTCTCCCCTTGGAGAAGGGGCCAGGGGATGAGGTGAGACTACAAGGAACTCACAAACCCATGACGGAAGATAAACCGCATCCATCTACTTCCAGCCCGGAACAGTGGCGAAAGCTCAAGCCCCACGCCCAGGAGATGCGTCATGACCCGACCCCCGCTGAAGATTGCCTGTGGCAACGGATTCGCAATCGCCAAATTCAAGGAGCGAAGTTCCGCAGGCAGCACACCATTGAAGGCTTTATCGTGGATTTCGTATGTATCGAAGCCAGATTAGTGATCGAAGTAGAGGGACACATCCACAACAATATCGATCAACTCATGCGCGATCTCGAACGTCAGGCAATGTTGGAAACAAAAGGATTTCGCGTCGTTCAATTCTCCAACCACGCTGTTCTGCACGCTACCGACGCGGTTTTGCAGGTCATTAACGCCATTCTGACGGATGGGCCGCAGTAATTTCCCCGCGTAACCCTTGACAAATTCACCGATCATCGTAAAAATACGATACATGAACACAAAACAGACCACCAAAACCTACAACCTCAACACCGACGAAGTCCGCTTGACCCAGATGATGAAGGCACTCGGCCACCCGGCACGGATGCAAATCATCCACTACCTGAGTGAAAATCCGCAGTGCTTCACAGGCGACATCGTTGAGGTATTGCCGTTGGCCCAGGCCACCGTGTCTCAACACTTGAAGGTGCTGCGCAACGCGGGTCTGATCTGCGGTACGATTGAGGGGCCTGCCACCAGCTACTGCCTCAACGACGACGCCGTCGCGTGGTTCAAAGCGCAGATTGGCGTGCTGTTTTAGCGTTCAGTGTTTTTTTGCCCGCTTCATCGCAATTTTGCGATCTTGAGGCGGTTTTCTTTGGTCAAAATCATCGTAAATTTACGATAGGCAGGGATATGATTACGACACCACTTGAGGTCACACAGTCTCTCGTCCAAATGCAAACAGTCAACCCGCCTGGGGATGAAGCGCAGGCGCAGCACTATCTCTATGATCTGTTAGATCAAGCTGGGTTTTCGGTTCAGGCCTACGAAGCTGTACCTGGTCGTCCCAATCTGGTGACGCGGTTGCGAGGACGTGGAGACAAGCCCCCGCTTTTGTTCTACGGTCATACCGATGTTGTTGGCGTAAGCGGGCAGCAATGGCATTTGCCACCGTTCGATGCAATTGTCGAAAACGGCATCTTGTACGGACGGGGTACGCTGGACATGAAGGCGGGCGTCGCTATGTTGATTCACAGCCTGCTGCAAGCAGCCGAATCTGGCATTCAGCCATCTGGCGACATTGTGCTGGTCATCGTTGCCGACGAGGAGACGGGCGGCAGCGCGGGAATGCAGTATCTTCTGGCAGAACAACCGCATATCTTTGCGGGCGTTCAACACGCAATTGGCGAATTCGGCGGGTTTCCACTTTACCTAGATGGGCATAAGTTCTACCGGATTGGCGTCTCGCAAAAGCAATACGCCCGGTTGCGTGTAACCGTCCGGGCGGCGGGCGGGCACGGGTCACTTCCGACGGATAGCACCGTCATGGGTAAGCTAGGCGCAGTTCTGGCAGTACTCGATAGCCACAAAATGCCCTATCACAAAACGCCCTTAGCTGAGCGAATCATCCAGACGATGGCATCTCATGTTGATGGCAACACCGCGAACGCATTGGACGGACTCTTAGAATCGAACACGTTTGCAAGTTCACTCGAACGCCTCCCCAATGCTCCCCGGTTCGAGAGCCTGTTCCGAGACACTGCCAATCCAACCATTGTCCAGGCGGGCGGCAAGTTTAACGTCATTCCGTCGGAGGCCGTTGTTGACATTGACGCCCGAATCCTACCGGGCCGCTCAGCCGATGATGTTGTGGCAGAACTCAGTCGTTTGCTAGGGGATGATGTGTCCATTGACATTGTAGCCGCCGGGCCGCAAACGAAACCTGAAGTTGACTACACCCTGTTTGACCTGCTGGCTGGTCTGCTGCGCCAGCACGACGCCGATGCAATTCCGATTCCATATCTCTTCAACGAAAGCCCCGATGGACGGCTGTTGGAGGATCACGGTATTCAAAACTACGGCTTTTTGCCGATGAACCTGCCGCCGGAAATCGACCTACCGTCACTCATTCACGCCGAAGACGAACGCATCCCGGTGACCGCCATTGACTTTGGCGCACAAATCTTACTTGACTTGATTAAGCAATATTAAACATAAGGAGCAATGAGCATGGATACACAAACTCTACCTGTTGCAGTGATTGGTGCCGGTCCCGTCGGACTGGCCGCCGCCGCCCACCTGCTCGAACGAGGCGAGACCCCAATTGTTTTTGAAGCCGGAGCCGAAATCGGTGCCAACGTCCTGGATTGGGCACATGTGCGCATGTTCTCGCCGTGGGAGTTCACGGTAGATGCCGCGTCCGTCCGCCTGCTAGAGCGTAACGGCTGGCAGATGCCACCCACTGACGCGCTGCCA
>CAWUJQ010000351.1:0-5127 GCA_963922445.1 uncultured bacterium
GAAGAACTGAAGCAGTCCGACAGCATCCTCTTCATTGACGAGGTTCACATGCTCGTCGGTGCTGGCTCCGCTGGCAGCAGCGTAGACGCCGCTAACATTCTGAAGCCTGCGCTGGCTCGTGGCGAGTTGCAGTGTGTGGGCGCTACCACGCTGGATGAGTACCGCAAGCACATCGAAAGCGATCAAGCGCTGGAGCGCCGCTTTCAGCAAATCGTTGTCAATGAGCCGTCCATTGAAGAGACGATTGAGATTCTTCAGGGCATCCGACCGCCCTACCAGGATCACCACAACGTTGAAATCACGGACGAAGCCATCGAAAACGCCTCAAATTTGTCTG
Source organism: uncultured bacterium (assembly GCA_963922445.1). Taxonomy (GTDB): domain Bacteria; phylum Chloroflexota; class Anaerolineae; order Aggregatilineales; family Phototrophicaceae; genus DAOTTY01. Next base: position 338 of record CAWUJQ010000351.1, read on the forward strand.
CGCGCTACGTGCCAGATCGGTTCCTGCCAGATAAGGCAATCGACCTGATTGACGAGGCTGCTGCTCGCCTGCGCATGTACAAGAGTCCAGAAGCATCTCAGGTGCGCCGTGCCGAGCAAGAACTGCGCGATATTGAATATGACATCGACATCATGCTGGAACAGGACGTTCCGGAAGATGACGAGGAATTCGAAAACCTGCGCCGCCGCCGCGAAGACCTGAACGAAACGCTTGATGTTCTCAAATCCAATTGGAACCCGGAGACGAACCAGCCGCGTCTACTGGCCGAGGACATCGCAGAAGTTGTGTCTATGTGGACTGGCATTCCCGTCACGCGGATGACGAGCGAAGAAACTGAGCGCCTGATGCACATGGAAGAAAGCCTGCACAACCGCATTGTGGGCCAGCACGAAGCCATCATCAGCATCAGCAAGGCAGTCCGTCGTGCCCGCGCTGGCCTAAAAGACCCGCGCCGTCCCATTGGCTCGTTTATGTTCCTGGGGCCAACGGGTGTTGGTAAGACGGAACTGACGAAGGCACTGGCCGAGTTCCTGTTTGGCAGTGAGGATGCGCTGATTCAACTGGACATGAGCGAGTTCATGGAACGTCACTCAATGGCCCGTTTGGTGGGTGCGCCTCCAGGGTATGTTGGCTATGAAGACGCTGGCCAGCTAACCGAAGCCATTCGCAAGCGCCCGTACAGTATCGTTGTCTTCGATGAGATCGAAAAAGCACACCCCGAAACGTTCAACATGCTGCTCCAAATCATGGAAGAGGGCCAGTTGACGGACGCACGCGGACGCCGTGTAGACTTCCGCAACTCCATCATTGTGATGACGAGCAACGTGGGTGCGGATACGATCAAGAAGGGCACCAACCTGGGCTTCCAACTCCCGCGTGACGCTTCGGCGGAGGGCGAAGAGTCCTACGATGACATCAAAAAGAACGTGCAAGATCAACTGCGCCGCACCTTCCGGCCAGAGTTCCTCAACCGTGTAGACGCTACCGTCGTCTTCCGTCCGCTGACGCGCGATGAGATCGGTGAGATTGTGGACTTGGAACTGTCGAAGGTGGGTGAGCGCCTGATTGAGCAAGCCATCACGATTGAGATTGATGACGCCGCCCGCACTTGGTTAGGCGAACGCGGCTATGATCCCGAATTTGGGGCACGCCCGTTGCGCCGCCTAATTCAGAACGAGGTTGAAGACACGCTCTCCGATGGCATTCTGTCTGGGCAGTTCCCGTTTGCCAGCATCGTGCGCATCACGGTAGGTGAGGACGATGAGCTGCAACTGGAAGTCGTGGAAGATGAGATGGAAGCGCCAACGACGTAGCTTGTGCGCAAAGCTATGAAAAAAGAAAAGAGCAGCCATCCCAACTGGGATGGCTGTTTTTGTTATAGAAAGCGACTGATTCTACTCGCTGTCTGGGTAGCGGCCACCAATCAGCCTGCCTTGCAACGCCTCTAGGCCTTCCATGTCACCCTTGGCAGCGTAGCTGGCTTGTTCTGCCCAGGATTCAGAGGACGGTGCAAAGCGTTGACCTTCGGCTTCCAGTGCTTCACGGATTTCATCGAGTGAGGCGTCTGCGAGCTTGCTAAAGGACGTGTAGCCCTGGGCAATCAGTGCCTGAGACATCTTCGGGCCAATGCCCTCCAACAGCGTCAGGTCGTCAGGCTGGTCGCTGTCGGTTTCTTCTGCCACTGGCTCTGGTGCTGGGGCCTCCTCTTCGGGGGCTGGCTCCGGTTCAGCTTCGGCGGAGGTTTCCTCAACCGTCTCAGCAGGTTCAGCCGGCGCACTCTGCGCGGCTACCGTTGTACCTGGAACCGTGAGGCCGCTAGCGGTGCTTGAAGCACTCGGCACGATATTGGTGGATGAAACCGCCTCCGAAATGGAACTGCGTGCAATAAACGCCAATACGATACCAATACCAATGAGCAGCAAAATTAACCACCAGTTGGAGCGAAAGTCCAGACCGCCGCCGATGCCGCCAGCGATCATAAAAATGGCGGCCATAAACGCCAGGATGGCGAAAAAAGTTGGGGTTTGATTCGTTTGGTTGTCCACAATGAACTCCTAATGGGCTGTATGTGTCTATGTCTTCTCAATCGAACCCTAAGATGTTAGATAAAAGTGTGGGCAAAGTCAAAAAGCAATTTTCTTACCATGCGGCTGTGCTACAATGCCGTTGTGTAGAATTTCACAAAACATTGAGGTGCAAGGTGCTATGATCCGCATTCTACTGTTGGTTTCTATCGTGAGTGTGCTGGTGGGGTGCCGCGAACAGCCGCAGGTTATCGTCCCAGATGAAGCTGGGGTCACAATGGATCTCTCCGTCGCTCCGAATCCACCTGCTGTGGGTGATGCCAGCCTTGTGATTTCCATTGAGGATCAAGACGGCCAGCCAATTAGTGATGCCGATATTGCTATTCGGGGGGATATGAATCACGCAGGTATGGAGCCAGTGCTGCGAGAGGCGTCTGGCGGGCGTGAGGGCGACTACACCGTGCCGTTCGAGTGGACGATGGGCGGGGATTGGTTCGTTGTGGTCACTGCGACCTTACCCGATGGACGAGTGGTTGAAAAGCAATTTGACTACGTGGTTGCATCTGACGGGACGATGCAAATGGATGAGATGGACATGGCCACGGAAGCAGTCGGCGATGAGTCGTGACCGAGCAACGACCGCTCTATCGCCCACGAATGGCATTTGACGTACTACAGATTCCGCTGTTAGGGCATGTACTGCGCTGGCGGTGGGGGCGGCTCATCTTTCAGATTATCCTTGTAGTCATTGCCGTGCTGCTCGTGATTGACGGGTTTGTTGGGCCGCAGCGCGCTCCAGATAACCTGGCGACGGTTGGGGCATGGGTTCATTATCGGGGATTGGTGGTATTGGCGCTGCTGCTGGCCGGTAATCTGTTTTGTATGGGGTGCCCGTTCACACTGCCGCGCACCCTGGCCAAGCGCTTGTCTATCGCTGGCAGGCGGTTTCCACGTCGGTTGCGCAACAAATGGTTGGCGCTAGCGGGTCTGTTTGGCATTTTTTACCTGTACGAGTGGCTTGACCTGTGGGCCAGCCCGCTGCTAACAGCCTGGGTGATTGTCACCTACTTTGTGGCGTCGTTTGTTCTAGAAGTGTTGTTCAAGGAATCGGCGTTTTGCAAGTATGTGTGCCCGCTTGGAACCTTTAACTTCGCGTACTCAACGGCCTCTCCCACGCAGATTAGTGTGCATGATGAGCAGGTTTGCCGGACGTGCGTAGGCAAAGAGTGCATCAACGGCAATTATGCACCACAGCCGATTGTGTTGATCGACCAAATTGGCAGCGATGGTGTGCCATCCCAGGTGCATGAGCATAATCGGCGGGGCACGCTGGGCTGCGGCACAGAGTTGTTCGCTCCGCAGATGCGCTCTAACCTGGACTGTACGCTGTGCCTGGATTGTGTGCGGGCGTGCCCACACGATAATGTTGGCCTATTCGTGCGCAGCCCGCTGAAGGAACTGACTGACCCGCAGGCGTGGCGCACACGCTGGGATGTGATTGTTCTCATCACAGCGTTGGCATTCATGGGCATCGTTAACGCGTTTGGTATGGTGCCGCCTGTGTTTGCCCTCATTGAGGCGCTGGCGGGCTGGTTCGGCTTTCTACGAGCGTGGGGGCTGTCTGCGAAGACGGTTGAAGGCGTCGTCCTGCTGATCTTGTTCGGTGTGGGTAATTTGTTGCTGCCAGTGCTGCTCGTGTTGGCAGCAGCGCTATTGACAAAGACGTTCGTCCGCACCGATGACAGCTTACGCCATATTGCGGGCACGTTTGCCCCTGCATTTGTGCCCATTGGCTTTGGCATGTGGTTGGCGCACTACCTGTTTCACTTTCTCATCGGCATCTGGACGATTGTCCCGGTAGCGCAGGCGTTTTTCGGCTTTGAGCCAAACTTCGGGCTGGTGGGCGTGTCGCCAAATTCACCGCTGCTGGGCCTTGTAGAAGGCGGTGCGATCTTGGGTGGGTTCGCTGTTAGCCTGTATGTTGCGCAGCTTGCCGCCATCCGGCGCTATCGACGCCAGGGCTTTGCCGCGTTGTTACCCTGGGCGTTGCTGTTCCTGGTTATGATGCTGGTGGCGTTGTGGGTGATGGGCTTGCCAATGGAAATGCGGGGCACCGAGGCGTTCTTTAGTTAATTGCCCAGTTCCACTTCACCCAGCTTTACCCAGTTGTTTGTCGCACCGGGCACGTCGCTCAACACGCTGATGCGTGCCAGGTCAGGGAAGGCATACCAACCCACATACACTCCATACGTGCCTGTGCTGGCGTCCGGCGGCAGTTGCAGGGTGATCGCTTCTGTAAGGCTTTCTCCGGCAGCAATCACACCAGGGGGAGCGTCTGCTCCGGCAGCTTGGGTGTTGGCTTCAGGGTCGATTAAATGCACAAAACGCACTTGCTCGGTTGTAGTAGCCTGCGAGAAAGCCCACCACAGCCAAACATCCACAGTACGCTTACTAGCATCTGGCATGATGGCGGCGCTGCTCAACTGGATACCCTCAGCGAACGTAACGGGATTGCTGAGCGCGGGCGCGACTGGTTCGCCATGCGTGAGCGCTTGCACATTGACCGGGTGGCAGCGCAGGTTAATCGGTGTTGTGGGTGGGCAGGCGGGCTGTGGTTCTAGCCGGAGCGTGCTGTAGCCCATTTGGAGTGGTACGGGCAGGCGCAGTGTGCTGTCTTGTTCAACGGTTGCTCGCCCAATAACGTGACTATCAAGCGTCCACGCAATGTCGCGCTCATCTGCGCTG
>CAWUJQ010000352.1:0-5126 GCA_963922445.1 uncultured bacterium
ACTAATCAGATCAGGGTTTTGCTGCACCGTTTGCCAGATGCCTACACCAAACGGCACCATGACGCCCACAGCTAGAACCACACTCACTACTAGCGGCACCCATGCAATTTGTTTACGCCCGACGATCAAGAACCACGCATACAGCGGCAGCAGCGCCCACCCTGCGTAGTGAATTTGCAGCCCCAGCAGCAAAACGGGCAGCGTCAATATTTGAAACACACGCCGCCCGTCAATGAAGCCCAGCACGCCAAACCACAACGCCAGCAACAGCAGCGGCGTGTGCATATCCTGCGCCCAGATTTTGCGACTGTACACCACGACCCACACATTGACCGCATACAGCAGAGCTGACGCAAACGCAACGTCCCGGTTGAACAGGCGACGCGCCAACACAAACAGCAATCCTACGCCAGCGATATTCAACAGTGCCACAAACATCGTCGCCACCAGCGGATTATTGGTCAGCGCATAGGGGATCATCATCAGCCACACACTCACCGGGGCATTGGGGATACCAACTGACGACGGCATTCCCAGCAGCGGGAACTCACTGGCAGCCAGAGCATCCAACGCCAGCAGCGATAGATATGCCTCGTCATGCTTGAATTCGACCACACCGGGTCGCATCAGCCGCATTAACGCTGCAACCCATAGAACAGTTGCCAGCATCAGCGCATCGCGCCGCGTCCACACCTGGTTTTGCATTGCGTGCATTCCACCCGTTACGAAACGGCGCTGATTGTACCTACCACTCCGCGTCCTTCAACGGCCAAACCCGAACTCGAAATCTGATACAGAAATGAGTAAAATCGCACAAAGGTTCACATAAAGTTTGCAGATAGACACCATGCCGTTTGTTGCTCCAGAAAACGTCCAGGCCATTTTACGCTCTCTGCCCGTGAAGTCCGGTTGTTACCTGATGAAGGACGAAAAGGGCGAAATCATCTACATTGGCAAGGCCAAGCGCCTGCGCCAACGCGTCCGCAGCTACTTTCAGAACGCCGTGACTGACCCTAAAACACTGCGCCTGCGCGAAAAAATCCGTGATATTGACATCATCGTCACAGAAAATGAGGTCAAGGCGCTCATCCTGGAAGAAACGCTGATTAAGCGCCACCAGCCCAAGTTCAACATCAGCCTCAAAGATGACAAGCGCTACCCCTACATCAAAATCAACTGGCAGGACGCGTTCCCCAAGGTAGAAACGACCCGGCGCATCGTCAACGACGGCAGCCGCTACTTTGGCCCCTATGCTGCAATGTGGGCCGTGCAAGACACGCTCCGCACGCTGCGCCGTGCCTTCCCCTACCTGACGTGTGACCGCGACATTGACGGCCAAGATGAGCGCGCCTGTCTTTTCTACGACATCAAATTGTGCAATGCGCCATGTATTGGCCGGGTCAACCAGGACGAGTACCGCGCCATGATTGAGGAACTCATGGATGTACTCAGCGGCAAGTCAGAGGAGGTGGCTGAGCGGATTGCAGCGGAGATGGAGCAGGCATCCGAAGACCTAAAGTTTGAGCGAGCGGCGGTGCTGCGCGACCAACTCAAGGCCATCGACTTCATCACGCAAAAGCACAAAGCGGTCAGCAACAAGTTAGAAAACCAGGATGTGATTGCACTGGCCCGTGAGGACAACGCCGCCATTGTGCAAATCATGTTTATTCGTAATGGCAAACTCATCGGCAGCGACTCGCGCCGCCTTGACCACATTGAAGATGCAACGCAAGAAGAAATGGTTAGCCAATTTGTGACGCAGTTCTATAGCGATGTAGACGAGGTGCCCAAAGAACTTATCCTGCCAACAGAAGTTGAAGAGGCGCGCATCATTGAACGCTGGCTGCAAGACAAGCGCGGCGGCAAAAAGGTGACCATTACCGTGCCCCAGCGTGGTTCCAAACGCAAGCTTATCGACATGGCGGAAGAAAACGCCTCCGAAGCCCTGCGCATGATGAAAGAACAGTGGGAATCAGACAGTGTGAAGCAAGAAACCGCCCTGGCAGAGCTGCAACGCGAACTCAAGCTAACTAACGTGCCAAATCGTATCGAATGCTTCGATATTTCCACCACGCAAGGCACAGCAATTGTCGCGAGCCGGGTTGTGTTTATGCGCGGTGTACCCAAAAAGAGCGAATACCGACGCTTTAACATCCGCAGTGTCGATCATCAGGGCAGCGACGACTACCAATCCATGCGGGAAGCGCTCACACGCCGCTTCCAACGCTGGAAGGACGCGATTGAAAACCCGACACCGATCCCACCTGGCGGCGAAGACCGTGAAAAAAGCTGGCGCATGTTGCCGGACCTGCTCATCATTGACGGGGGTAAAGGCCAGCTTGGGGTTGCGGTTGAGGTGCTGGCCGAGTTTGGACTCACTGAGGACGTGCCCGTCGTTGGCCTTGCCAAGCAATTCGAAGAGATTTACTTCCCCAATAATCCTGATCCACTGCTGTTGCCCCGGCGCAGTCAGGCATTGTACCTTGTACAGCGTGTGCGCGACGAAGCCCACCGCTTTGCGATTACGTCCCACCGTAACAAGCGCACCAAAATGGGCATGGCCAGCCGCTTAGAACAGATTCCCGGCATTGGCCCGGCCAAGCGCAAGCGCCTGCTGAAGAACTTCGACAACTCCATCGACCGCATCAAAGCGGCGAGTGTGGTGGAACTGATGGCGGTTCCCGGTATCACTGAGGAGATTGCTGCCGCAATCAAGGATGGGTTGTAAAAGGTATGCGTAGATAAGGTTGCCTATCTGAAGGTGCCCTTATCACTCACATCAAACGCCTTCCCCGTTCAGAACCGAAAAACCCACACGATGCAGGGGTATGACTACCCTATGCAAGCTGTGCTATTTGCGCTCAGGGTGTTGCACAATTGTGTAATGAATACGTTGGTATCCTCATACCCTTGTGGCATTCCCAAAGGCGTGCCTATATATTTAGGGCAGTAAAGTTAAGGATTATTGGACAAGTCTTAATATGCAAACTGTTACCAAGCCCAATGCTGACTTTTCACCGACCCTAGACCCCTCCCACAAGGCACCCCAACCTGCGGATACATCCATTACAGGTGCTGACTTCGCTACCGAGGTACGTGGAGACCGCCTGAACCTCATTTGGCGGGTGGTTCTGGGCACGGCTGTGGTGATCTTGGTTGCTTTCCTGATCTTTAACATCCGCTTTGGCGGTATGGCGTTGGTAGCGGCCAGCCCACTTATTATCGGTTCGTTGGTCACCGGGCGGATGCTGCAACGCAACTTCTTTCGCGCTGCCGTTTGGACCCTCAGCGGATCGTATTTCGCCACTGCGAGCATCCTGATGCTGACTGGAAACCCGTCAGCCATAGACCTGATTCCGTTCACGTTCCCAGTCATCATTTTTATGGTGGGGCTGCTGCTGCCACCGTTGCACACCTTTATAGCGGTGGCCATTGCTGTTGTTCTCACCTTCTGGGCACCCTTCCAGGGAACAGAAAATATTGCGTTTTTAAGCCTGCACCAGTTTGCAGCGACGGCTATTGCAATCGTCAGTGCGTTGCTGGCCGCACAGGTGACTGGCGAACTGTATCAGATCACGGACTGGGCAATGGAAAACTACCAGCGCCAGCGGCACACAGCCATGGATCTATTTGATAACCGCCGTAAGCTTGAAAAAGCGCTGCGCCGGAGCGAGGTGCTGGGAGATACGCTCAAGGACATCAATATGGAGTTAGAAACCGCCAAGCACTTTCGTGGGCAATTCCTGGCAAATATGAGCCACGAACTGCGCACACCACTGAATGCCATTATCGGGTTTAGCGAAACCATGCTGTCGTACCCCATGATGTACAACAACGTGGCATTGCCAGAGGCGTATCAACGCGACCTACAACAGATTCACAATAGTGGCCGCCAACTCCTCACGGTTATTAACGACATTCTCGACCTATCTAAAGTGGATGCAGGCAAACTTGAAATCCAAATCGAGCGTGTCCAGCTAGACCCGTTGATCGACAATGTTTTGATGACCGCTGCGGGCTTGGTCGGGCAAAAACCCATTGAGTTTAAGCGAAACCTGCCCAGAACGCTACCGGATGTGGTTGCGGACGAGTCGCGTTTGCGCCAAGTATTGCTTAACCTGTATAGTAACGCAGTCAAATTCACCGATGAGGGGCAAATCACGATTTCAATGGTGGATCAAGGGGATAGCGTATGCCTCAGTGTGACCGATACTGGCGCTGGTATTCGAGACGATGCGATTGGGCACATCTTTGAGGAGTTCAGTCAGGTTGAAAGCGCAGGGCGTGACCCGCGCACAGGCGCAGGGCTGGGATTGACAATCTCACGTAAACTGCTCAGCCTGATGGGCGGCTCTATCTCTGTTGAGAGTCTGTACGGTGAAGGCTCAACCTTCCATGTGGTTGTTCCCAAATATCAACCCGATGAGGCATGAAATTGGCAGATGTGTAACAAAAATAGTGCATTGAAGGAATTTAAGTCATGAAGATACTTTATGTTGAGGACAACGCAGTCAACATGATGCTCGTTGAGCGTGTTGCGAAGATGGGTGGCCATGATGTGGTAGGACGAACAATCGGCGAAGCCGCCCTCGAAGACTTTGATGCCATCAAGCCCGATCTTGTCCTCATGGATATTCAACTAGAAGGTAAGTTAAACGGCCTAGATGTGGTGCGGGAGCTTCGCAAGCGTGGTGTGCAGTTGCCGATTGTCGCCCTGACAGCCTACGCCATGAAAGGCGACCGGGAAAAGGCACTCGCAGCCGGTTGTGATGAATATCTGCCTAAACCACTGCCCGTTCCTAAACTGGTTGAGCTACTCAAAGCCTACCGACCGCGACCGTCGGCAATGCCAGCAAGCGCCCACACGGTGACGAATTCGACTGCGCCCCGGGACAAAACGCAACCCGTGCGGGCGCAAACACCTGACGATCTGGCTCCGGGTGCGGCCCACAATGCAGACACAACCACCCAAGACAGACTGTCTACACGATCTAGCGATACAAAGATGAACGCCAAGCCCTATGAAGACAGCTCGATGGATAGTGCCGTGTAGCGGGCAAGATGCGCTGGGTGACTAATGGACAAACACAAACAGATGCGCATGATATACTGGTCGCATGGCAAAA
>CAWUJQ010000353.1:0-5060 GCA_963922445.1 uncultured bacterium
TCGTCTAGCTGCACGCCCAGCCCGGCCAGCCGGTCCCGAATGGCGTCGGCTTCGCTGAAGTTCTTGTTGGCGCGGGCCTGTGCCCGCATGTCGATCAGCATGTTGATGAGGCCCGCTTCGCGCTCGGCGTTGGCGCTCGTCTCTTCCGATGTAGCTGGGATGATGCCCAGCACCTCGCCGCCGAGTTCGTTGTAGGTGTCGTTGATGGCGTTGAGCGTGGCGAGGCCCACTTCTGCATCGCCGTTGAGCAGCGTGTTCACATCGCGGGTTAGGTTTTGCAGCACCGCGATGCCCTGCGGCGCGTTGAAGTCGTCGTTCAGCGCGCTGGCAAAGTCTTTGCGGGCCTGCTTCAGCTTGTTGTTGAAGCTGTTGCCATCGTCAGATTCCGGGGCGTGGTTCATCTGGCGGCGGGTGAACTGCACCGCGTTGTACATGCGCTCCCAGCCTGCGCGGGCGGCGTCAAGTGCCTCGTCGCTGTAGTCAACGGGGTTGCTGTACTGCGCCGTGAGGATAAACGTGCGAATCACTTCGGCGCGGTTGCTTTGCAGCGCGTCCTTAATCGTGATGAAGTTGCCCAGGCTCTTGCTCATCTTCACGCCGTCCACGGTCAGGCTGCCCACCAGCATCCAGTAGTTGGCGAAGGGCGCGTCGTTGGCGCTTTCACTTTGCGCGATTTCACACTCGTTGTGCGGGAAGATGTTGTCAATGCCGCCGCCGTGAATATCGAAGCTTGGCCCCAGGTACTTGCGCGACATGGCGCTGCATTCAATGTGCCAACCGGGGAAGCCCACGCCCCACGGTGAGTTCCAGCGCATGATGTGTTCGGGTTCGGCGTTCTTCCACAGCGCAAAGTCGGCAGGGTGACGCTTTTCACTCGCGCCGACGGTGCCGCGTGTATTTTCTTCCTGCTCGTCAATCCGCCGGTTGGATAGCTTGCCGTAGTCTTTGTCCTTGAGCACCTCAAAGTAAACGCTGCCATTGGCTTCGTAGGCAAAGCCCTTTTCGATGAGCTGCTCAATCATCTCGATTTGCTCGGGCACATGGCCGGTGGCACGCGGTTGGATATCTGGCGGTTGGACGCCGAGCGCGGTCATGTCGTCGTTAAAGCTGCGGGCGTAGTGGTCGGCAATTTGCATGGGCTTCGACCCAAGTTGGCGCGCCTTGCGCAGGATGCGGTCTTCTTCCGTTTCGAGCAGGTGGCCGACGTCGGTCAGGTTTTGCACGTACAGCACGCTATCGTGGTTTTTCCGCAGCCAGCGCACGACCATGTCAAAGTTAACGTAGGTTTTGGCATGGCCTAGGTGCGAGTGGTCGTAGACGGTGGGGCCGCACACATATATGCCAACGTAGCCTTCGGTAATCGGCTTGAACGGCTGCTTTTCGCGTCCGAGAACGTTGAAAATCGTGAGGGACATCGTGTGCTTTGCTTTCTGGTTGGGTTTGGGTGGTCAGTCAGGCGGATATTGTAGCGTAGAAGGGTGGGGGCGGGTACGGCGGGTAGGGATTTAACGGCGTCATCGTGGGCGAACACGTCGGTTCGCCCCTACCCGCGCTGCGATGTTGTATAATACGTTCATGTATAAACGACGCGACAATCCCTTCCTCGGCATCAACCCCTACCTGAACGCTGATCTACTGGCGATGGGCTGGCAGGGGTTCCATACGGTGCATATCGCCCACATATCAACCCGATTGCAAGCAGAACTCGTATCGCTTGGCTACGTCGTTCAGTTGGAAGCGGGTGTGCAAATTCGCAAAGTAGAACCCGACACCGGTGAGGTGATGCAGGGTACCCGCCGCCCCGATGTCGCCATATTCGACCCAGACCTGTCCCGTGCGGGCCGACCGTCCGCAGGCATAGCAACGGCCACCGCTCCCGACGCCGGAGCTATCACTGAGGTGCTAAAAGTCGATTACGAAGAACCGGACGAATACCCGGCGGTAAAGGTCTATCATGTGGATGATGTACAACGCGGGACGCCAATCGCGTGGGTCGAACTGCTGTCGCCATCAAATAAAAAGCGCGGGTATGGACTGGAACGCTACAAGCGGGGACGCAGGGACGTTGTGCAGGCTAACATCGTGTTCATCGAAGTGGACTACGTTCACACGCTACCGAATACGCTTGATCGCTTGCCTGACTACGGCGAAGGGCACGAGGGCGCGTACCCCTATCACATCATCGTGTTCGACACACGCCCCACATGGCGTGAGGGTCGCTACTATCGCCACCCATTCGGTGCGTTGGCCCCCATCCCCACCGTGACGATTCCGTTGAGCGGTGAAGACAGTGTGGACTTCGACTTTGGCGCGGCTTACCGCAAAACGTATGAAGAAGCGCTCTACGGCGAGTTCCTCGACTACGACGCGCCCCGTACAGATGTGACCAGTTACCGGGCCAGCGACCAACCCCAAATCCGGGATTGGCTGGCCGCCGCCCGCGCTGAGGAAACCCCGACCTAAATCACGGCGGGTACGCGCTCCCGGCGCTGGATGTGCATGGGTAGGTCGCCCTTAATCGTTAGCGTGACGTGGCCGTCCGGTGGGGTGAGGCGATAGCGGCTGGCGACGGTTGCCAGCACGAGCGGGGGTCATGTGCATAACAAAGCCAAGCCGATCTTGCCGGAACTGCGGCAGCATTCCCAAAATGTGATTGCTTTTGGGGCCGGGGGGTTGCTTGAGCGTGCCAGTCACGCCGCTTGTCTGTACGTTTACATCGACAGGATGTAACGAATCGTAAGGTATTGCAACGCGACTGAGGGCCTCTTGCAGCTTTTTTATGGCGGTGGCAGGTGCGCGGTCACCCACTCGTGCAGGTCGTGGGTGGTGATCTGACGGTATAGGCTTTCGGCACAGTGCCGGTGCGTGACATCGGTCAGGTACGCGGTCAAAATGAGCGTAATGTCATCCGCGATGGCGTCAAGGCGCGTGGTTGGGATTGAGCCATCGCAAAAGCCGTCGGCTTCGTAGAGGACGGTGCGGCTGGCTTCATGAATGGTGCGTTGCAGGGCAGGCAGTACAGCCCGCTCAAGAATACGTTGCAGCTTGTCGGGGTCAGTGTGAGGTGGGGTGTTCATCGCCGCTTCCGATAAGATAATTTACCTTGTTCATATTTTAACCCCCCTTTCATGCTAGTAGGGCTGTTTCACATTTCACATTCATTTACGGCAGTGCAGCTTGATCTGTGATGTGCCCAGGGGAGCCACATAGCAGACCAAGCCGCTGGAATATGTTATCCTTGGCGGGCTGTAATTTAATCACAACAGTAACCGAGACTTTTCGCCCATGAGAGACCGGACGAACGAAGAATGGCTTGACGAACTGCGCCCCGAGTCGCCCTTGCAGCCGGAAGCAATCAATGACCTGCGTGAGCGCTTGAAACGGTCCATCTTCTACTATTTAAGCCGCGAACGTAGCGACCTGAGCGGATTGGCCACGCAGGAACTGGACCAGATGGCGCAGGACGTGGCCCAAGATGCGGTGCTACGTGTGCTGGACAACATCCACACGTTTAGGGGGGCCAGCCGCTTTACCACCTGGGCGACCAAAATTGCGATTCGTATGGCCATTAGCGACCTGCGCCGCGCCCACTACCGCGACTTCAGCCTGGACGACCTGACCATCGGCGGCGAACTGATGCCCACGCTGTCGGCTGCGGAACCGGCTCCTACCCAGGGGCCACGTCCCCCTAGCCCAGAGGCGGCAACCGAACGCGATGACGTGTTCGAGAAGATTAGCGAGGCCATTGAAGAAGCGCTCACCGAGCGCCAGCGGGCCGCGCTGGTGGCCGTCGCAATTGAGGGTGTGCCAATGGAAATTGTCGCCGAGCGGCTGAACACCAACCGCAACGCGCTGTATAAGCTGCTGCACGACGCCCGCCGCAAGCTGCGCTCCCACCTGGAAGCGCAGGGCCTGAACATGGACTACATGATGAACCTCTTCACGCGCTAAGCGCAACCCACATATCACAGCGGGGGCCAGCAACGATGACCGAGACCGGACAAACCATCAATCACCGTTACATTCTAGAAGGGGTTATCGGGTCGGGCGGCATGGGCGTGGTCTACCGGGCACATGACCGCCTGAGCGGTCATCGGGTGGCCCTGAAACAGTTGCACATCCCCGTAGAACGGCGCTATACCGATACGATTGACCTGGCCGACGACCCGCTGATGAACTTTGACCTCGCGCTGGCCCACGAGTTCCGGGCAATGGCGTCGCTGCGGCACAATCACGTGATCAGCGTGCTGGACTACGGCTTTAGTGATGAGGGGCAGCCGTTTTTCACGATGGAACTGCTGGACGAGACGCAGACGTTCGTGCAGGCAGCTAGCGATGCCCCCCTCAAGCAACAGTTGAACATGATCGGGCAGATTTTGCTGGCCCTGGCTTATCTGCATCGGCGCGGCGTTGTTCACCGAGACATGAAACCGGACAACGTCCTGGTCACGGGGGAGCAGCAGGTGAAGGTGGTGGACTTCGGGCTGGCCCTGCTGGCGGAAAGCTCCCACCGTGATCGGCTGATTGGCTCGCTGCTGTACCTTGCGCCTGAAGTGATTGCGGGCGACGGGGCCAGCCACCTCTCGGATTTGTATGCGGTCGGCATGATGGCTTACGAGATCATTGGCGGCCAGTACCCCTATGGCCGTAAAAGCTCCTGGGATGCCCTGCTGGGTGAAATCACCGAACAAAAGCTGGACTTCGACGCGCTGGTGGAGCGCTACCCGCCCGTTTTGGGCATCCGCTTGAGTACGTTCATTCACAGCCTGCTCAACAAAAACCCGCAGCGGCGCTATCAATCTGCCGGAGAAGCGATTGTGGCGCTCAACGAGATATTAGACGAACCGCTCGTCAAAGAAAGCGACGCCATCCGCGATAGCTTTTTGCAGGCGGCGGCTTTTGTGGGCCGCGAGTGGGAACTGGATCAACTGCGCGTTGCCCTAGACGACGCCATAGACGGTCAGGGCAGCACATGGCTCATTGGCGGGGAAAGCGGCGTGGGCAAAACCCGCCTGATGGACGAGCTGCGGGTACGGGCGCTGGTACGCGGCGCGGTCACC
>CAWUJQ010000354.1:0-5033 GCA_963922445.1 uncultured bacterium
GCACTCGTTGTGTGGCGCAATCGAAGTCGCACCGTGCCAACGCAGGTCACGGTGCGCGGCGTGACCGCACTGCTGGCGGTTTATATTGCGCTTTGCTCCATCTGGACGGTGTATTATCAACTGCGCTGGGGTGAGTTTGTCGTGGGTGCGAAGGGCATCAGCGCGTTTTTATACCTGGGCACGCAGGGCGAGTGGGAAGGGCCGCAAAGCACGGACGAATCGCTGGGGCTGGTGCCTGACCCCACTCGTCACATCGGCGCACCAGATTACGCAGCGGGCGCAGCCGACGTGATTGCCCAAAGCCCGGTGCAGTATGCGCTGAACCGCGTCCGTAATTTAGCAGCGGCCTACGCCCAACCCTACGGCACGGTTGCCTTTCCCGGTGACAGCATTCGGGCGGCGGCATCGGTGTGGCTGCGAGATGACCGATCCTTTGGGGGGGTGGTTGGTTTGTTGGGTACGGATGGCTTCCTGCCCAAGCTGTTGATCTATGTGGTTCACTATGCGGGGATTGGGTTTGGTGGGGTGGGCATGGTGCTGCTGCGCACCCGTTGGCGGGCGGCTTTGCCGCTCTTCGGCCTGATTGCTTACGTCACGCTGCTGCATCTGGCACTGTTGGCGCTGCCACGTTACATCTTCCCGACGCTGCCGTTCTGGTGGTGTTTCGCAGCCGGGGCGCTGGTTCGCATCGTGGATGGGCTGCGCCGGGAACAGCCGTCCCCGGCGCGGCAGGCCGTTGCTTAACGCCCGTTGGCAGAGCTTAGCTTCTCGCTATCCGTGAGTTCTCGCGTTCCGGCACCATCAACGGGGCGGTTTGCCTTGCCAAAGTAGATGTACATCCCCAGTTGGCCCAGCCGGATTTCGGTACCGCTTTCGATGGCGAGTTTTTCGCCAACCCGCACCCGCACGCTGTTGATGTAGGTGCCGTTTACACTGTCCAGGTCTTCGATGTAAAACGCGCCGTCCCGGTGGCTGAGGCGCATATGCACTCGGCTCACCCCCTTCTCACTGGCTCCATAGCGGCTCAGGTCAACGTGAGTGGCGGGGTTGGCGTATTTGCCACGCCCAAAGCTGATGGGCTTTTTCACCGTAACCGTGAATGGACGCTCAACGGCCCCCGAAATCAAAACGGCTACCGTCTCATCACTGATGCCCACATCCTGACTGAGGATGTCTGTTTCTGGCAGGGTTTTGGTGCCGTCGGTGTCAGCACCCAACTCACGGGTGCGCAGCGGACCGTCACCGGTCTGCCGTTCTTCAATGCACTGCGTCAACACACGGACGAGGTCATCTGTGTTGACCGGCTTGGCTAAAAATTCGTCTGCGCCTGACTCTAAGGCTGCCCGACGCGTGCCCGCGTTGTGGTTAGCGCTCACCATGACAATGGCAACGGAGGCGGTGTTCTTTTCTCGGCGGATAAAGCGTGTGATTTCGGGGCCATCCATTCCGGGCAGCATGTAGTCCACAATGACGGCAATCGGCGTTTCGGTTTCAAGGTAACGCAGGGCGCGCTTGGCGTCACGGGCAATATAGCTGCGATAGCCCATCGTTTGCGCGCACATGGCGAACAAGTCAGCGTTGGTTGCGCTGTCGTCGATGATAAGTACAGATGGCGCTGGTTGGTCGGTCGTCTCTGCATTTGGCCGCTTGGACTCGGTTGCGTCATCGTCAGCGGGCAGCGGTGCAGTGTCAACGGCATCGTCTTCGGTTGCGTCCGGCTTGCTGACCACGCGCAGCCGCAGTTTGAGGGCACCTAACGACAACGTATTTTCCTCGTCCAGGTTGAGGTTATACGTTTGTTTGGTGTTGAGCTTGTCTCCGTTAAGGGCGGTGCCGTTCGACGCTTTAAGTTCTTGAAGTACCAGTTTGCCCTGATGAGAAACCAGGCGTGCATGTTGGCGAGAAACGCCCTTACTTGCTGCCCCGTATGGGCTAAAGTCCACATCTACGCTCGTCTTACCCGTCTCATCGTAACGACCCAGGACCAGCTTCTTCTCAAAGGTCGCCACAATCGGTTTGTCTATATCAGACCCGGTAATTTCAATTTTCCAAACCAGATTGTCGCTCATGCTAATCGCCTATGCATCTAATTACGGTCCCTTTACACTTCGTAATTATACTCATTTCACAGCGTATGTCACATGCGTAAAGGGATTTTCACACCGCATCGAAACTTTTTATACACGATTGTTATGGTTGAGCGATTCGGCCCGTCTAGCTTTTTTTGTTGACGCTATTAAAAGCTAAGGCGCGCAGCATCAATGAGCGGCTATGGCGCGTAGCCAACCCGGTTTAACAAACGTACCAGCGCGGCGTTATAGGCTTCGGCACTTTCCTCGTAAATGCGGATGGCATTGCGCATGGCTAACGCCTGCGGGTAATCATGGGCGGGTTCAAAGCCGTTGTGCCACACGGGGACGACGTTAACGCCGTTGGTTTCTAGTGCCCATTGTAGCTCTGTAATCACATAGCTTGAGTCCAATGTGGTTGGGCCAATCAAGCAAATCAGGTAATCACTACCCCGGATGCGCGCTTCTTGTTCAGCGTGCAGCATGTCGCCAGGGTTCAGGTTCATGTCAATAAACGGGTTTTGTACGCCCACCATTTGCAGGCGCGCAACCGTGAGCAGGGCCAGTGCGCTGCTTTCTTCGCGGCGGTAGCTCACGTAGACGGATGGTTGGCGAATGGGCCGTTTGAGCAGGGCGAAGGCGGCCAGCGTCAGGATGCCAACGGTAATGGGCGCACCGCTTGGGCTTTGCGTATGGTGTTCTTCCATGTAGCCAAACGCCACCAGCAAATGCGCCGTCGGCATTTGGTCATGCCAGCGCGATACATAATCTGCGAGCATACCACCTTTGATGTTGCGTCCACTGCTCACCCGCCCCCCTCGGATTTCAAAGCGGGCGTCCCACAGGTTGTTGAGCGCACCCCAGGCCAGGTCGCGTGCCAGCCGATGGATGCGGTCTACCGGGTCGCTGGGGAGTTCGTCGTCCAGGGGGTTGTGTAAGATTAAATCCGATAACATAACGCGTTTAACGGCCTCCGTGTTGCATAGCGATTTACGCCTATTGTGGGCCAATTGGCGCTATTTTCCAAAGGGTGCGCCGTTGGAAGTGTGTTTCGCTCGTTTAGACCACGGATGAACGATGTGTATAAAAACCGTAAAGCCTTAACAGGTGAACCTTGTCAATACATCGGGATTCAGGTATCTTGTACAAACGTTCGTTGTGCGGTGCCTTGGCGCGCCCGCGGGGGGGGCGCCCCCCCGGCCCCACCCCCCCGAACCAAGAGGCCGCGGTGCACGCAGGCCGGGGGGGGGCAAAGGTGGGAATCTAGCAGGTGTTTTGTCCTGCCTAACCGCCATAAAGGACGCACCATGCGCCGAATTCTACTCACCATCCCTTTGCTTGCTGTGGCCCTGGCCGCTGCGATGATCGTTTATGCCCAGGACAGCGGCGACGTTGCCGCCCAGAACATTACCGACCAACTGCCCATTACAGAAGATGTACGCTATGTGGTTGGGTTCGGTGATACGCTCGACGGCATTGCTGCCCTGTTCGATGTGAGCCTGGATTGCTTAATCGAAACCAACGACATCACCGAACCTGCACAGCTCTTTCCGGGCGATGAGCTGCTGGTTCGGGTGGCGTGCCCGGCCTACATCGGTGCTGGTTTTGTTGCGTTCCCACGAGAGGTTGCCGGTGTTGGGGGCGGCAGTGACCCGCAGGAGGCCGCCGCTGGCGGGTCGGTCAGCCCGCAACCGGGTGACGGTGTGGTTGTGCTTGAATTTGGCGACACGCTAGATGAAATTGCCCAGACGTTTGATGTGTCCGTCATTGCGTTGATTGAGTTCAACGACATTGAGCGCGTGCAAGACCTGATGCCCGGTGACGTGATCGAAATCCCGCAGGGTGCGGTTGCATATGGCCAGTTCCCGCCGGAAGAAGGCGTGTCGGTTGAAGTCGGTGGGGGTGCCCGGGGTGTGGTCTACTTTGTGCAGCCTGCTGATACGCTCGATACCATCGGCCAGGAATTTGATGCGGCCCCAGTGTGCCTCGCTCAGGCCAACGGCATCTTCCAGCCGAACCGGTTGCAGGTGCGCACTTCGCTATTTATTCCAGATGACTGCCCCGCATACGATGGTATTTCCAGCTTACCCAGCGGTCGCATCATCCCGCTGGACGGTGAAGAGGATGCTGCGCAGGTGGATGTTGTCGTTACCGTGGTGACCTCTACCGCACCGCGCACCGATGCGGCAGCCACCCCCATACCCGCAGCGGGCGACCCGACGCCAACCCCCGAAGTGCTGGAAGAGCCAACGGAATCCGGCAGCATCATCGACACGCTGGAAGACCTGGACGTGGAATAAGTGGTAGGGCGGCGCGACCCGTAGATCAGTCGCGCCGCGCTTACTAAGCCTCGTTTTCACCTGTGCGGCGCAGATGCAACGTGCGGAAGCCTTCTGCATAGCCAACCCCGGCTTGTTCGCCGGCCTCTTTGTTCCAGCCGATGACCATCTGCACCACGTCCTCGTTGAACTGTGAGATGTGGCAGCGCAGGGCTTCGGTCTTTTTCTCTATCGTTGGCGTGATGTCGATCATCGTGTCTGGCGCGTTGGTCAACATGAAGTACAGCCGCTCCACTTCATGCGGCTCTAGCCCCTCATCCAACAAGTCCATGAAAATGGGACGGCTGCCCGCACTTGGGAAGACCGCGTACAGGGTCGCTGTGGCCACCGCGACGTGGTCGGGGTGATTGATGTAGTCGCGCCCAGCGGCAATGACGGTCTCCGGGTCGAACGTAACCACGCATTCCGGCTTCACCTCACGGATGAGGGCGGTCAGTTCTTTGCGCAAGAACATCGTTGGTTCCAGTGTGCCGTCGTGATAGCCGTCTAAAAAGCGTACATCCGTCACGCCGACGGCTTTGGCCGAGGCGGTTTGCTCTGCGATGCGCGTTTGCTTGAGCGCTTCCAGGTCAGCGCCGGGGGTGTTGTTGCCCGCACCGCTGTCTGTGACGATGCAGTAGGTTAC
>CAWUJQ010000355.1:0-5022 GCA_963922445.1 uncultured bacterium
ACCGGGCGCGTGCAGGTTTTGGAACCCCATTTCAAGTCAGTCATGAAGCCAGTATGGTTAGAAACAACGGGCCAGCTTCTTTACCATCGCTTTTTGCCCTTTGGTGAAGAGGTTGTACTGTATAATCCTGTCTCACAAGATGCATTAACCGTCTTCCAGACGCTAAGTGATCGGATCATTGCATTAGAGGTTTCCAGTGTGGATGAACGCTGGCTAGCTGTGACAGTATCGCAAGACACCGGAGAAGCTGGCAGCATTTATGTGGGTGACTTGCGCGTGGCACAGCCTGTATTTGAAGAAGTCCAAATCCCTGACAACATGGAAATGAAACATGGGCCATTTTGGTCACCTACTGAGATCGAACTTGTGTTTGTTGCTCGTCTCATACAAAACTATACCAGTCACAACCTGTTCGTTTCGTCACCACCCTGGGATGACCCAATCCGCCTGACAAACTTCGACTTCGCTACGCAAATCTGGCCAGAATTCTCGCCTGACGGAACGTGGCTTACAGTGATGGCGTATCCCAGTGACCGTTATACAAGTGTTGACAAACGTCCAAAATTGTATCGTGTACCCATCAATGGCAGCCGCCCGGCCACACAGGTTCCTTTCCTGTCGCACATGTCCCTTGGACAAGCAATAATAGAGTATGAATGGTAACTTCCAACCACGCCCTCCCATGTTAGCGCCCGCGAAAATCCGCTAGAATAGCGCCATTTGTGACGACACGAACGATCCAACAACAAGGGACGCCATGACCGATCAGACGCAAACCGACCGCCGCTGGCAGCCGACCAACAAACTCGAAGAAGACCGCCTCGATAAACTCAACCGCCTGCGCGAAACCGGGGTCGAAGCCTATCCGCGCCGCGTGGAGCGCACCCACACCACCGCCGAGGCGGTCACCGCCTATGAAGCCCACACCGCAGACGGGGGCGACGACGACACCGCCCCCGAAGTCACCGTCGCGGGGCGCATCCGGCGCTTTAACCAGAAGGGCAAAATCGCCTTCATCCACATAGAAGACGGCGCGGGCCGCGTGCAGCTTTTCATGCGGATTAACAGTGTGGGCGAAGAAGCGTTCGCGCTCATCAAAGACAAGCTGGTCGATATGGACGACTTCCTCCAGGCCCGCGGGCGCATGATGCGCACCAAAACGGGCGAAATCAGCGTGAATGTGGCGGCGTTCAAGCTGCTGAGTAAGTCGCTGTCGCCGCTGCCGCTCGTCAAGGAACAGACGCTAGACGACGGCACGGTCGTAGAACACGGCGAGTTCAACAACGTGGAGGTGCGCTATCGCCAGCGCTACGCCGACCTTGCGGTGAACAAGTGGGTGCGCGATGTGTTCGTCAAGCGGGCACAAACGGTCAACGCGCTGCGTCGCTTCATGGACGACGAGGGCTTCCTTGAAGTGGAAACGCCCATCTTGCAGCCCATCTACGGCGGCGCGGCGGCGCGTCCGTTTACCACGCATCACAACCAGTTGGGGCAGGATTTGTACCTGCGCATTAGCTTTGAACTCTACCTCAAGCGGCTGCTCGTCGGCGGCATTGATGCGGTGTACGAAATTGGCCGCGACTTCCGCAATGAGGGGGTCAGCCACAAGCACAACCCAGAGTTCACGCAGTTGGAGTTCTACAAGGCGTATATCGACTACCGTGATGTGATGGACATCACCGAGCGCATGGTGGCCCACACGGTCGAACAGGTCACGGGCGGGCTAACGCTCACATATCAGGGCGAGGAACTCGATTTCACCCCACCCTGGAAGCGCATCACGCTGCGCGATGCCATCAACGTGGAAAGCGGCATCGACTACATGGACTACCGCGACGCCGAGTCACTGACGCAGGCCATGCGCGACAAAGGCATGACGGTCAAGGATGGGCAGACGTGGGGCCGCCTCGTGGATGACTTGCTCAGTGAGTTCGTGGAGCCGAATTTGCGCCAGCCCACCTTCCTGATGGACTACCCGCGTGATATTTCGCCGTTTGCCAAGCGCGTGGACTACGACGACTTCCATACCGAGCGCTTTGAGGGCTTCATCGCCGGGATGGAGATGTGCAACGCCTTCACCGAGCTAAACGACCCGCTCGACCAGGAGCAGCGCTTTTTAGATATGGCGGCCATCTACGGCAAGGGTGACGACGAAGAAACCCCGCTCGATGAGGACTACCTGCGGGCCATGCGCTACGGGATGCCTCCCAATGGCGGCTTTGGCATGGGCATTGACCGCCTCGTCATGCTCATCACCGACCAGCGCAACATCCGGGATGTGCTGCTGTATCCGCATTTGAGAAGTGAGAATGTGTAATCATGGCCCACGAACTCATACACCGGCTGTGGATGGCCCGAGCAGCCTTCATCCAAGGGCTGGACGGCGTCACAGAAGATGAGGCGGTGCAGCGGCTGGGCAAGCTCAACAGCATCAGTTGGCTGGTGGGGCACAAAGCCAACTTCGAGCAGCGCATGTGGGTGGAAGCCGCTCAGGGCAAAACGGTGAATGAAGCGGTCAAGGTGTGCGGCGGCGGATTGCCCCCCGCCACCCCGCCCCTTGCCGACATGGTCAATGGCTGGCAGGCCATTACCACCGCTGCCGACACCTACCTCACACCGCTCACTGCCGCTGACCTGGCTGGCGATTTAATCGTGGAGGGGCGCAAACGCCCTGAAAACATCGGCACACTCATCCTGCGCATGACGTACCACTACTGGTTCCACCTGGGCGAAATGCAGGCGGTGCGCCAGATGCTGGGCCACGACAACCTGACGCAGTACATCGGCGCAATTCCCCCGGAGGCGCAGGTGAGATAACCACTCGGCGGCCATCTCACGCCCCACACAGGGACTACTGTGCTTTTTGCACCGCGCCCTGAATAACATCAAAAGGCACCCCACCGCTGCTCCCTGAGAGGGTACGCAGTTCGCCATCTTCCAGGCGTATGCGCACGGCGGGTGTGCCCGTGACGCCCGCACTTGCCGCAACTTGCGCATCGATGCGCCATTGCTCCGCTTCGATGGTGCAGTCCAGCAGGGCGTCGTAGTCAAGATCAAGCTGGGTTGCAAACGCCTGCGGGGATGTTTGCGACCAACCCTGGCTGGCGATTTGGAACATCACATGCTGCGCCTTCCAAAACGAGTCCGGTTGCAGTTCTGCGGCACACTCCACCAAGCTGAACGCAAATCCTGTCCGATCCACAGTCGGCATCATGCGGAATTCCAGGCGGGCCTCACCCACGAGTACCAACTCTTCGATGACCTGATTGGTCACCGGGTAATATACCTGACAGTGCGGGCAACGAAAGTCCATAAACGTCACAATCGTAATCGGAGCGTCCGGGTCACCTAAGATGAAGGCACCGTCTGCCGTCCGCCCCTGTAGCTCAGCGTCTACGTCTTCCAGGTAGAACGGTATCTGAACGGCTTCTGCCGGAGTTTCTTTTTCAAGGCTGTCGGTTTCTTCCACCATCGGAGGGGCTGCATCGGCTGCAACGGACGTCACTTCCAAAATGTGGGCGTGCGGTACGCATGACCGGATGATCTCATTATCTTCAGACCAACTAAAGCAGACCGCACCATCTGGGTAGTCAAGCGTTGTAGCATATTCGATAGTCTCACTGTCCAACAGATAGGTGTCGGTTGTGGTATCAACGAAAAACCACTTGATCTCACCATTGCGTTCGAGTTCCTCAAACGTTTTGATAAGCGTGACAATTGGCGGGTCGGCTTGCGCCAGCACAGTACTTGATGTGGCAATAACGGGAGCGAACAAAACGATTGATAATCCAACGAGAACAACCAGCGACTTCGTGAATTTCACTGCATTTCCTTTAGACTAAACACGCACACAGCATTAATGCTGCGCTAATTCTATCCGCGTGTCAAGTCATTCGGACGGGTTATTAACATAATATCAACTCAACCCTATTATGGCGCGGCAGCACCCGTAGCCACGGGGAGACAAGACCCTCGCCCACACAAATCACGGTGTAGGCGAAGCCCTGAAAATGCCCTACTCCGCTGGCTTGCTGGCCATGAGCATCGTCCAACTGCCCCGTTGCACAGTCTTCCCATCCTGGTTGACCACCTTCGCGCCCATCACCACGAGGCCGCCGCCTAACCGCGCCATCGGCTTCGTCTCCTTGACCGCAATGTCTACGTGGAGGGTGTCGCCAATCAGCACGGGTAGGCTGAACTTCATCTCTAACTCGCGGAAGGCCAGCGTCGTCTGTTCCAAAAAGCCAAGCTGATAGGCCTGCCCCACCGCGTAGCTGAGCGCAAGCATCCCGTGGGCCACGCGCTGACCGAACTCCGTCGTTTCGGCAAACGTCTTGCTCGTGTGCATGGGATTGTAGTCCCCGGTCAACCCGGCAAAACTGACAATATCTGCTTCGGTGATGGTGCGCCCGCGTGTGCGCAGGGTCATGCCCACCTCAAACTCCTCAAAGTACAATCCAACCGGGCCGTAATCGTTCTGTCGCATGATATGGTTTATCCTGATAGATGCGTTTTTGCGGGCGATTGTACTGCGTTTTGCGCGATTGACCACAACCGGGAGGCAGCATCCATGAAACCGAATTGGCGTGACTTACAGCGCGGCCAGGGCCTGGTGCAGTACGCGCTGATTCCGATTTTGTTGGGCGGCTGTGGGCTGCTGGTGACGCTGGTGGTGCTGCTTGAGGTGGGGGTACCGGGGTGGGCCATTTGCGGTGGCGGGCTGCTGTTTGTCACGGGGGCGTGGCTGCTGGAACGGGTCGAGCGTTGGCTGCGCCGGCGGCGGTGATGATTTATTCCCCCCGATCCCGCGCCAGATAGTGCTTCTCGTACTCCGCTGCAAAGTAATCCTGGATATAACGGTGCTTGAACATCATGCCGCCGCCCACCTGCCGCATCAGCTTGAGGTCTTGGGTGTAGTTCAGGAATTTGTCTGCGGGGAAGGGGAACTGTCCGGTGCGGTGAAGGACGGCCCGCAGGATGAAGTGATTGATGACATCAATCAGCCCGAAAAGCAGCCCGAAA
>CAWUJQ010000356.1:0-5020 GCA_963922445.1 uncultured bacterium
CAGCAAAATAGTGCTAAATTGAGGTCATGCACACGAATCACACACGGAGGACACCCCAATGCGCTACAAACTAGACGGCGAAATTGCCCAGAGCGCAACTCTACAATTCCAAGATGGTGAAACCGCCTGGGCTGCCAACGGTTCGCTGATGGCCTACACCGGGGACATTCGCTGGAACTTGCGCGTTCCAGGCGGGTTTGGTGGGGCGGTCAAGCGCTCATTCGCGGGCGAGGGCCTATCCCTCACCTACATAGAAGCAGCGGCCAATAGGCAGATTGCTCAGCTCACCGCCAACCAACCCGGTAAAATTATGACTTGGAACCTGCAAGAGGACGGGCCAGTTGTGGCCACACGCGGTGCATTTTTGTGTGCATGGGGGCCGGATATTGATATTGACGTCACAATTGCAAAACGGGCAGGCGCGGCCTTCTTCGGCGGGGCGGGTCTGTTCCTACAGCGTATTTCCGGCACGGGTATGGTACTCATTCACGGTTCTGGTGACTTTTCTCGTGTAGACCTCGCACCAGGCCAAACGGTTATGGTGAGTACAGGCAATCTGGCGGCATTTAGCGCATCGCTAGATTACAACATTCGCGGCGTGGGCGGCTGCCGTAAAGCGCTGTTTAGCGGAGAGGGGTTGTTTGTGACGCAGCTCACTGGCCCTGGCGTAGCGCTGCTGCAAACGCTCAAGCGCAGCGTGCCGTCGCGCAGCAGTTCAAGTGCGTGATTGGCCTCATTGGCCATGCCGGATATACCAGGTGCAGCTAAAATGAGCAGTCACATATCCACTAGCTATCAAATGGGAGACGCTGCACCTATGTCTGTTGAACCCACCACCCGCACCGATCTGTGGCAGTTGCTACAGGAGCAAAACCGCGACAAGCAAATCTATCGCAAGGCTGCTGACGCGGCGTTTGACTACCTGGATACCGTAGATGAGCGGGCGGTGTATCCGGCATCGGATGCGCTGGCCAGACTCGCGCATTTTGACGAAGACTTCCCAGATGGCCCTCACGACACGCTTGATGTACTCAACCTGCTGCATGAGGTTGGCTCCCCGGCGACAGTGGCGCAGGGCGGCGGGCGTTACTTCGGCTTCGTTAACGGCGGCGTGATTCCGGGGGCGTTGGCGGCGCGCTGGCTAGCTGATACGTGGGATCAAAACGGTGCGCTGAATGTTATGTCGCCCGTTGCTTCCAGGCTAGAGCAGCTTTGTGAGCGGTGGCTGGTTGATCTGTTTGGCCTGCCCGAAGGCACCGCTGCTGGCTTTGTGACGGGCACATCCACGGCGACGATGTGCGGCTTACTGGCTGGACGCAACGAATTGCTCCGGCGCGCTGGCTGGGACGTGGTGGAGCAGGGGTTATTTGGCGCGCCGCCTGTGCGCGTTGTCATGGGTGCGCAGGCACACGGCACAGTGCGCAAGGCGCTGTCGATTGTGGGAATCGGCAATGCGCAAATCGAGTGGGTGCCCGTTGACGCGCAGGGCCGCCTGGATGTCAATCAACTGCCGCAGCTAGATGATAGGTCGCTGGTGGTGCTGCAAGCGGGCAACGTGAATTCCGGCTCGTTTGAGGACTTTGAGAGTGTGTGCAAGCTGGCGCAGCAGGCCGGGGCGTGGGTTCACATTGACGGCGCGTTCGGGCTGTGGGCTGCAGCCAGTGACCAGACGAAGCACCTCACACGCGGTATTGAACTGGCTGACTCGTGGTCAGTAGATGCCCACAAAACGCTCAACTCGCCTTATGACTGTGGGGTTATGCTGTGCAAAGACCGCTCTGCGCTGGCGAGCGCGTTGCAGGCCAGCGGCTCATATATACAGTTCAGCGACGAACGCGACAGTATGCTCTACACGCTGGATATGTCGCGGCGGGCGCGGGGCATTGAGTTGTGGGCCTTGCTCAAGATATTGGGGCGCAGCGGCGTCGATTCGCTGATTGCGCGGCTGTGCGATAACGCACGGCTGTTCGCTGACGGGCTGCGTGACCATCACTTTAGGGTATTGAACGATGTGGTATTCAATCAGGTGATTGTCGCGTGCGACTCCCCAGAATTGACACAGGCCACGCTCAAGAATATTCAGGACGGCGGGGAATGCTGGTGCGGTGGCTCCAAGTGGTTTGGCGAGCCAGTGATTCGCATCAGTGTGTGTTCGTGGGTCACCACGGAAGACGATGTGCGCCGCTCGGTGCAAGCGTTTGTGGATGCACGCGAAAAAGCAGCAGCGTCAGGGTAGCGGACGGTCGTGTGACCGCCCGTTATACGTACTGATGCTTATTGGGCTGCGGTAGACGTTTCCGGCTCTACCAGTTCAGGGTTGCGCTTGGCCTGGAAGCGCTTATACACCTGCGAGCCACCGATGCTGAGTACGAACATGGCTGCGGCCAGCGCCAGAATCCACGGGTTGAGGCTTACATCCTCGGTGAATGGGTTGCCTTCAACGGAAGCACCAAGGGCCACATACGGAATCGCACCGACGATATTGCCGAGCGCCGTCGCGACGAAGAACGGCACAAACGGAATCTTGAGCGACCCGGCGAAAATGGTCACTGCGTCATAGGGCAGGAACAACAGACGCATGGTAATCACCGTCTGGAAGGGGTTTTCGCGCAGCGCGTTGGCGAACTTCATCAGGCGGCCAATGTCCTCATTCTCTTCTTCGGCGTCCGTTGCGCTGCCGAACAGCCAGCGGCCCGCAAAGTAAGGGATAATTGACGAAATCGTGCCCGCGACGACGGCCATTGCCAGCCCAAACGGCAGCCCATACAGATTGCCTGCCAAAATCGTCAGCACGGACGCCGGGAACAGAATCACTGGGCGCAAGAAGTAGATAAACGTGTAAACGAGCGGCCCCCACCACGTCCCGGCGATGGATGACTGCAACTGCTCCACGAGGTCAGCGGCGAGTGCTTGCGGCCCCAACCCTGTGCTGCGCTGATAGACGACAACAGCGCCGACAATCGCCAGCCAAAAGACAATCGCAATGATTTTGACGGCGTTGTCCTTCAGGAATTGGCCTGCGTCGAAACCGGACTTCTTTTCGTTGTTGGGTGTTGCTTCCATTTTCGTTCTCTCCATTTGGATATTGATTGACAATTTCAATATTGGACGCAGCAGGCTACATCCCTACAAAACATATTGATGCGGATCAATCCAGATTGCGGACAGCCCACACAACACGTTGCAACACGGTCAGCGTGACGAGTACACCGAAAATCCACATGAGATGGACGCCGAACTGCGGCAGGATGAACAACAAACTGTAGAAGATCACCGTTTCGGTACCCTCGATGAGTCCCGGTGGCATGGTGATGGACGTGAGTTCGTTGTTGGCCTTCGCCCCAACAGACTTCTTTTCCAGCAGGGATGCTAAATACATCCACGAGGCGGCGTTGACGCGATACGTCACCAGCAAAAAGCCTGCCGCGATGTAGGCCGGAATCGTGTTGAGGCCGACCGCGAACAACAGCACAATGATGCTATACACGAGGTCGTCCAGCACAATGTCAACGTAACCGCCCAGGTCACTCTGTTGATTGGTGCGGCGGGCGACGGTGCCGTCCAGCCCGTCCATGATGCGGTTGACGACCCACAATCCCAGGCCAAGCCAGTACATCTGCTGCCATGCGGCCACACCCGCACCAACCCCAAACACTGCGCCAATCACGGTGATGGTGGTGGGATGAACGGCACTGCCCAGTCCATCAGCAACGGGATTGAGTACCCGTTCTTTGTATACGCGAACCTCGCGGTCTAGCATGTGTGTGGCCCTTTCGTGTCTTGTGCAACGCGCATTACCTTAACCCACAATCCGAAGCGCGCTTGTAGACTTGCCTACATTTGCAACGAATTCGTGCACTCTCTCAGCAATAGATAAGGTGTAGCGCGCTGTTGCCACATCCTGACCCGTAGCAAACCCGTAAAAATCGCCTATCAACGTTTTATTGCGGTTTGCGTTTCGTTGAATCGAGTACGAAAATGGCCTTCTCACAATTGATTAAGGAACCCTATGAGGCCAGAACCACGACCTATAGGCTGAAGAGTTAGGGAGTCATTCATGTTTGAAGGTGCACAACAGTCACCCATCCCAGCCGAAGCTTCTGACATTGAGTTGATTCAAGGTATGGCGCAAGGCAACGCTCACGCATTGGATTCACTCTACGCACGGCATGGCCCGGCCCTGCTGGGCTATTTGACGGGGCAACTGGGTGACAATCGACAATTAGCGGAGGAGGTTCTGCAAGACGTGATGCTGGCAGCCTGGAAGAGCGCCCCGCGTTTTCGCGGAGACAGCAAAGTACGAACCTGGTTGATTGCCATCGCCCGCAATCAGGCCATTAACTACCGGCGCAAACGTAAGCTCACACTGGTGGAGCTACACGACACATACAACAGTGACGGTACTGGCCCGCTGGAACGGATAGAGCGTGCCTCACGAGCCGAACTGCTGCGCGAGGCCATCCAACAGTTGCCCACGCAACAGCGGGAAACGCTGGAATTGGTGTTTTTCCATCAACTGAGCGGGCCAGAAGCCGCCGAGATCATGGGCGTAAGCGAGGGAACCGTCAAAAGCCGCCTGCACCGCGCCAAGGACACCTTGCGCGGGCTGCTGAGCGAAGAGGAGTTGTTCTAATGAACAATCAACCGTTGCAGGACATGATCCCGTTCTATCTGAACGGTACCCTACCAGACGCCCAACGCCACCAGTTCGAACAGGCGCTACAGCAGCAGCCGGAACTGCAAACTGAACTGGAAGCATGGCGGGTGCTGGCTGATGCCGTCTATCACGAGGCATTCGACCGATCAAAAAAACTGCCGCCCGTCAGCGCTGGTCTCGTGGAAGCGCTCACAGCGGGTAATGGGTCAACCCTCCACGAAGACTATAACACCGCCGCCACTCCGGACGTACCCATTCCAGCACCGCCGCCCTCGGCTACCGCCCCGTTGACGCTGCTGCCCCCCCGTGAGGTAGCAGCAGAAGACGCGGCTCCGGCCCCGGTGGAACGAAGCCGCCGTGTGA
>CAWUJQ010000357.1:0-5018 GCA_963922445.1 uncultured bacterium
TGGCGGGTAGGGCGGCTGCGAAGGCCGCACCGTCGAACGGGCGGTACAGCCGCACTTTGAGTAGACCAACTTTTTCGCCCTGGCTGGTGAGGTAATCAACGGTTTCGTGGGCGGCTTCGGCACCAGACCCCATCAACACGATGACGCGCTCAGCATCCGGCGCGCCAACGTAGTCGAATAGGTTGTACTGGCGGCCCGTCGCCGCAGCGAACTCGTCCATCACCTGCTGAACAATGCCGGGGACGCGATCATAAAACTGATTGGCTGCTTCACGCGCCTGGAAGTACACGTCCGGGTTTTGGGCGGTGCCACGGATAAACGGGTTTTCCGGTGCCATGCGGCGCTCACGGTGGCCCAGCACATCCTCAAAGCGAATGAGCTGCTGCAACACGTCGTCTTCAAGCAGGTCGATCTTGGCGATTTCGTGGGAGGTGCGGAAGCCATCGAAGAAGTGCAAAAACGGCACACGGGTGCGCAGCGTGGCAGCGGTTGAAATCAGCGCGAAGTCGTGCGCTTCCTGCACAGACGCTGACGCAAGCAACCCCCATCCGGTTTGGCGGGCGGCCATCACGTCACTATGATCGCCAAAAATTGAGAGCGCCTGCGCTGCTATCGAACGGGCGGCAATGTGAAAGACCGTCGGCGTCAGCTCGCCTGCGATTTTGTACATATTCGGGATCATCAACAGCAGACCCTGCGAGGCGGTAAATGTGGTCGTGAGCGACCCCGCTTGCAGCGCACCATGGACGGCCCCGGCAGCGCCACCTTCACTTTGCATTTCTACCACGGATGGCACTGTGCCCCATAGGTTGGGCTGGCCAGCGCTCATCCAGGCGTCGGCCCACTCGCCGATGGGCGAGGCGGGCGTAATGGGGTAGATGGCAATGACTTCGTTGAGTTTGTACGCGATACGGGCAACAGCCTCGTTCGCATCGAGGGTTTTGTACATGACATTCACCAATACTTATGAAAGGTTTTTTTACAGTATCCGCTAGAGTGAGGGCGGCACCCATTGCATTTTGTCCCGTTCGGGCTGTACGTTTGTCACACAATGCAGCGGCAGGCTGCCCGGCTTAGGCTATGTGTGGCGACAGACCGCAGGCAGGCGTATGATCACGGTATGGCTGGGTGAACCTGTGAGGCAATCATGACTGAGATTGACGACGCTGAGGACGTAATCGACCAAGAGCTTGAGTCGTTTTTGAGCAATTGGCAACTGCGCGGGTACTATCTGGCGGTGGTGGCCGCCTCGGTGACCGCCTCAACGTTGATGTTTAACCTGGGGGCGTACAATGTGGTGTTTTTTCGCACATTGTTTGCAGTGTGGGTGACGTGTACGGCCATTTTTTTGGGGACGTTTGTGCTGCCGCGGGCTGAGCGGCCTATTAAAGGCTGGGAATTATGGGCGCTGCTGGCCCCGTCGCTGTGGGTGTTTGCCTTGATCTTTGCTCCAGCACCGGGTGAGGAAGCGAGTGGTTGGTATTCGTTGCTGGAGACCGCGCTGACGCTCATCATCGTGTTGAGCTTGCCCTACATTGGCTATGTGCTGCTGGTCATCACGCAAGGGGAAGCGCTGCGCCTGCCCCTGCGGATGCTCATCGGGCTGGTTGTGATTGTTTTGGTGACGGGCAGCCTGGGCTATTGGGCGGGGAACAACAACTTCTTGTTTATGACGTGTCACGATTTTGTGGTTGCCGGGGATTTCGCCCCGGCGAATTGTCTTCCATCAGAAGCGGAGTGATGCCGTCAGGCGGTTGAATTGGCTTCGGTGGCAAGGTTCGCCTGCCGGAAGTTGACGACATGCTCTTGCCCGCGTGCTGTTAACTGGACGATGCCGCCTGCCACTTGCACAAGCCGCGCCGTCCGCAGCCGACCGAGGACGCGCTCCATTTTGGGTTGTGACCAGCGGAAGTGCTGATAGAGGCCATCGACCCTGAGTTCGGCAACTTCGCGGTCGGTGTTGCGGTGGTTGTAGATGTGCGCCAATACGACCTGATCGTTAAAACGGCGGCGCTGGTTCGCCCGGCGAATGATGGTGGACACCAAGCCGTACTTGGGCGACAGCACCCACGCCAGGATAAAGAAGAGAAAGATCATCAACACCATGCTGGCGCTAATGGATGAGTTCCACGCGATTGATAGGTCGCTGCGGAACAAGCGGTTTATCAGAGTGATGCCGTCGCTAATCTGGAACACGCCGAATACGCTGCCACGAGCCAAATCGTAGCCAAAAAACGCGCCCGCACTGCCAATCAAAGCGCTCAACAGCAGCATCAGCGCCAACCGGTCAGTGAGCAGGTAGGCGGCGGCAGGCGGAATGATAAAGAACGCAATCACTAGGATTGACCCGACCGCGTCGAACGCGCCTACTGCCACCAGGCTGACCAACACCATCAAGGCATAGTGCAGCACGCCCGGACGAAAACCCAACGCCTTCGCCAATGCTTGATCGAACGAAGCCAGTTTGAGTTCCTTGTAAAACAGCGTGACGAACGCCACAGTCAGCAGGGCCATTAGCGCCGTCACGGTAATGGACTGCGGCCAGAAGACGAGTTCAGGTTCATCGTCTAGCAGGCCAGCCTGCCATGCCTGCGCTGGACTATAAGTGCCGCAGTTGCTGCAACTCTCGCTAAACTCGGCGTCGGCATCACGTGGGCTGATGCCGAGTTCGCGGCAGTTGGTACACTGGCGGGTGAGTGTGGCCTGCTCGTCTTCTGGCGTGATGGTGACCGTCGCGCAGTTGGTAATGCAGTGGCTGTTGGTGTTGGCCCACGCGATCCCGATTTCACCGACCATGACTGTGTCTTCGTCCAGGTGAACGTCTTCCACAAAGCGCGATACGAGGATAATGGCCAGGGCAAACAACAGCGGGAAGGCCAGCCCAAGCGCGGCGTCCTGGCGCACTAACCCAGAGCGGTATATCAGTTCGGTGAGTACCACCGTGGCAACCCCCGCCGCTGCTGCCCCCACAATCAGCCACGGTGATGAGGTGGTCGGCTCCATGTTGAACACGGTGGTCATCAGCATGAAGGCGACCACAATACCCAACAACACCGTGTGGCTGATTGCATCACTGGTGAGCGCCATGCCACGCAGCAGCAGGAACGTGCCCAGCAGCGCACCTGAAATTGCAATCAGCGTGCCGACAAGTGTGGCGGTGTTTTGCGGATTGCGGAGGAAGGCGTTGATCTGCTCGTGTGTGAACCCATGCAACAGCAGGTCAATCAGCACACTTTCGATGCCAAACATCAGCTTGTGGCTCCTTCTAGCTTACGTTTCAGGCGAATGACTGCCTCGTCCGGCAGCACCTCCTGGATAGGCTTTTGACGGTCTTCGTTGATGAGCGGCAGGTCAAGTTCAGCGCCATAGACTCGATATACCGCCCACAACTCCTGGTTGTGCGCGTCTTGCGTTGCCGCCTGGATGCCCCGATCTGTGAGCGCCCAACTGCCACCCTGCGGGGTGACCCATCCGCGTTTTTGCAGCCGCTTGAGGCCAAGCTGCGCGTTGCTGCCGCCCACACCAAGCAGGATTGCTTGCGGAACGGGCGCGTTTG
Source organism: uncultured bacterium (assembly GCA_963922445.1). GTDB lineage: Bacteria > Chloroflexota > Anaerolineae > Aggregatilineales > Phototrophicaceae > DAOTTY01. The sequence continues at coordinate 3,557 of CAWUJQ010000357.1, forward strand.
CTCCACCGTGACCGACGGCATAACGATAGAGGTCGCGCAGGACGGTTTGTTCGGCAAAGCGGCGGCGGTCACGATACTGGCGCAGCAGCGCCCACACAATGCCGCGCTGTGGCGCGAACGCCAACGAAATAAGCACGATGGCAAACGCGGCAACGATAATCATTGGGCCAGTGGGGATGTTGGCATCAACCGCGCTGAGGACAGCCCCCAGGCCACCCGCAAACGCGCCAAACACTGCCGATAGAATCACCATCTGGTTGAGTTTTTGCGTCCACTGGCGGGCGGCGATACCCGGCGCAATCAACATGCCCACCATCAAGATGACGCCTGCAAGCTGCAAGCCAAGCACAATCGCTACCACAATTAGCGTGGACAGCACTGCGTTGATAAGCCCGACGCGGAAGCCGTTGGCGTCAGCGAAGCCGGGGTCAAACGTGACCAGCTTGAATTCCTTCCACAGCAGCGCGACGACGACAAATGCGGCCAGGCCCACCACCGCAATCAAAATCACATCGCTGCGCACCATAGCGGCGGCCTGCCCGAAGATAAACGTGTCTAGCCCGGCCTGACTCGCGTCTGCACGGCCTTGAATGTACGTCAGCAGGGCGATGCCAGCCGCGAACCACGCCGCCAACACAATGCCCATGGCTGTGTCCTGCTTGATGCGGGTGGTGTTGAGCAGGGCGCGGATGAACATGACGCCAAGCCAACTGGCTATCCCCGCACCGATGAGCAGCACGCCCAGGTCACGGCCTGCAACCAGGAAGGCCACACCCACTCCCGGCAGCGCCGCGTGCGATAGGGCATCTCCCATCAGGCTTTCGTGACGCAGCACAGCAAAACTGCCGAGTACGCCGCTGACCACACCCAGAATCGAGCCGCCAAGCGCGACCGTGCGCACGGTGTAGGTGTAGTTCACGCCCAAAACGAAGTGGCTAAACGGCACAAACAAGATCGCGAGCAGGGCAATCACACCCACCACAGCCCACACGCGCTGGTCTTCTGTTGATAGAGGGAACATGGGCTAATCTCCCGCTGCGGGGACGGCCCGGCCATCGTGGAAGTAGGCGACGCGCCCGCCATAGGTGTCACGCAGGTTTTTTGCCGTGAAGGTGGTTGCGGTGGGGCCGCTGGCGACCACTTCCACGTTGAGCAGCGTGACCCAGTCGAAGTAGTCTTCAACGGTTTGCAGGTCATGATGAACGACGAGTACCGTTTTGCCGCGTTCGCGCAGTTCGCGCAAAATCGCAACGATGGCCCGTTCCGTCACGGCATCAACGGCGGCGAAGGGTTCATCCATGAAGTAGATTTGTGCGTCTTGTACCAGCGCGCGCGCCAAAAAGGTACGCTGCTGCTGGCCACCGCTCAACTGGCTGATCTGGCGGGTAGCAAAGTCCGCCATGCCCACTTGATCCAGCGCGTGCAGCGCGAGTTCGTGTTCTTTGCGTCCGGGCCGCCGGAA
>CAWUJQ010000358.1:0-5013 GCA_963922445.1 uncultured bacterium
GCATGTCGGTCAGGCAGGCGCGGCTTTGCCAGCAGTACGACGGCGGGGTGACCTGTCCGTGGGCGCTGGGCAGATGGGCCAGGTTGAGCGTCATCACCAACAGGGTGAAAAGCAGCACGCGGCGGGAGTGAGCATTCAACATCATCATCGTGGGTTAGCTGTGTTTTCCTACCGTGTCCTAAAAGCCCGCTCCATCCACGTAGATGGAGCGGGAATTGTTGCTTAGTGTGCGTGAGGGACTGTTCGTCTGCTTGTTGACGCTGCCCTCATCGCTCGTTACGTTTAACGGCTCATCTAGTTTTCCAGGTTGATGGACAGTGTCATTTCGGGAACGTTGCTCAGGGCCACGCTCACGATGCACGTTTCTTTGGCGGTTTCGGCAATTTCCATGAACTGCATTGCCTCTACGCCCGGAACGTTAGCGTCTGTGTTCAGTTCAATCTTGCTAATCTCGAAGCCGCCGCCGTCCTTTGGCGTCAGGTGAACGCGGGCCGCCGTGTCTACATATTCCGGCGTGAACCCGGCGCGTTCCAGCGCAGCGGACAGGGCCATTGAGTAGCAGCCTGCGTGCGCAGCCGCCAGCAGTTCTTCTGGATTGGTGCCGGTGCCGTCTTCAAAGCGGCTGCTAAACGAATATTGGCCCTCAAACGCGCCGCTGCCCATCTTCAGGTCGCCCTTGCCGTCCTTCAGGCCACCACCGCTCCACTTTGCCGATGCTGAACGTACTGCCATGATGCACTCTCCTTTGGGTGTCGTTGTCTACTTAAGTGCTACGCCGCTATCATACCGCTGCGATTGGCGTGCATCAGGGGTCATTCATCCCGTTTTCATGTCCCCCGTCACCACTGAATGCCATCGTCGTAGCTGTCACGGATGCGTTCTAGCAGGGCCAGCAGCACCTTTTGCACATCCAGCGGGCGCGTGGCCACACACGGCACCACGGGCAGCAGGTGCCCATCCAAAAATTGCAGCAAAATACGGATGTCCTCGGCGGGCAGCGCTTCGGGCTGATCCTGCTTGTTGGCGGCGAACACATACGGCTCGTTAGGGGCATAGGCGGCAAATGTCGCAGCGATGCGGCTGGCATCACGCACGGTGGCATGCTGCGAACTGTCAATCATAATGACGGTGCCCAGCAGGTTTTGCGGCAGAATGGTGTTGCCCAAAAAGCTAAAGTCCCGCGTGCCGGGGGCCTCGTAAAAGCACACCCGCGTGCGTGCATCCAAAGCGATTTCCCCGACGGTGATGCGGCGCGTCCAGCGGGCAAACCGCACTTCATCCTCCGTCTGGAAGGCGGTGTCCGGGTTGATAGCACCGCCCGTGCGCTCCAGCCAGTCCATCACGGCGTCGTTTTCTTCTGTGGTGATAAGGCTCATGTCGCGGCTGTCGCGCAGTGTGGTAGCCTCGGACGCGTGGCGCACAAACGCAGACTTGCCCGCGCCGCGCAGCCCAGCCACGACAATCCAGTAGGTGTCATCCGTGCGGTAGCCACGGCTGTAGCTCGCGGCGGTCACGAGCGGGCTGCGTCTGACTGCAAGCGGCGGAGGAGGGTTAACAGCACCGTCTTGACCGATTCGCGCTGTTTGGCCACGCAGGGCACGATAGGCACATCGCCCGCGCCTTGCTTTTCCAGGTTTAGCAGCATAGTCACGTCCGGCGCAGCCACAGCATGGGGCAGGTCTTGCTTGTTGGCGGCCACCACACACGGCACGCCCGTTTCTTCCACTGTGGCGACGATGCGCGGAACCGCCGCAAAGGTTTCGGGGGCGGTGCTGTCTACCATCACAACCGCGCCCAGCAAGCCCTGTTCCAATGCCTGCCAGGACGCGTCAAAGCGGCTGGTGGGGGGCGCTTCGTACAGGCACAGGAAGGTGCCGTCGTCTAGCGCCAGTTCGCCCACCAGCAGGCTATTGTGATAGCGCTCAATCAGGTCAAGCTCACCAGACGCGCCCCCCTCACCTGTTGCCAAAAAGCGCACACTCCAGATGCGCAACGCGTTGCGGGCGTGGGTGTATTCTTCTTTGTCGATGATGGACATGTCTCGGCGGTCGCGGTAGTCCGTAACGTCGGCGGCGGTTTGCACAAATGTGGTTTGGCCACTGCGACGGACGCCAGTCACAACGATCCAATACGTGTCAGGGATCATGATAGGGTGCTAAGTATCTTCCGGCATTACAGTCCTTTTACGCCATTCTAACGCTGAATGCCACCCGCAATACATTACAATTATTAACTGCATAAAACACTATCAAGCGGAAAGGCAAAACCATGTACAACAATGTCACCGCGCCCAACCGTGAAACAGTCATCCGGGAACGGGCCAGCGGCCTGTTTGACCGGTCTTGGTTTATCGGTAAATTACAGGACGCGCTAAGCGCACTCACCAGGCAGCGCAGCAACATGCTAGAGCTGCCGCGCATCGAAGACGATCAACTGGCCATTGACTGGCAAGAACGCACGGCCATCGATATTGACCGGGTTCAGGGAACGAATGGACGGCCAGATCGCTTTAACCGGGGTTTCCATCCCCGGCAGCGGCGCGACAAAAACCGGTGGATGAGTGTGGCAACCGCCATGATGAGCGACATCACCCTGCTGCCCCCCATTGAGGTCATTGAATACGACGGCTTGTATTATGTGGTCGATGGGCACCATCGGGTGTCGGTCGCACGGGCGCTGCGCAAAATCAGCATTGACGCCAACGTCGTCCGCTGGCATGTCGAATCGTAATGTCAGGATGCGGGGGGACGCGCCTGCCGCGCCTCGGCATGGGCACGGGAGCTAAGCGGAGGCAAGCCGTCTTGCAGCACAGGCACCAGGCTAATGCGAACGCTTGTCCGCCCCAGTGATGGCAGCGGTGATCCCGCCTGCCACACACGGTACCCGTACACCTGTTCGTTCTCATCTATCAGCGTGACCACCACCCGTGGCGGCATTGCTGCCGCCTCCCCCGCGTTCACCACATCCGCCGTATACACGTAACCCCGCTCAACATTTAGCAAGCGCTCGTTCTCTAGCTTCAGCGTTGCGAAGTGATCGCCACTAAGTGCAACCGTACCCGCCACCATCAATACAGACACGCCCTGAACCCGGTCCAGGGCTACGTCGGGGAAGGTGGCGCGGTACGGGGCCAGCGCTCCCGGCGGAATAAGCGCCTGTTCAATGGCAGCTTGCCCGGTTGCGAAGGGTAAATCCCCCTCACCAAACAACTGCACCTCAACCGCAACCTGCTCTAGCGGTTGGCCGTTGTTGTTGGGCACGTAGCCCAGGCAGATGATACCGCTCGGCGTGGCGGGATAGCAGGTGGGTGCAGGCAGTGTGCTAGACGGGGCAGGAAGGGTCGCAATGGTGTCTATGGAATCGGCGGGCGGCGGCGGAATGCGCAGGCGCTGGCCGATTTGCAGCAGCTCCGGGTCAATTTCCGGGTTGGCTGTGACCAAAGACTCGAAGGCCACATCAAATTGTATGGCAATATCGAGCAGCGTGTCGTCCGCCTGAACGGTATACGTTTGTGGCGTTGGACTGGGGGGGGCGGTCGGTCGGACGGCGGTTCGAGAGGCGGGACGCCAGGTTTGCGTGGGTTCTGGTTGAACAGCGTCGAACACAGTCAGCGTCATGCGGGGTGGAATCGTCAGGCTGACCGTGGGTTGGGCGCTGCTCGCGCTGGTGCCCGTGGTCAAGGTGCAGCCCGCTAGCCAAATCATGGCGATTAGCGCGATGCACGCAATCATTGGTACCCAAACCCAATGTTCCATTGCCGGGACGGTTGCCTTTCAGTGGACGACGCTCAATCTCTATGACAACAATTATAGCGGCGAATCCGGCAAGTTGCACCCAACCTGTGGCACAAAAGGGGCAATCTGGTTAGGATTGAGTTGTGGCAATCTAACAAGGAGCCTGACGGTGTCCCCAACTTCCCTGGAGAGCTTACTCGGTGAACTGCTGCGCCAACGTGAGGCGACCGTTTGCACGGCGGAATCGTGTACGGGTGGCCTGATTGCCAGCCGCCTGACGGATATTAGCGGGAGTTCGGCTTATGTGCTGGGCGGGATTGTCGCCTATTCCAATTCGGTTAAGCAGAATTTGCTCGGCGTGCGTCATGGCACGTTGATGGCCTATGGCGCAGTGAGCGAACCCGTGGCCGCAGAGATGGCGCTCGGCGCGAAAGACCGCTTCAATGCGGACTTTGCCCTGAGCGTGACGGGCATCGCAGGGCCGGGGGGCGGCACCCCCACCAAGCCGGTTGGCCTGACGTACATCGGGCTGGCGTATGGTGACGGCGACATTGACGTGCAGAACTTCACCTGGAGCGGCGACCGCGAATCGAACAAGCGCCAAAGCGCAGATGCCGCCCTGCAAATGCTCATCGACTGGTTAAAAGCGAACCCGGCCCCTTACTCCGCGTCTTGAGGTGGGTTGGCCTTGTGCTTTTCGTATAGGGCGGCGTTGTGGTCGGCATATTGGCGCATGTTTTCCTCCCAGCGCGGCATCTGTGAAATCACCGTGCGGAAGTTCTCGATAAACGGGATGCCCTTCTCAAAGTAGCTGACGTTGACGATGTACCACTCCTCCATGCCCACGCCCGCTGCCGCCTCCGTCACGAACGTGCGTAACTCGCTCTGATCGGCCACCTTCACGGTAAACGGATAAATCACATAGCCGTACTGATCTGTGAACATCCTGCGCACGCGCAAGTCAAGGGTCATCTCGTCGGCAATGTCGACCATGTCGCGCAACTGGTTCAGGCCGTGATGGTTGATAACCCAACTGCACGCGTAGTAGGTGTGGATTTCGATGGGGTCGAGGGGCTGGGGTGTGTTTTCGGTCATAGGTGAGGCTTTACCGGGGTCTTGTTGGCGTTTGGGTTACCGTAGCGCAACGGGCGTTTGGCGTACAGGCCATGTTACAATAGCGTTTAATAAGGACGGAGTTACGCACCCCATGACAATTGCTTCTGCCCCGAACTTCATGAATGAAAACCTGGACTTTTTGGCCTCAACCCCCACCCCACAG
>CAWUJQ010000359.1:0-5000 GCA_963922445.1 uncultured bacterium
GCGACGCCAAGCTGCTGTTGAAGCGTGTCGATGCGCTCTTTGCGCGTGTTGGATAACTCACGGGCTTGCCCAAGCATCTTCTGGAGTTCGTCAATTCGGTCTTTTTGGCCCTGCACCCTCTCAATCAGATGATCCACACGCACGTTGTTTTGATTCAGCCGATCATTGAGTTCCGCCACCCGGACTTTGAGTACGTTCGCGCGTTTTTGCGGGCGTCGCTCCGATGCCGGGTACTGCTCATCGAACGGGATATTCCATTCGGTTGTGTCGATGCCGTATTTGCGCGTCAGCTCGTCGTTGTGCGGGCGAAAGAACTCGACCATCTGGTTGTACGTCACCTCGACTGGTGCGGGGTAGTCTGCGACGAAGAACTGCCGATATTCGATTTCTGGCATGGGCGGGATGCCCAAAAAGTCGGTAATGTGCCGCATGAGGTGGGCGGTGTGTTCCAAAAAGTCCTCTGAGCGCAGCACAAGCACCTGATTGGCCGGGAAGTAACGATACACATGGTCAAGCTGTTGGTGATAGATACCGCGCTGAAGGTAGGAAAACTGACGCCGGTTGGCCTCATTGTCTTGTATGCGGGCGGCCTCATACTCCTCAGACATAACCTTCGGCATCGGGTACTTTTCATAGCCGCGATGGTAGGCCATCCAGTAGTTCGAAACGGCGCGTACCGCCGGGTTGCGCAGCAATACAATCAGCTTGGCGTGTGGGGCCAGTGCGTGAATACGCTCGACAGCGCCTTCCCAAAAGATGTAGTTCGGTGTTATTTCTCCCCAGGCCAGGGTTTGCGGGTCTTGAATCCGCTGCAAATCGAAGCGGGCCAAAAAGCGATCGTAGTCACCATAATCGCCGTAAAGGTCATCGAAGTAACGCGCTTCTTTTTCGCCAGTTGGCAAAACAACGTTGGGATGCTGTTGCAGGTATTCATGTAGGCTGGTTGTGCCGCCTTTTTCCACACCGATGCCAAAAAACGTCGGCAGGGGGCGGCCCTGTTCGTCTTCGTACAAAATCACAGATGATTGACTCCAGGTTGGCTGTACGCGAATCGTACAGGCAGCACAGGGGCGTGTGCAAGTTTTACGGCGACAGCCACCCCGTTAGTTTGGGCATTATTGTCCGGCGTACTCGACATCCAGCGCATCAAGTAGGTCACTATCTAGCGCAACTTCCTCATTCTTGCTGTACGTAAACGCACGCTCCAGGGGGATTTCAAGCCCAGCAATGCCCCACAGGTTATCCGCATCGTTTTTATACAACCACCCGCCCCGTTCATAAAACCACAACAGCGGCTCGTATAGGTCGGGCAGGTTGTAGCCCAGCACCGCCTCATCGTCGGCAATCGCGGCCCAGTTGAGGGCATGGGTAAGCACCATGCGCTCGTAAACGCTTGTGTGGCCCAGTGTGCGCAGGGTTTGCTGCATCAGCGTGGCATTGACCGGCGTGGCCCGCACGGTGGGCACCACATGCGCTGGAAAGTCCGTTGCGATAGGGTGGGCATCTGCCCGGTTGAGGGCAATGGCCCACACACCTGTGCGCCGCAAAAACTCACTGAACAGCGCCTCAAGCGACGGAAACGCCTTACGTTGTTGATGCTGCCAGTCTAGCCGTAAAATACGATTCAGGGTGTCAATTTCGCGCTGACTTGCCATCGCGCTGGCTCCGTGACTCAATTACCCAACATTAACTTAATATTGGGAGCATTGTACCAGAGCCACATCGCCATTGGGGTGAGGAATGCGTTGATGCTACTGCGCTGCATTTACGCTTAAGTGATTCAGCGTTAACGCTCTAGCAGCTTAGCTCGAACGCCGCCTCGCCCATCGCCACACCATTAATTTGTAGCGTAACGCGGTGCCGCCCACCATAGTACTTGCGGGTAGTGATGGGTTTGATGACATGCTGCTTGCTAATGGTTAGCGTTTCGCCAGGGTGTAAGTCGCGCTGGGTGAGCTTGAACACCTTCGGGCTGGTGCTGCCATTCGCCTTGACGAAATCCACAATGTAGTCAATCAGCAGCGCTTGCGGTTCGTCAGTTGTGCTGGTGAGCGCAAAGGTAAACTCAAACGCCTCGCCCATGTTGATTTCCGTTGGCGTCAGGTCGAACTGGTCAAGCGTGACCTGCGGCGGGGTGTACCCCATCAGCGCCAGCGCACCCGGATGGGCCGCCTTGACTAGCGAACGCAGCGCCCGCTTGATAATCCAGCGCGTGCCCGTGCTGGCGTCCCGGTTCCAATGTTGCAGGACGGCCACCACCCGCTCTGGATGGTCTTTGGTGATGTCGTTCAGGTTATTCGAAACCGAGCGCCGCACATACTCCGACGGGTCGTCTTTGAGCGGTTCCAGCAGCTCAAACAGCGGTTCGGGGTCTTCAATGAATTGGGGCAGCTTAGACGCCCACGGCAGCCGAGGCCGGGTGCCTTCACTGACGAGGCGGCGCACGTGTTCGTTGTCATCGTGAACCCACTGTTGCAGCTTGGCCCAGGTTTGCGCCGGGTACAGGTTGATGTACGGGCGAATGGAAAACTCAGCCGTAAAGCGCTGGGTGATTTCGTAGTTGGCCCGCATCGACGCCTCGAAGTGGTCGTGGCCGTAGGTTTCCACAAAGTGCGCCACAGGCATCAGGTGAAAGCGGTAAAACTGCTCGGCTTCGGCGTCCGGCCAGTCCAATATTTGCAGCAGCACATCCACTGCGTCCGCGTAGTGAGATGGCAGATAGGTGTGCAGCCCTTCCGCAATCAGGGCACTGCGCTGCTTGAATTCCAGTGCTTCAAGGCGCGGCATGATGTGGCCCACAAAGCTGTTTGCGTCGAATGCCGGGTAAACCGCACTGATTTTGTCCGATAGGATTTCGACAAGCGTGGGGTTGAGGTTGTCCTTGAAGAGGGTGCTTTCTGCCATGCGTGCCTCGATGGGTAGTGGATGCGAACAGATGTTCACGATAATAGCAAGTATTGCACAAAGGCGATAGAGCAGAAAAGCATTGTGGTAGCGGAAAGATGGCCCAATCGGTTCTGGCGCAAAGCGCCAGAAAACGAGAGGTGCAGGAGTTTACACTCCTGCCGGGGGTGTGGGGGCAGAGCCACCCCATCAAACGGGTTAACGCTCCACGAAGCGGTAGCCCACCCCGCGTGACGTGACGATGTACTCCGGGCGGGTGGGGTTCACTTCCACCTTTTGCCGCAGGTAGTGAATATACAGCTTCAGGCTGTCGATGGCGTCGCCGTATTCATCGCCCCACGCCTGCGTGACCAGTTCATTGCGCGGCACAACGCGCCCCGCGTTGCGCACCAGCACGCCTAACAGGTTGAACTCCTTCGGCGTCAGGTGCTTCAGTTCATCCCGCACGCGCACCTCGCGGTTGAGGAAGTTGATGCGGAACTCCCCGTTGTTAAAGGCCAGTTCCTCACTCACGTTGGGGCGCGGGCTGCGCCGCAGATGTGCCCGCACGCGTGCCACAAGCTCTTCATTGTTGTAGGGCTTCACGATGTAGTCATCTGCGCCCATCTCCAGCCCCTTGACGATGTCCGGCGTTTCGTCACGGGCAGTAAGGAAGATAATCGGCACGTCAGACATTTCTCGTAGGCGCTTGCACACTTCCCAGCCGTCCATATCCGGCATCATAATGTCCAGCAGCACCAAATCGGGTTGGTTGCGGTAAGCGAGGCGCAGGCCTTCTTCCGCACTATAGCCCGGAATCGGCTCGTAACCTCTACGTTCCAGCAGAATCGAAATCAGTTCGACGTTGTTTTCTTCGTCGTCAATTACCAGGATTTTCTCGCTCATTTGACGCCTCGACGGTTGTTAATGGGTCGTGACATAGACTAATGTCAACCTGAATCATCCTTTATTCTAACCGCACTGTTAGAACGGGGCAACGTCGTAACAATCGAAATACAGCGATTTGACGGCTTTTTTATGGTGCTGGGCGGCTCAAAAGTGCAGCTTGGCGGTTGTTTGCACGATGGGCTGGCGTTAGAATCTCGCAACCATGAAACGCACCCGCCAACGAAGGAACGTCCGCCTTGACTGAACAAACCCAATCTTCCCCGCGCATTGACGACCGCGTGGCCCGCTATCATGTGCCCTGTGACCTATGCGGCAGCAGCGACCGCACGCCTTTTATGCCGCAAAATGGCAAGGGACTGGTTCAGTGCAATACCTGCGGCCTCGTTTATGTTAGCCCCCGGCCCGATGCGGCTGAACTATACGCGCTGTATGGCGAAACCTACTTCAAAAACGACGACAGCGGCACGGTGGGCTATCACGACTACCTCGCGGACGAGACCAACATCCGGCGCACGTTTAACCGCCGCCTCGATTTAATCGAGCGCCACAGCGGCCCCGGCAACGGGCGCAAGCTGCTGGACATCGGCTGTGCGACGGGCTTCTTCATTGATGAGGCGGCTAAGCGCGGCTGGCAGGTGGAAGGGCTGGACGTGAGCGGCTTTGCTGTGGAGTATGTCAAGGAGACGTATGGCCACCCGGCCTACAACACGAGCGTGCTAGACGCGGCCTTCTTCGCAGATGACAGCTACGGCCTGATTACCATGTGGGATGTGATTGAGCATGTGCCCAGCCCGCGCGCCCACGTTGAACGGATTGCAGAGCTATTGCAAAGCGGCGGCCACTTCGCGCTTATCACGCCAGACGTGGGCAGCACGGTTGCCAAGCTGACGGGCAAACGCTGGATTGGCTACAAGCTGAGCGAAGAGCATGTGTATTACTTCAGTGTGGCCACGCTCAAGCGCCTGCTGGACGAGTGCGGGTTCGATGTGCTGGATGTGCGTCACGAGGGCAAGTATGTGACGGCGCGCCTGTTCCTGGATCGGTTGGGCTTTTATGCGCCGTGGCTGTCGAAGCCGCTGCAAGCCCTGGAGCGGGCGTTCGGGCTGAGCAAGGTGTCTACCTACGTCAACCCGTTCGACATGGTGTGGATCGTCGCCCGCAAGCGGTAAACACAAACCATCCCTGAACTTGCGCGCTTTCAGGGCATC
>CAWUJQ010000360.1:0-4999 GCA_963922445.1 uncultured bacterium
GGTCGTATTTTACCGTATCTCTAACATACAAGGGGCCAGGGGGTGAGGGCCACCCAGCCAAAACCCTGTCCGGTACCCGTCCGGAAGCGTGAAAACACCCAACACCCCCTTCCCGACAGAGCAAGCATCGGGGCCAGGCGTGAGGCCATCGCCTACTACCAGCAGGCGCCGCGTTCGACGACAACCAACGCCAACCCCGTGGGACGACCTGAATGCGCGTGTGGTTACGCCGGACGGCTTTCAGGTCCCCTGTTTCAGGTCATGGAGGAAACCGATAATCGTTGACAAACTCCCCTCACCCAAACGCGCGGGGCGCGAAACCTGTCAAAGCGTAAAAGGCACGGTCCCCGTTTCGTCCTGTGGGTACTGCCACCTGTTTATGTACGCAGACCCATGCTCAAAGTCATCGCCGACGCCTCTGAGCAGCTCGTCCAGCCTGGTATCTAGCTGGTTCTGCATTTCGGCGTAGGCTGGGTCATTCACGACATTAGATAGTTGGTATGGGTCATGTTCGTTGTCATATAGCAACCAGGGGCCGTCCAACGACCGCACATACGTATACCGATGTGTCCGCACCCCCCGGTACTCGCGTCCGCCATTGGCAACCGTGAACTCACCAAACGGATGAAAGCAGGCGAGCAGCGCAGCGCCGTCTGAGGGATCATCGCCCCCATCCAATACACCAGAAAAGTCGCGTCCTTCAACCGTGTTGGGAATGGGCAAGTTGCAGAGGCTCAACAGTGTTGGCATGATATCGTATGAGTTAAGCATCGCGTTTACCATCTGCCCGGCCTTATGCGGATGACGCAGCAAGAACGGCACCCGTATGGACTCCTCCCAGGGGCGCTGTTTGCGTTCATTGCCCTGCGATCCCAACATATCCCCGTGATCTGACGCAAACACGACAATCGTGTTATCGAGTTGGCCCGTTTCACGAAGCGTTTGCAGAATGTCAGCAACGCTTTTATCTATCGCAGAGCAGTGGGCATAATAGCCCGCGATCCACTCTCGCGCTTTTTCTGACATATCGTCGGGCACATTGGGGCGCAGCGCGATTTGATCGGGAGCATACATAGACTTAAACGGCTCTGGGGCGGTTTCATAGGGGTCGTGTGGCGGCCCCCACGAAAGAACAAGCAGATAGGGATTCTCCTGCGAGTGGCCCTGGATGTAAGCCTGGGCATCCGCCGTCTGAGCGAAAACGTCGTAGCCATCCCAGTACAGTTTCTCGTCGGAGTTGCCCGCATAGTAGGGGGAGTTGTTGTAGTCGTGCGTGCATTCTAGCGCTTTGAAGTAATCAAACCCCAAGCGGCGCTCTGGCGGAATGTAGTTTGACCGTCCATTCCCGTCTATATGCCATTTGCCGATGTAAGCCGTGTCATAGCCCCCTTCCTTGAAGGCGGTACCTAATCCCACGTAGTCGCTTTGCAGGGTGACGTCATTCACAACGATGCCGTGCGTTGTCGGGTATTGCCCTGTGAGGAAGCTCCCGCGCCAGGGGCAGCACACAGGCCAGCCGGAAACGGCATGCGTAAAGTTCGCACTCTCCTCGGCCAACTGGTCAATGTTTGGCGTCTGGACTTGCTCATTGCCCGCATACCCCAGTGCCTGGAGGCGCCACTGGTCGGCAAGCATAAAAACAATATTGGGTTTCACAGTGATTCTCGTCTTTCTTTTGCAGTGGCGATGTTGGCCCAGCAACCCATGTTATCTCAGTTCAATCAACCTTCAGGATGTAGCCCCCATCCACTGTTCATCGTACAAAACGCACCGAGCCAGATGATCTTCACCGACCTCAATGATGGCGGGTTCTACGCGGTCACACACGCCTGGTATCCTCTGTTTGCAGCGTGTGTGGAAGCGGCAGCCCGTGGGCCTGTGCAGCGGATTCGGAATGGACCCGGCAATCGCCTCAAGCCGGTCTCCACGCCCCACGCCAATGTGCGGAATGGAGTTGAGCAACGCCTGTGTATACGGGTGTTTTGGCTGCTCAAACAGCGTAATCACATCTGCCGATTCAACCACCTCACCCAGGTACATGACCACCACGCGGTCTGCAAATTGTGACACAACGCTCAGGTCGTGCGTAATGAACAAAATCGCCATGCCAAACTCATTTTGCAGGTCACGCAGCAGCCGCAGGATTTGCGCCTGAGTCGTCACATCAAGCGCGGTGGTTGGCTCATCTGCGATAAGCAACTGCGGCTGGCACGAGAGCGCCATGGCAATCATGGCACGCTGCCGCATCCCCCCACTCAGTTGATGCGGGTAGCGATCAATAATGCGGGCGGGTTGGGGCATACCGACGTGCTTCAGGATTTCCAGCGTCCGCTGGGTGGCATCACGGCGGCTCAGGTGCTGGTGCAGCATGATCGCCTCGTTGATTTGATTGCCGATGGTATGCACCGGGCTAAACGACGCCATCGGCTCCTGAAAGATCATCGCGATGTCCGCCCCGCGAATGTCACGAATTTCCGGCCCCTTTGGTGGCAGCTTCGTGAGTTCAACGGGCGTGCCATTGCGGTGATAGACGATACGTCCATCCTTGATTTGCCCAGGGGGCGGCACAATTTGAAGCAGTGCCCGTGCCATAACCGACTTCCCGCAGCCGCTCTCACCAACGATGGCAACCGTTTCGCCCCGCTTGACCTCAAACGACACATCGCGGAGGGCTTCAACAACGCCTTCTTCAGTGTCGAAGTGTACCTTCAGGTTGTTGACTTCCAGTAGGGTATCACCTGGCATTACATTGCCTCCAATGTGGTATCGCTTGTCGTGCCCGCCAATTCTTCGAAGGTTAGCTCACCCGCAAAGTGACAGCGCACCACGTGACCGTCAGCGGTCTCGCGCAGTTGAGGTACCTCATGGCGACAGCGATCCTCTGCATAGCGGCACCGGGGATGAAACACACATCCCGACGGGGCGTTGGCCGGGTCGGCAATTTCGCCTTCTAGCGGTACGGGTAGCTGACGAAGCCGGGGGTTCAGTTTTGGAATCGCGGATAGCAGCGCGGCGGTGTAGGGGTGCTGCGGTTTTTGGAACAGGGTATCGGTGTCGGTTGTTTCCACAATTTTGCCGACGTACATGACCGCCACCCGATCACAGATATAGTCTACAACGCTGAGATCATGGGCAATAAACAGGTAGCTGTAGCCAAATTCCGCTTGCAGGTCACGCAGCAAATTCAATATCTGTGCCTGTACGGACACATCCAATGCGGACACGGGTTCATCGCAAATAATCAAACGCGGATTCAAAGCCAGGGCGCGGGCAATCCCGACGCGTTGGCGCTGCCCTCCACTGAACGCGTGTGGATAGCGCGACATGTGTTCTGGCCGCAGTCCGACGGACTCCAGCAGATAGGCCACACGTTCTTCGAGCGCTCTGCCGCTGTACAGCCCGTAGTTCTTCATTGGCTCACCGATGATCTGTTTAAGCGTCATGCGTGGGTTGAGCGATGCAAACGGGTCTTGGAACACCATCTGCACATCACGGCGATACGCGTTCATCTCCGTCTCGGAAATTTTGGCGAGGTCAACCGCATTGCCTGCTTCATCGTACAGCAGGATTTCACCAGCAGTGGGCTTGTAAGCGCGGACGATACAACGGGACACAGTGGACTTGCCACAGCCGCTCTCACCCACTAATCCGACGACTTCCCCCTCGTTGACGGTAATGGTCACGTCGTCAACCGCTTTGACGTGCCCGACAACGCGGCCAAAGATACCCTTCTTTATGGGGAAGTGCATTTTCAGGTTTTTGATTTCCAGAATAGGTTTCTTATTCGCAGTCATAAGTATATTCCATTACGAATAGGGGTCCGCAGCATCTCGCAGCCCGTCGCCCACAAAGTTGAAGGCCAGCACCGTAATGATGACGGGCACGACGGGAAACAGCAGCCAGGGCGTGAGGGCAATCGCGTTGAGGTTCTGGGTACCTTCAAGCAGGGTTCCCCAGCTAATGGTGGGCGGGCGCAAACCAAGCCCCAGGAAACTGAGCGCGGTTTCACTCAGGATCATGACGGGCAGGGCCAACGTGAGCGCGGCAATCAAGTGACTGAAGAACGACGGCACCATGTGAAACACAATGATCCGCAAACGGGATGTGCCAATGGTGCGGGCCGCGAGAATGAAGTCTTCGTGCTTTAAAGACATGAACTTACCGCGCACCACACGGGCCACCTCCGTCCAACCGATTAAGGACAGGATAATGGTGATGCCAAAATAGACCTGTAGCTGCGTCAGGTTGCGGGGCAGCGCAGCGCTGAGGGTAAGCCACAGCGGTATGGTTGGAATAGACCGCAGAACTTCGATTAACCGCTGAATGACCACATCAATCCAGCCGCCGTAGTAGCCAGAGACGCCGCCAAGCAAGATGCCCAAAATCAAACTGAGGAAAACACCAATCAGGCCAACCGTCAGTGAAATTTGTGACCCGACGATGATGCGTGACAGCAAATCGCGTCCGAGCGAATCGGTGCCCAGCAAATAGAACGGCTGCTCCGGGTCATCTAACCCCAATAGATGAATGTTAGCGGGAATAACCCCCAATAGTTTGTAGTCTGCCCCCTGCACAAAAAAGCGCACCGGCTGGCGTAACTCCGGGTCAATGCGATAGACCTTGCGTAGGGTGGCCGGGTCGCGCTCGCCAACGTAACCGTACACAACAGGTGGAAAGTGAAAGCCCGCACTGTCCCACAACACAATAGGCTGTGGGGGGGCCTCAGCGAACTCAGAAAATACCTGCGTCGGATCGTGCGGTGCAAAGAAGCCCGCAAACAGAGCGGTGGTGTAAAGGACAGCCAATACCACCACGCTAATCATGGCGGCCCGGTGCTTGCGGAAGCGCCACCAGATGAGCTGCCACTGTGAGGCGGTAAGCTGCTTTTCCTCTGCGATGGACGCGATATTGTCATCGACCCTCTGGCCGCTATCAATTGCAGTCATGGTGTGCCTCATTCATAACTAATACGTGGGTCAATAAACACCAGCAGAATGTC
>CAWUJQ010000361.1:0-4959 GCA_963922445.1 uncultured bacterium
CCTACCCGCCCCGCGTATGCATCACATCAACCGCCGTAGCACGCCACACTCTCGTAGTCCACGTACTCAACGTAGTTCTCCATACTGTCGATCCACTCCGCATCGCCTGTTGTTGGATCAACGCGCCACAGCGAGTCGTACACCTGCGCATTGTTGCTGTTGTTGCTGCTGGTGATGTACAGGGTGCCGTCACGATGGAACGTCAGCCCTTCCACGTCACGAATCGCGTCGCCGTCCAGGTTACTGCGCAGCGGCACCGGGTCAACCGCACGCACACTGCCCGTGGACAGCGTATCAAAGTCAATGCGGGCCAGCCGCGTATGATAGTCATCGCTGGCCGCCAACACATAGAACGTCCCCGTTTGCGGATCAATAGCAAACCCCTCAACGTCCACAAAGTCCGCGCCCCGGATGTGCCCAATCTCCACTTTGACGTAATCCACCCCCTGGCCAAACGCATCCCGCACGATCTCCCCCGTCTGTGGGTTAATCTGGAACAGGTAGTTGTTCGCGTCCTGGGTGATGGCCCACACCAGCCCGGTTTGCTTGTCCACAGAGATGCCGTCCACGTCAAACAGGGTGTCGCCCCCATGAATCGGGTTCAGCGCCGGGGCATTCGCCGGCGCAATGGCGTCACTCACAGGCGTAAACACCCCCGATTGCAAGTCAATCGTCCCGAAGACGCCACGCCGTTCCTCTTTGATTTCTTCTTGCGCGTATAACACAGTCCCGTCTGCACTGAAGGTCAGGTTTTCCACTTCAACCGTACCCGTTGCACCCACCATACGCGCCGCAGCCGTCTCGCGGTTAATGGCAATGAGCGTGTCGTCTTCGCTGTTGCGTGTGAGGTCAAAGTTGGCAACGGCAAAGCAGGTCGTCTCTAAGTCCGGGCCAGTCACAACCTCCTCGGACGGGATGTATTCGACGGTGCCCAGGTGAATGATATTATTCGGTAGGCCTTCACCGGGGCCGTTCGTTACCTCACGCCGGGCGTCTGTCTCCCAGTCGTAGATGCCCGTGTACACGTCATACTCACCGGGCGGCAGTTGCCCTTCTAGCTGAATCTGCCACGTGCTTTTTTCGGTCATGTTGCGCGTCCAGTACGTCATGGGGAAGCGCCCGCTAAACG
Source organism: uncultured bacterium (assembly GCA_963922445.1). Lineage (GTDB taxonomy): Bacteria > Chloroflexota > Anaerolineae > Aggregatilineales > Phototrophicaceae > DAOTTY01. The sequence goes on from CAWUJQ010000361.1 coordinate 1,130, forward strand.
GCGGCTGATCGAACACGTACAGGTCATCGCTCTCGCGAGAGACAAAATGCAGCATCTGCGACAGGTCTTTGCGTGGCTGCTGGCGTCGGTCTGTCTTCCACCAAAATGAAATCGGCATTGTTTGGCTGTGGACCGTGTCTTGCGGCAGGCTGTACCCCGTCAGTTCGACGTGTTCTTCGGGGAAGGTATACGTCGTTTGCACATCTGGCTCGTCAAGCTGCCGGGTCGATAGCACCGTCACCCGGTCAAGCACGACGGCGTCAAAGGCCAACCGATCTAGTTCGCCAAAGTCCACCACAGGCAAGCCAGTTGTATCTTGCCAGGGACGCAGCAGCGGCCACGGGCCATACCATACCCGCGCCATAACGCCCAGGCTCGCCGGGGTATCAACGCTCCGGGGCAGGCGCATGTAGTACTTCTGCTTCATCACCACACCTGGGAACCACGCTTGCGTCGGAATTACCCCCAGGTGCAGGTTGTCACTTTGGGCGACGCTGTTGCCGTTGGGATATTGCAGCGCGTGAATCGAAAAGCTGTAGTTTTCTTCTAGCGGCTCGTTGGCCCGCCAATACATGGACACGATAATCTCATCACCGGGTTTGGCCTGTGCCGGACTCACATTGTACGCAAGCAAGCTCAGTTTGCCGTCCTCGTATTCGACATCAGCGGGCGTTGCCAACAGGGCTGCTTGCATTCCGGGCAGCATGAACTGTGCGAAGAAGTACCACGCAAGCACCCCCGTCCCGCCAGCGGCCAAAAAGCGCCATGCCGTGCGCTGCCGCCGCTCTGGGACGAACTCCTGCATGTAAGAAAGCACCCCCGCCAGCACAATCGTGGTGCCCACCATCTCAAACGTCTCTTCAAAGACGTACATCCACTCGGCGTCGGGGTCATATTGCACATAACCTTGCAGCACAAACTCCTCAATGCCGATGCCCGCCACCGCCGCAATCATCAGGCCCATGAACATCATCACGAACAGACGCAGCGGAATTTTCGAGCCGTAGTAGTACACTGCCGCGCTGATGGCAACCAGAATCAACCCGGCAATGGCGTAAGGGATGCGCCAGAACTCCGTGGGCACGCGCCCGCCAAGCGTTTCGTGGTACGAGTGATATTCGTCCAGGCTCAGGTAGATGAACGTGGCCGTCAGCAGCACCCAATAAGCCCGCTGCCACCACTTTAAATCGGGCGTCAGCCAGCCGTTGACGAACGCCAACAGGCCTACAAACGCCAGTTGGAACGCCGAGAAGATCGCGCCCGCCGTTAGCTCAAATTGCAGGTTCAAAAAGAACGCCCAAAACGGGGGCAGGTCGCTTTCCAGCACGCGCAGATGCGCGGCTGCTAACCCGATTTCAAATATAATCAGCACGATGAGCAGGTTACGAGCCAGCGGGCGCAGCCGCCGCCGCGTGACGATGAGGGTCGCTACCGCCACACAATAGGCAATCACCAGCAGCGAGAACTCAAATAGGAACTGGTAGGTGTTGAACATATACCGGGAGGCCCAATGGTTTGTCGTTTTGGCGCGAATTTATAGCAGAGAGTGCGAAAACCTAAAAGAGCCGGGTTGCGTGCCCGGCCCTAGAATGGCGTGTGTATTCGTGATGCGTGGCTACGGAGAGACGACGAAAATCTGGTTGCCGTCAATACCAATCACGACCTTACCGTCGATAATGTCACCCACCTGAATCACCGTGTCTGCGGTGATGTCTGCACTGCTGTACACATTGCCTGCGGGTGCGTCCTGCACCACGGGAGCGGACTGCTGTGCAACTGGCTCTGCCGGGGCTTCTTCTGCATCCGCTTCAGGTGCGGTTTCGGGTGCTTCTACCGGAGCAGCATCACTTGCGGTGCCCGGTGCGACAGCGGGAGCCGGGACCGACCCATCATTAGGTATGATCGTTCCTGTTGGAAGCTGATCCACAATGGGTACCTCTGTGCCACGGCAGGAGGTGAACTGGAATTCGTATATTTTACCCTCTCGTAAGTCATCGGGTGAGGACTTAGCAACATTGGCCTGGAGAGTGCCGTCCGGCAAGACATAAATCGCTGGCGGCGGGGAGAAGTAGGCATCCTCTGCCGCAACACCAAGCGTTGCAAATTGGTTAGTGGCCAGCGCCTGCGCATAACCGCTGCTGATTTTGGCTGCGGGCACGAACAGGATTTGTGCGCCTTCTAGCAGCAGCAGCAAACCACCCCCGGTAGGCGATGTCGCCAGGGCACCACCGCTGTCTATGCAGTACAGCCCCATACCGTCCATCCAGTAGTTAAAGTTGATCCGTCCATCATCTGTGCCTTCATTTGGAGACTGGTTGGTTTCTTGAGCGAACAGGGTCGCCGGGACCAACAAGCCAACAACGATAACAACAAACGCGCGACGTAGTAATTGATTCATGTGAAAATTAATCTCCCGTGAGCGAAAACGCGGTGATTATCTATGAATTTTGGTGTGTGAACAGGGGGACTTTAGGGCGCGGGGGGTTTCGCGCCCCGTTTTGTGCCGCGTGACGGCCTAACCGCAGCCGTTGCCGGTGTCGTCTTTACCGGGCGGGCAGCCGTCGTTCGTCACCTTGGGAACGCTGCGGCATTCCGTCCACTGGAACTCAAACAGCTTGTCTGTATAGCCGCCCACAACGTTCAACTGGAATTCACCAGAGGCAGGCAGGTAGTAAATGGCGGGCTGTGGGTCTAACCAGGTGCCTTGTGCCTGACCGAGCAGTGTGTTTTGGCCAGTTGCGGTTGCCTGGGCAATCCCCGCTTCGATTTGGGCTTCAGGCACCCACAGCACTTCCTTAGCGCCAGCCGCTTCTGGGTTTGGCGCAAGCACCACAAAGCCGCCGTTCTCGTAGTTGTCCCACGGTGTGTGGGTTTCATCCGCACAGTAGACGCCAATGCCGTCCATGTAGTCGTACTGGTTCAGGCGACCGTCATCACCGTCCCAGCCATCACCCCCCGGGTGCGGGCGGTACGTCCCGATGTCTTGGGCGTTGAGGTAGAGCGGTGCGGCCAGCAGGGTGACCATGAGCATCATGAGTGCAGTTGTACGTAAACGATTCATCAGGTGATTTCTCCCCGGAATAAGGGTCGTTAATTGAGTGCGACCGGAGTATAAAGTAAAAAAGCACCGCCCCCCAGGTTAAATATTTCATGAGAAAGGGAACGGTGCTTGTGAACCGGATGGGTGCTATTGGTAGCTGATAACGCTCCATGTGCCCGTGTTTGACCCCGGTGAGATGGCTGTTTGGTACAGCGTGCCGCCCGGCCCTTGAATTTGCGGGCCACCGCCAACGTCACGGCGGGCCGATGTTTCAAAACCCAGTTCGTCAGCTAGCGGGCAACCCAGGTCACCGCTTTCATAACTGTTCCAAATCGCGCCGAAACCGCGAATCGGGTCAATGTCGCAGGAACTAGAGGATGAACCGTCGTCGCCCTCATCGTCGTAGATGCGCAGTGACCCGTCGTTATCGAATACCCATATCTGGTCGGTATCCTCGAACCACATCATGACGCCGTTTTCAAACGGCTGCCACGCGGCAAATACCGTTGGGACGAACGCGGGTTCGCGCAGCGAGTCTTCTTGTGCGGCTGCTGCCCCTACGATGCCAAGCATCAGCGTGAGGCAGAGGGCAATTTTCGTCAGTTGGTGTGCCATAGTCTCCTAAAACCTTTCTTTACCCAACAGCGACGGGAACCGCCGCCTTCAGGCGGTGTGGGGAAGTCGCTATTGATTGGACTTTAGTCTTGTTTTTCGAGTGCGTAACTGTAGCCGTCAGCACGATGCAGGATTCGCATGTAGTCCGGGTTGATGTCATGGCCGTTGAGCCGGA
>CAWUJQ010000362.1:0-4952 GCA_963922445.1 uncultured bacterium
CCCGCCGCGCCAATCGTGCAGGGCCACCGCCCGTGCTGCCGGGGCTGCTGGCCTATGAGTTGATTTACGTGGCAAAACCGAACAAAACCTGAACGATATTCTAACCGTAAGAGTCCAGCATAATCACAGCAAATGTTATATGCTGTAAGGCATTGTCGAAAAGCTCTACGATAAGTTCGTCGCTATGCCTGCTATTCGCAAACACACACAGCCGATCAACGGCCACACCCTCAGCTATACCACCGTCGGGGATCCGTCAAACCCAGCCGTGATTCTTATCCACGGCGTATCGTCCTTTTCTGCCGTGTGGAACACCACGCTCCCGGTATTGGTTGACGACTACTACTGCATCACGATAGACCTGCTGGGTCACGGTGAAAGCGACGCCCCCCACGACGGCGACTACAGCATCATGGCGCAGGCGCAGCGCGTGCTGGCCCTGGCCGACCACCTTGGGCTGCGCTGCTTTCGGCTGATTGGCCACAGTATGGGCGGGCAGGTGAGCTTAGCAATCGCGGCGCAGCTTGCCCCACGGCGGGTGACGCAGCTTGTCATCGTCAGCGGTGTGGTGAGCGGTCAGCTAACGGCGGACGGTTGGCGGCAGCATCAACTGCTGCGCTGGTTTGTGGATTTGCCCACCTGGATGATTGACCTTCAGCGCCCGCTGCGTGTGTTTGACCCCTATGCCCGCTACCTGGTCATGCCCACATGGTTCCACGACTTTGACAGTGTGCCCAAAACGATTTGGTACGAGCAGTCTCGCTGGATTTTGCACGGCATTCGGGCGCGCCCCTACTACCACGCGGGCATTGCCATCGGTGAAGGCGACTTCACGCGGCACCTGCCCCGCATCCAAGCGCCCGTCCACGTTATCTTCGGCAAGCAAGACGGCACCGTGCCCGTGAGTGAAGGCCGCTTGCTGGCCGATTTGGCCCCAAAGGCCACCCTCACCCTGGTTGACAAATGCGGGCACTTCCCGATGTTTGAGCAGCCCACCGCCTACAGTACATTCCTTCAGCGGGTGATGCTGCCTGAGCCGGTTCTGGCCACAGGCTAAGCGCTGCCTTTGCAGCACTGCCGATTTGCGATAGGATTTGGGCCATCTTTGCAGGGATAGCGGCCAAAGAAGGGTTGCTTTGATGAGATTGGCAAATTCCCACGCATGTAAGCGTGCTTTTGGGCTGGCGGCTTTGCTGCTGGCTACCTTAGCGTGTTCACTCACGCTGCCTGATGAAGTCCCCATGCCGGACGCCAACGATGGCGGCGGCGACTCCCCAACCGTCAATGAAGACGCGCAAGACGCATCCGTGCCGGATGACAGCCCGGTCGTGGCCAATTCACGCGGCCCGGTGGTGCTGCTGGCCGCCCCGCTTGACGGCTCCGTGTATTTTGAAACCGTGCCCGTCAACATTTTGGCCCGCATTGAAAACACGGGCGACGATGTGGCGCGCATCGAAGTGCGCATTGACGATGAAGTGGTGCAAGAGGTGAATACCCCTAACCCCACCGGCGCACCGGTCTTCCCGTTTGCGCAAAGCTGGGTCGCGGCAGACCCCGGTATGCACGAGGTCAGCTTGACGCTGGTACGCAACAACGGTGAAGCGGTTCGCTCTGCGACCCACACCATCGAAGTCCGCAGCACCGACCCGGCAGTCCAGGCGACAATTGACGCGGCGTCTGTGTTGGCGGCCAATGCTGATGAGATGGACGAAGCCCCGGCCCCTGAAGCCGAGCCTGAAGAAATGGTCAGCGGGGATGGCGAACAACCCGTCGAAGAGGCTGTGGTCCCGCCCGCACCAGAAGAAGACACAGCCGCCGACGTGGACGCTCAGGCAGAGCCGCCCCCGACTGATGAACCGGAACCCACCGACGAACCCGAACCGACCGACGAGCCAGAGCCAACCGACACCCCCGACACCAGTCCCAAGGCGGTTGTGCTAGTAGGGGCCAATGTGCGCACCGGGCCGTCTACATCGTTTACGCTGCTGGGGCCGCTGGCACCCAACAGCGAACAAGACCTGCTGGCCGTCAATGAGGATGGAAGCTGGTACAAGATACAGTATTACAACGCTGAGGGCTGGATTTTCGGTGAGTTGGTAAGCATTGAAAACGCGGGCGACCTGCCCGTGGAAAGCGGCCCGCCCACACCTACACCCATCCCGCCGACAAATACGCCTGAACCCATCCCGCCCACCGATGTACCGTCTAACGTAAACCTCGTCTTTGACGGATCGGTAGCCGTTGATCCCTATCCGCCGGACTGCGACGAAACGATGGAAATCCAGGTGAGTGTGCGCAACGACGGCTCCAGTGACATGGAAGGCACCGCCGCCCTCGAAGTGCGCGACACGCACCCCGATAGCGGCACCGTTACCGCAGTCACAGCACCGATCCCGCAGTTGGGTGCTGGAGAAAGCCGCACAGTAGATGGCATCTTCCTGACGGTGGACACCAACTTCAACTCGACCCACCGCATTCAGGTGATTCTGGATAGCAACAATCAGATTAACGAGACCAACGAGGGCGATAATTCCAGCCGTGAAGACGCGCTTGAATACACACTTGAGCAGGGAAGCTGCTAACGAGATACAATGCTGTGGGCGTGTGGCAGGCCGCTGCACGCCCACAGGTATGTAGGCTGTCGCCTAGGGGTTTGCCGCCAGGAACGCGTCAATTTCCTGCATGTCTTCATCCGTCAGTTCGAGCGACGCCGCCGGGATAATGCCATCCACCTGTGACGGGCGGCGGGCACCTACAATCGCGGCGGTGACGTTGGGGTTGCGCAGCGTCCAGGCAATTGAAACCGCTGGCGTTGGTACATTGTGGCGCTTGGCAATCGTTTCCATTAATGCGGCCAACTGCAAATTGCGGCTCAGGCGCGGCTCCTGGAACTCGTCATCACGTTTGCGCCAGTCGTTGTCGGGCATGTTGGCTACGCGCTCTTTGGTCATGGCCCCCGTCAGCATCCCGGAGTACATGGGTGAGTAGACAATGACGCCGATGTTGTGTTCTCCGCAGTACGGCAAAATCTCGTCGGCCACAGCGGTTTTCACAGGTGAGTAAGGCGGTTGCAGCGTCTCAACCGGGGCGATGGCATTTGCACGCGTCATTTGCTGCACGTTAAAGTTGCTCACACCAATATGCTTGAGCTTGCCCTCTTTTTTCAATTCGGCCAGCGTTGCCCACCCTTCTTCGATTTCCGGGTCGGGGTTGGGCCAGTGAACCTGATACAGGTCGATGGCCTCCACCTTCAGGCGGCGCAGGCTGTCTTCTACCTCACCCCGCACGGAATCCGCTTTGAGGCTGCTGTAGATTTTGCGGTTGTCGTCCCAGCGCAGGGAGCACTTGGTAAACACATAGGGCTTTTCGGCCATGCCGTCCAGAGCGTGGGCGACGACTTCTTCGCTGCGGCCCAGGCCATAGACTGCGGCAGTGTCAATCCAGTTCATCCCCATATCCAGGGCGCGGTGAATGGCATCTACCGAGTCCTTATCTTCCTGTGACCCCCAGCCGTATTCCCAATCACCGCCGCCGATGGCCCATGCGCCAAAGCCAACGCGCGTAATATCCATGTCAGTGTTACCAAACGGTACTGTTTTCACGAAAACGTGTCCTTTTTGTGGCGTAAATCGTTTTATGGATGAACGAAAACAAATCCGCATAATCTGTCGCCATCGGCAAAGTGCCTTTTACGCAAACCTCACCCCTGTTCGCTGCGCTCACTGTCCCCTCTCCAAATGGAGAGGGGAAGGAGAACCGGAGGTTCGGGAGGGGTGAGGTGTAGTAGCGCATCATATGAATCTGAATGCGTTTGTCCATTAGATCGTTTTAACTACGACGCCGTGCGTCATCCCAATCATACGCCATCCAGCCAAAGGCGCGCACACTCCCATAAAACGTCTGCGCGATCAGGTTGCAGTAGGCCCGCGACGACCGACCCTGCCCGCTGCTGCACACGTCCGTCATCTGCTGCATAAAGGCATCATCACAATCGCGCCGCGTAAGGGATGCCCGTGCATAGCAGTTGTCGTGTTGACGGCACACCTCACGCAGGCCGAACACCTCCCACCCGTGATGCCCGTGCAGCACCCCGATGTCGTCTTTGACGAAGCGGTGTAAATCGAACGCTTCTGGCCCACAGGCGCGCCCGCCCAAACCAGGCGAAAACGGCGTCAGGCACACAAGCGCGACCAGCAGCCCCGCAATGCCCCCGCCAATGAATACGGATTTTCGGTTAGACATTTGTGTCTCTTCTAAACGTTAGCGACAGCAAGATTTAAGTTCAACAGCATCTCCCACATGACAGCGGTCATGGTGCGCGTGTGTAGGTTAACAATAGTCTAACGTCTATAACATGACTGTAATCATCAATACCCGCCGTTGGTTTTCGCTATTCTTGGCTTGGGTGTATACTGCCTCAATAAGACTTGGGACGTGTAGATTCCCTATTTTTAACGTAGGGCAACCCACATCGTTTTTGCCGCGTATGGCCTGTAATGGCTTCAGGCACCGACAGATATAACGGATACGACACATGACCGAAAACTTTCGACAGCAGCGTGAAACCATGATCCAGCAGCAGTTGATTCCCCGGGGCATTCACGACCCCCGTGTGCTGGAGGCCATGCGCCGGGTGCCACGCCATGTCTTTTTGCCGCGCCGCGTGCAGGAAGTGGCCTATCGTGACGGGGCGCTGCCTATCGGCAACAAACAAACCATCTCACAGCCCTATATCGTCGCCCTCATGACGCAGATGCTCCAGTTGCAAGGGCATGAACGCGTGCTAGAAATCGGCACGGGCAGCGGCTATCAGGCGGCGGTGCTGTGTGAACTGGCCGAAAGCGTCGTCAGCATTGAGCGGCACCCGCTGCTGGCAGGCCGCGCCGGGGACAAGCTGGCCAAGCTGGGCTATAACAACATCGAAATCCACATTGGGGACGGCACCCAGGGCT
>CAWUJQ010000363.1:0-4931 GCA_963922445.1 uncultured bacterium
CTTAAGAAAAGATAAGCTTTTAGCACCCACTACCAACATCGTTTGTCAAATTTTAACCTCAGCAAAGTTGCGCACGGTGAAAAACTAACGTAAAGTGTTACAGTAGCAAAGGGCAATGATGTAGAATATCTCTTGGAGTGTCTGATGGAACATTCCCGTAAAGAGCGAAAACAAGCCGCTCAAAAAAAACAGCCCCAGGCCTCACTCACCGGGGACTTCCTACACGAACAAGACGTAGCCACCCCAGAGGATCAAATCCTGCGGTTGCAGCAAACCATCGGCAACGCTGCCGTGCAGCGCCTTGTCGATACAGGCGAGATTCGTAAGTACGTCAATGTGCCCAAGCGGGCGACGCTACCACCGGGCTTTATGTCACCCAAGCGCATCCAGCGGGCACCCGACCCCAAAGACAGCGACAAAAACGACCTACAGCAAGAAGACGAACCTGACCAGAAAGATCAGCAGCAGCAGGCTGAACCCACCGTCGCGGACGGGGGCGATGACACCCCGCCAGACACCCAAGGCAACAGCACCTCACAGGTTGGCGGCACACCGGACGCGCCCGCTAACACTCCATCCGCTGATGTGGGCAAAGCGGTGCAAAGCGTCAATAACCAGGCGGATAAGCAAAACGAAACAGGCGACAAAGCCGAGCCAGCCGTTAAAGACCTGAAAACCACCCCCGATGACGGTGACAAGGACGGCGGCCAGGGGGGGCTTGGCACCACCCCCCAGGACGCCGCCGCCGATGCAGCGCCCCCGGCACCTGTGCCCATACCCTACCCCAACATCAGCATGGGGCCAGCTAACCCGCTAACAGACTACGCCACGACCGCCATCACACGGCTGCAAGCGCAAGCCGAAGCCCAGCAAGCCGCTATCACGGAAACAGCCTCCAGCGGGCGGGCGGGCTTGCAAACGCTGTTTGAAACGGCGCGCTCACAAAGCACCGAGCGCATTGATGCCATTCGCAGTCAGGTTCTCACTGCCATTGAAACCACCATCGGGCAGGTTGACGGGGCCAGTGCCGAACAGCAGTCCAGCTTCCAGGGGCAAGCCCAGGAAAAAGTCACGCAGATTCAGGCGCAACAGGACAAAGCCCAAACCGACCTCGGCACGATGAAAACCGAGAAGTCGGCGCAAATGCAGCAGTCCCTGCAAAAAAAGGCGGGCGAAGCGGACAAAACTGGCAAGAGCAAGGCCGGTCAACAGAGCGGCATCCTGGGCAAGCTCAAGGCAAAAGCCTTTGTGCAGGTGGGTGCCAAGCTCATGAACAAGATTCTCGGCGGGCTGGGGCCAGTCGTGGGCAAGCTGACCCAATTCATCGGCGGGGTTGCCCACAAAGTCACTGGCATGGTCACGCAGATCGTGCAAGGGGTGATGGGACACATTGCCAAAACGCTGAAGTTCTTGCTCTCTGCCGCTGGCATGGTCAAGCGTAAGCTGCGCAGCCTCGCCACGAAGATAGCAAGCTTCCTGCTCAAGATTGCCAAAACCGTCAGCAGGAAGTTGGTCGCTATCGAAAAGATGGCACTGCAAACCATCAACGAAGCTGAACTCGAAGCCCGGTCGCGCATCCACGAAGCCTACCTCCAAGGCGATGCCATCATCAAAGAGGCCGCCACCATCGCCATCCCAGACGACCCCAACGACCCCAAAGCGCTCGAAGCGATGGCGATTTTGCGCACGCAGATTGACCAGGTTGAGGCCGACGCCACCGCAGTAATGGGCGCGGTCTACACGCAGTTTGGGTCGCATGTCACCAGCGTCACGGGTGAGGTACAGGGCGCTGTAACGGATGCCCTGGCGGAGTTAGAGGGCGATTTGGCGGCGGTGGCCAGCAACGCGCAAAGCCAACTCACCAAGATTGCTGCGACACATGTGCAGGCGGCAGGTCAGGCCGCAAGCACCGCTGTGGCCGTGCTGAGTGAGGCGTCGGCGTCTACCGCGCAGGCTGTAACGGAGGCAGTGGGCAAGACGAAAGAGGAAGCCGACAAGGGCATCACCCAATCCGAAAGCAAAGTCACCGAACTGGCTACCTCTGAGGGGCCATATTCCGCCGCCGCCACCAAAACCGAAGCCTGGTATAACAAAAATGCCCCGGCAGAGGCCAAGCAAATGGAAGCCGACGGCCAGATTCAGCGGGTCATCCAGCGTGCGCCAGAAAAGCAGTCGTGGTGGGGCCGCTTTTGGAGTGGCGTGAAGAAATCTGTTGGTGGGCTGCTCCAGGGGTTGGGGATGCTGCTGGGCGGGGTGCTAGGTACGCTGGTGCTGGCGGCAATCGCGGCCTTTATTCCGGGAGTTGGGCCGTTCATCGCAGCGGGCATCCTGGTTGCAGGGGCGGTGGCGCTGGGCGGCCTGCTTATCTACGGTCTGTGGACATCAATCGCTAAGCGCTGGACGCAGATGACAAAAGCGGGCGTTCCAACATGGTTGGCTGTTATCACCATTCCGTTTATTGGCTTTGTGGACTTTGTGGGCATTTTGCCGCTGATGGAAGGGTTGGCCGGGCGCGATTTGGTGTACAACAAACTGACTGCCGAACAGCGGGGCGAAAAGATTAGTATGGGCGCTATCAGCCTCATTTTGACGCTGGCTACAGCCGGGTTGGGTAAGGCTGCTCAAGTGGGGGCCAAAGGCGGGCAGGCTGCACGGCTGTCACCTGGGCTGGCTAGCAAAGTCGATGAAGTGGCCAATGCCGCCAAGTCTATGTACCGTCCGATTGGCGAGATGATGAAGCGTTTCGGGCAATCGAAACTGGCCCGCAACGTAAAGGGGACCCTCAATAAAATGCGGGGTATCCCCACGCAAAAGCAAATGCAGTCGCTTGTTGTGGAGCAGGCGGCAGCCCAAGAAACCGCGCTGATGCGGCAAATCCGGCTGCTGCGCCACGAACATCCGCTGGATGATGCGGTCTACATGCGGGAGGTTCAAAACCTAATCCGGCAATTCTATGAACAGGAGGCGCGAGGGCTTAGCCAACGCATTTTGAATGGCGATACTGGCCTGCTGAAGGGGTTAGATAAGCTGAGCCAGGGGGTGCGGGCACACTATGCGGAAAGCTTCCTGTACCGGATGATGCAAGCGATGCGGCGGGCCGAGCAACAAGCGCCAAGCATACGGCCAGTCGTCCGGGCGTCTGGTAGCAAATCTGCTGCGCGCAAGGGGTGGACGAACTTTTTCGGCAATCGCGTGAGATAAGGCCGTGACGGCGAGACAACAAAAAAAGCCACCCGTTGCGGTGGCTTTGTGGTGTGGGTCGTGCAGGACTCGAACCTACGACCTTTTCTACGTCAAAGAAATGCTCTTCCAGCTGAGCTAACGACCCATATAATGCTGAAGTATAGTCGGCCCAACCGGAAAATCAAGGGCGGATGGCCCCGCTTACCCCACACCCTACCGGTCTCCGTCACCGCCCGGCGCATCGTCCGATTGGGCGTAGGCCGCTGCCGTATTCTGTTCCGGTGCGGGGCGCTCGCCCGCTTCATGCGTCGATTGTGCTTGCTGTTGGCGCTTATCGACGGTCGCCACGGGTGGCATTTGTTCCAGGTAAAGCGAACGGCTGGGGAAGGCCATTGCAACGTCCATCTCATTGGCAATCTGCATGATTTCCAGGTTGACGGCGTGACGCTCAGCATTGGCTTCCGTCCAGTCCGCAATGTTGACGTAAGCGCGCACCAGCAAATTCAACGAACTGTCATCGTATTCGGTGAACAGCACCACCACCGTGTCCTTGTCCACTGCCTCACGGCTCTTGAGCATCTCGCGCACGCGGCTTGTGAAGTCTTCAATGCGCTCCACGGGTGTGTCGTAGGTAATGCCGAGCATAAAGTTAAACCAGCGCCGATCCAAGCGCGACCAGTTCGTCACTTCATCGGAGACGAGCTTGGCGTTGGGTACAACCGTCAGCGCTTGATCCAAGCGGCGGATGTGGGTTGACCGGACGCCGATGTGTTCCACCGTGCCTTCTGCATGTGGAGACACAATGTACTCGTCAATGGTGAAGGGGTTATCGGCCATGATGACCATATAGCCGAACACATCGTCAAGCACCTCTTTCGCAGCAAGTGAAATGGCCAAACCACCCAAACCAATACCCGTCAGCAGGCCGGTCAGGTTGATGCCCCACACATTGGCCACGGCGAACAAGCCCACAATCGCGACCAGGGATAACGTGCTAAAGCGGGCAATTGGCAGCAGTTCCCGCTCAATTTTGGCGGGTAGAATGCGGTTGACGCGGTTTACCGTGCGCATCACGTAAAGGATGAGGTCGAAGAAGAACTTAAACGCGGCAAATACCATCAGCGAAAGGCCCAGCCGCAGCCCAACCTGAGCAACATTCCCGCCCAGGCCGATAATAGCGGTGCCGATGAGCAAGCCCAGGCCCATAATCAGGTAGGTAATGGCACCGTCCACGGCTTCCAGCACAGCATCGTCGGCGTCTGTGTTGCTGCGCGTGACCAGCCGCCGCACCGGACTCACGAAAAAGAGGGCGATCACGCGGCGCAGCAGCCACACGATGAAAATCACGGCGATGGCGATTAAAAAGCGCGAGATGGTCAGGCGAATATCCGTCGGGATTTGGTTGATAATCGGGATGGCGTCCAAGAGTGGGCCTTTCGGTTGTGGTAGGGCAATGCCTATGGATTATCCGTTATTCATTGGATGCATGTAAGACTGTTATGAGCAGCGCCGTAGCCCTTGCCACCTGCGTGAGGCGCTTATTGTACGGGGGTGCGGCGGGTGCTATGCTTGGGCATCAATTCGTGAAATCAACTCCGAGTCCATGACCGCACACCAACCTGACATCCTGCTAATTGTATTGGACACCCTGCGCCGCGACCGCCTGACGCCTTACGGCCACACCCGCGACACGACCCCCAATCTGGCGGAGTTCGCCCAGAATGCGACCGTGTTTGACCGGGCTGTGG
>CAWUJQ010000364.1:0-4906 GCA_963922445.1 uncultured bacterium
GGGGTAGGTGCTCATCGCCTGACCCCCGGAGAAATCATGACTGACAACATCATACAGACTGAAACCGTGACCCTGCCGGCAGGGTTTACGACGCGTGCCGCTACGCTGGCTGATCTGGACGCAGCGGTGAAACTGTTCAACCGGGTAGCAATGGAACGTGACGGCAAAGAAACCACCAAGGCGGATGTCATCCGTGTGGAGTGGACGAACCCGGTTTTTGATATGGCCGCCAACACGCTTGTCGTCCTCACACCCGATAGCGACCTCGTTGGCTACATCGAACTGTGGGCGGACCCGCCCATGCGCCCACGGGCATGGCTGCGCGTTCATCCCGACTATGTGGAGCATGGCCTTGAGCGTTACTTGCTCAATTGGGCCGTCAAAGAAACCCGCAATCGCCTGATGCCCAAGTGTCCACCGGAAGCGCGGGTGGCGCTGCAAGTGCGCCGCCCGGACTTCCACACCCGGCTCAAGGCCATTTACGATGATATGGGCATGGCCGAAGTCCGCTACGCCCACCGGATGCGGATCACGTTGGACGACACGCCAGACGCACCGCCCATGCCGGACGGCATCACGCTGCGGCCCATGCGCTACCCAGACGAACTGCCCGCCGTCACCCACATGATAATCGACGCCTTCCGTGACCACTGGGGCTTCATCATGCCGGAGGACGTGGACAAAGAAATCGCAGAGTGGCGTCACGACATGGACAACGACCCGATTTTTGACGCAGCGGTGCTGCTGCTGGCTGTAGACGACGCGACGGGCGAAATTGCGGGTGTGGGCCTCAATCGTGACGAAGCCTGGGACGAACCTGATGTTGCTCATGTGGATGTGCTGGGCGTGGCCCGGGCGCATCGTAGGCGCGGGCTGGGTTACGCCCTGCTGATGCACAGCTTCAAGGTGCTATATGAGCGCGGCCACCGTACCATCACGTTATATGTCGATGCAGGCAGCCTAACAGGGGCCACGCGCCTGTACGAAAAGGCAGGGATGCACGTCGAAAAGGTCCACGTCACGCACGAGTTGGAGCTGCGCCCCGGTATCGAGATGATGACGACCCACATCGCGGATTAGCACGCTGTAGGGGCGACGCATGCGTCGCCCGCCCGAAATAACCAACACAGACAAACCAATCAACGGAGACGACAATGGCTGTACAAGCCGGACAGATTCACATGCGCCAGAGCTATGCGTTTTTGGCGCGCAACTTTCACCTGATTAAACGCTACTGGGCGTGGGAAGTGGTTTGGATTGCCTACGCCATCGTCAATGCGCTGGCAGTGACATTCATTGCAGAGGGGTCAACGGAGGTAGCCGGGACGAGCATTGGTAACGTGTCTCGGTTTACGTTGTATTTGATGATCGGGACGTTGGTGTGGCACTTTTTGAGCGTGATCTTCACCATCGTGAGTGAGGTCATTCAGTGGGAGCGCTGGGAGGGCACGATTGAGTACACGCTGATGGCCCCGGTGAACCGCTCCGTGCATCTCATCGGGCAGACGTTTTTCGGCATCGTGTACGGATTGCTCACGACGCTGCTGATTGGCGCGGTGATGACCGTGTTCTTCGAGATTGACCTGCGGCAGGCCAACCTGATCGGCGCGTTTGGGGTGCTGATTTTGGGCAGTGTGTCGCTGATCGGTATCAGCATCTTTGCCAGCATTCTGCCGCTGCTCTATCCTGAGCGTGGCGCGCAGATGACGCACATCGTGCAGGCGGTGTTCTTGCTGGTGAGTGGCATCTACTACCCGGTGAGTGTGCTGCCGGAGTGGATGCAGGTGCTGTCGCGGGTGAGTCCGGTGACGTATGTGCTGGATGGCGTGCGGGCGGCGATTATGGACGGGGCAAGCAATGCTGAGATCATGCCGGTGCTGCTGCCGCTGGTATTAAGCGGGTTGGTGTTCGTGCCGTTGGGCATCTGGATGTTTATGCTTGCGGAAGCTTACGCCAAACGCACGGGTAAGCTCAAGCGCGTGGGGTAATTTGCCGGGTTCGAATGTGGGGACAAGCGTCCCCACAGCCGATGTTTCTTGGTTAATCAAACGCCTCGATAGACAGAATTTCACGAGTAGTGGGCCGATAGTAGATCGTATAAAGCGCCTCGTTATCGAGTGCCCAATGCAGCTCTTTCGTCACAACAAACAGCTCTGGCCCGATGTAAACGTTGTAGCTCGTGACAGGGCGTTTATTCAGCCGGGAGAAAACATTCAACTCTTTGCGGGCAACGCCGTTGATCGACTCAACCGGATTTTGACGTAGTGTGTAGACGTCAATGGCCCGCATCGCAATCCGAAACACAACGATAATGCCAATGAACAGGAGCGGCATAACATAGGCAGGATTCGCCAAAGTGCGATCTTCCGGTGACGGGTTCAACGATCGCCAAATGATCGCGATGACCACCACAGCAGCGATCCACGCACCTTCTTTGGCAAACTCTGCCCCGTAAAAGCGCCACCGTTGGGCGTTGGACAGCGTACCTCGATGGTTGGCGGCGAGGTCTCGGTCGTCGAAGCCGAGCACCTGCATCAGTTCGGTTTGATGGTCTGGAACAATCGTAGCCAACTCAACACCTGTGCTGGGTTTCTATGGTGCGCTTAGCCGGTCTGGTGTGTCCGTGAATTTGGGTGGCGCTAAACAGTCTGCTGCACGGATGGTCACAGCGCTCCGTGACTGTGATGAAACGCCTCATTGCGCCGGACTCAAAGGAACCAGCGTAAACACAGTTTCAACGCCGACAAAATTCGAGTTGACACCCTGCACAATATGCTGGACGGCGCTATCTCTAGTGATATGCCGCCCTATATCCCCGCAGATGGCTCCGAATGGTTGCGGCTGTTGGCGCTCCAATGCCTCAAATAGCGAAAGCAACCACCTGTCAAATTGCACATGAGGGTCGGTTTCCTTCCATCGATAATCAATGGTCGTCGGCGGCATGAGGAGCTGCGCCTCTGCACGGACTTGTAAACCCCAGCCTGAGTTGTCGTAGCCCGTGATGGTAATTTGGGGATTTTCGGAACTGCCTTGCACATGGGCCAGGAGCGGATCGTACAACTCGCACATCTGCGTCAGGCGGTGGCGCATGGCGGCTTTGTCATCGGCCCAAATCGCTTCGATTAGCTTCAAGTCTGCGTCAATCAGGGGCTTGCACATTTCAAGCAAGCGCGGATCGCTATCTGGCGACATATTAGCCCGCCTTCGGCAGCCGTGAACTCGCCCGACGGCGCTGCCCCTCATTAAACAGTTCGGCGTAGCGCTCGGCTCGGCGCGCTTCGTTATTATTCTGGAACCACTCATTGAGGCGGGCGCACAGTTCTGCGCTGAACAAAAACACCGCCGAAATCAAATAGGCCCAAAACTGCAACACAATCACCGTGGCAATACTGCCGTACACAAACTGATAGTTGGCAATGTTCGTCAGATACAACCCAAACAGCCAGCGGGCGAGTTCCCAGCCGAGTGCGCCGAAAATTGCAGCAGGCCACACTGCATCCCAGTAGACGTGGCGGGCCGGCACATACCGGAACAGCATCGCAAAGATCACCATATTAAGGCCAATCGGCAAAAAGTAGGAGCTAATCGCGACCCAGATGTTGGTCTGGTTAAGCAGGGCTGCCTGTACCAATCGCAGTATCCCCGCCGTGAGGAATGACGCGGCTACTAGCACAATCAGCATCACTGCAATCAGTGCGGCAATGGCGCGCTGCCGCCACAAACTCCGGCTGGATGGCACCTGAAAGATCAGGTCTAGCGAGCGGGTGACGTTGGAAAACAAGCCGGTCGCTGCCCATACCAAACCCGCTACCGCCACCAACCCAAACTGGCGACCCTGTTCGAGCGCGTCCGCGAGGTTGGCCTGCAACAGTTCGACCGTCTCTGCTGGGGCAAACAGGGCCAGCGCATTCGCAATTTGTTCCTGGGCCACTGCTGGACTCAGCAGGCGGCTAATGCCAACGGCGATGAGCAGCGTGAGTGGGAAGATGGACAGAATGGCGTAAAAAGCCAGCGCTGCACTGCCGCGCATCCCATCGCTGAGGAAGTTTTGAATGCTGCGCCAGATGTAAATGGGCAGCGTGCGCATGTAGGGGTTGCGGCGGCCCCACCAGCGCAGCAGGTTACGGGCGGCAGTATTGGGGTCAATGCTGATCGGTAGCTTTTGCTTGAGTTGCTTCATGGTAGACTTTGCACCATTCGTGAACACGCAAACAGGATACCATCAATGGTCACAAAACGCGCAGTTATCTTCGATTTTGGTGGGGTGATCTTCAAAACGCGGGACTACAGTCCGCGCCATGCCTGGGATAAGCGCCTGGGGTTGGAAGCGGGTAGCGTGGAGCGGGTGGTACACGGTATTGACGCCTGGAATGCGGCGCAGCGGGGTGAAATCAGTGTGGATGCGTATTGGGCGGCGGTCGCGGCAGACCTGAACATTGCACCAGCGGTGGCCAGCCGTGACCTGGCCCATGACTTTTACAGCGGCGATGCCTTAGATGAAGACGTGGTTGCTTTTATTCGCGAGTTACGGGCTGAAGGCTACACCGTTGCACTGTTGAGTAATGACTGTGCCGCGCTGCTGCGTCCGCGTTTGGAGCGGTTGGACATCACAGCACTGTTTGAACCGCTCGTGATTTCCAGCGAGATTGGCGTCATGAAGCCCCACCCGGATGCGTATCAAGCAGTGCTAGCGCGGTTAGCACGGCCTGCTGGTGAAACGATTTTCATTGACGACCGTAAAGAGAATGTCATAGGTGCCCAGGCACTGGGCATTCATGGTATTCACTACACGGACGGCATGCCAATCGCTGACGCTGTACGTCCGTTGCTGGCGTTGGCAGGCTGATTTTGGCTAGGCTAGGGTTGTTGTGTTGAATCAGGAGGCTCGTCGTGAGCGTAACATTGA
>CAWUJQ010000365.1:0-4901 GCA_963922445.1 uncultured bacterium
CCAACCCGGAAGCGATCGCTGTGCTGGCGACAGCCATGCGCGCCAAAGACCCAGACGTGCGCGTTAAAGCACTAGAGGCATTCAGCGCGTCTGGAGATGCAAACGCACTCCCCTATGTGCGGGCCGCCCTGGACGACCCCGCGCCAGAAGTGCAATACGCCGCCACGCTGACGCTGATCGAAATTCAGGGCGAGGCGGGCGTTGACGAGATGCTCACCCGGTTGGAAAAGCAACCGAGCGTGGTCAATGAGGTGCTGCGGGGCGTGTTCCATGCGACGAACTACATGAACCTCGATATGCGCTCCGGGGAACGGGGCGACCGCTGGCTGGACGTGCTACGCCGCGCCGTCCGTGAAGACGACAACCACACCAAACTCTCTGCCGCGCACGCGCTCGCCTGGAACCGCCACCCCGACGCTGCCCGTGAGATCATGACAGCCTACACGACCAATACAGACGCCTTCCTTCAGGCGCGAATCCTGCACATTACCGTGAGTTTGATGTCCCCGGCAGCGGATGAGATGTTGCAACGGGCGCTCGAAAACGAACAGGAGTACGTGCGCGAAGCGGCCCATTACGAGGTGCGCGTGATTGAGCGATTTGGGAAGCGTACCTACGCCGACGGTGCCAACGGCACAGGGATGCTGCGTCCGCTGAAGGGGTTTTAACATAAACACCGGTGGACGTGCAGAATCGCGTCCCGCCAAGTAAATTAGGGATGGGATGGAAGCGTGAAAATCAAACGGTTGGTTCTATTTGTGTTACTTTCACCAATCATAATTTGTGTTGGTTTTTTCGTTTTGCTATTGGTCCCTCTGTTAGTGGGCGATATTCGAGCTAGGACACGTATTCATCTTCCAGATGGTACAGAGCGGATCTATGAGGAGCGACGTGACTGGGTATCAAATACAGGGGTTAGAAGTATCTACTATTGGATCAATGAACCTGTCTCTGACATTAAGGACTACTATTCTAACAACGGCGTAACATTTATTGCTGAGGGTGACACAAACTCGGAGGAACGCTGGTTCATTGGTTTGCTCACGGATGACGAAGGAGTAGACTACCAATATATACAAGTATATCGGCACGGCATCCATCAGTACCTGTGTGATTACCGTGAATACTATTCCTGCCTCACTGTCGCAGTAATGGACGCCTCGCAAAACAATCTACACAATTTGAGTGTGAATCTACCGACAACTAACCGACGGGAGATAGAACCTCCGGCATTTGCTACCCTACCAAACTGGGGCACGCTCATCACGATAACCTACTTCGATCACGATTATTAAACACTTGTCGTTTTTCGCACACACGACGCTTTCACCGTTAATGTATTTCGAAACGCTCACGGCTTAATGGGGTTCTTTATGGTAGGCAGCACAAAACACACATAAGGAGCGACCGTGTTGATTTTTCGTAGGGGCGAGGTCTGCCTCATACGCTGCGGTTTAACAGAGGTATGATTTTGTCTTCAGTAGGAGAGCAGGGGCGGCGCTCAGGCTAACCTACCGCCCCTCAGTCTTGGTGATGCACCCCGCCGATGCGTCCACCGTTGGGGTTCGGCCTCCCGCTGCGCACAGAACGCCCCTATAATCCCAGCCATCTGACTGACCATGTCGGGGTTGTGGACGGATGTCCGCGCCCCAACGGGGATTTTTCAGGTTGTCCCGGCGTTTTGTTTAGCCGGTGACATCAATATAATTCATATAATGAAACCTGTCAAGACCATTCACGATTTTAGTCTCCAATGAAACCTGGCTTAAGAGGCGACCGCATCTCCCAACTGCGCAAGGCACGCGGACTCACCCAATATGATCTTGCCGATGAACTCGGTATTGCTCAGAACTTGGTTTCCCGTTACGAGCGCGGCGGTGTCCATCCTACATTTGATACGCTCTCGCAGATTGCTGACCTGCTGGACACGACCGCTGACTATCTCATGGGCCGCTCGAACATCCCGCACCCCGGCGCTGAACCCGACGCCAACCCCGACCTCACTCCCGACGAAATTGAACTGCTCAACGCCTACCGCAACCGCTCTGAGGATGACCGCAAGCTGCTGTTGGGCATTGCGAAGATGCTAACCGACATCCGAGGAGATGGGTAAAAGCTCCGACAAAGCCGTGTTACAATGATCCCAATCAGGAGGTGGTACTCATGACCGACATCGCACCACCAACCAACATTCAGGAAGAGGTCTTGAGCTTCTTGCTGACAGCCCCTTCGTCACAGCAGATTATCGACTTTCATGCGTCGCAGGACGCACAAGCCCGACTGCACCATCTACTAGATGCCAATCGCGACGGCACGTTGAGCGAAACGGAAAGTGCGGAACTGGCCGAAGCTAGTCAGATGAACCACTTTGTGATCTTGCTGAAGGCAAAAGCGCACCAGAAGTTGGTCGGTGAATGACCTACATTCCGGACAAGCTGCGCGAACAGGTGGCCGAACGCGCCGAGTATTGCTTGCTGCCCTAGCGTGACAGTTTGTACGCACATGAAGTTGACCACATCATCCCTATAAAACATCGTGGCGAGACAACTATCGACAACCTTTGTCTTGCCTGTTTAGACTGCAACCGCAACATAAGGTAGTGACTTCGCATCGTTTGACCCGCATTCTGGTGCGATTGTGCCACTTTACAACCCGCTTGAAGATGCTTGGGAAGCGCATTTCCAGTTGGATGGTGGGCGCATCACACCATTGTCAAACATCGGGCGTGTAACCACATTTGTGTTAACGCCCCAAATCGGATTGCCGAGCGCACGGCATTGATTGCAAGCGGACGCTATCCCCCTTCAGAACGCCATAACCGATCCACACGCAGCAGATAGCCCGCCGCGCCCACCGATGTCAGAATTGTCACAGCAGCACCCACGAAGAACAGCACCGGGCGGTAGCTAAAGCGCACCGTCACCACCGAGGACGAGTCACCCGGCGGTAGATTCACGCTCAAGTACCCGCCCATCGACGTGATTTCAGCGCGCTGGCCGTCTACCCAGGCCACCCAACCCGGATACGCCACCTCACTCACAAAAACAACTTGCTCCTCATCGGGGTGCGGCGGAGCCTGTACCACCACCCGATCAGGCAGGCGGCGCACCAACCGGGCTGCGTTGGTTAATTCCGGTTCGCGCATAATGAACTCAACGTCTGGCATGGGCACGGTAAACGTGTACGGCAGCGCATCAAGTTTCACCATCGCGCACGGCAACCCGAACTCATCATAGTTTTCCGGGCTAGCTGGGATCGGCATATAGCCCTCTTCAAACCCGGCAAATAGAAAGTCATTGCGTCCGCTGGGCACCGCATACGGTGGATAGGAATACCGCACAAGGTTAAGGTCACCGTTAAACGCGCGCGGAATCGCAAAATAGTCCGCCTCAATGGGGAACTTGCGCGCCTTCTGCTTATAGAAGTCCCCCACCTGCGAATACCCAAGCTGATAGATCGACAGCGGGGCTTCCGGCTGAATCTCACGCAGCCACGGCACACACTCTGCGCTAATGCCGTCAACGTAAACCACCGTCTGAAAAATATCCCACGTTTTCACGGAGTAGTACATCGTGCCAGCCGTCGCAACGAGCAACAGCCCAATCATCGGCACACGCAGGCGCTCCGGCAGGGTATACCGTTGACTGTCCGCATTGGTTAGGGCTGTCCATAGGCTGTCAGCCCGCATCGCGACCAAAATCGCCAACCAGAATGACGCCGCACCCAACGCCCGCCCCACAAACCGCCACCGTCCGATGCCGGGAAGGGTGTTGTACAGCCACCGGAACGGCTGCAAGCCACCAATGCCCCATATCGTAAATATCCCGAACAGCACTAGCCCAATCAGCCATAAGCGGCCCGCCCCTGCAAAGCTACCCCGCACTGTCAGCGGATAGATGGGCGGGATGAGGACAAACACCAGCGCGAGATACCAGCCCGTCACCACAAAGCTGTAGTGAAACTGCTCTTCGAAGCCGTCCGGTACCACCTCGAAATAAAACGTATCTGTGTTGGTGGCGATAAACTGGTACAGCACATGGTTTGCAGGCATCGTGCGCCCCGCGTCAATGAGCGGCTTGTGCCCGCCAATGTAGCCACGCTTGGCAAAAATGGGCAGCAGCGTCGCCGCACTCAAGCAGATGGTCACCACGCCTGCGATCACAAAACGCCGCAATACAGGACGCAGCGCCGCCCAGTAGTTACCATCAGCCGGGTTATAGCGCCACAGGAAGACAACCGCTCCCACACTGATGAGCATGGGCAGCGTATACCAGATGTTACCCGCATAGAATTGCAGCGTGAAACTCAGGGCAAACAGTATCAGCGGCCAGCGCGCACGCGGCAACCGAATCATGACGATAGCCGCGCCCAATATCCACGGCATGTACGCTTGCTGCACCCCCAACTGAAAATAGCCCGTCCCTACCATTGCGACCATATTGCCCTTGCCGAGCAGCATCGCTGCCAGCAGCAGCCGCCCCAGTGACCGCATCCGCAGGGCGTAACCCAGGAACCATCCACCTGCGCCCGCCAGCACCGCGTAGATGACCGCGCTGTACAGCATCCCGCGCTCCGGGTCACCCGTGAGGAGTGCAGGCAACAGGCTGAACGGGTTCAGCATGAAGGCAAACGGGTTATCAATGAGGGGTTCACCCTTTTCATTGTACGGGTTCCACAGCGGCAGATAGCGATGCTCCTGCCAGCCTTCGACCGCAAGATACGCCGTGCTGGTCAGCCACTCGGCCTCAACCCCAGGCAGCCGTCCGCCGGGTTCTGCCTGCCAAAACGACGACGTGACGATCACAGCAACCAGGGCAATCGCCAGCAGCTCACTCGCAATCACCCAACGCGGTACGGCCAGCCCCCCCTCTGCGGACGGGACAACCGTCTGCGGGGTGTAC
>CAWUJQ010000366.1:0-4901 GCA_963922445.1 uncultured bacterium
GCGGGCTGCCATCGCGCTTGCCAGCTTGCAAAGCGGCCCATATCACCGCCTGTGAACGCGAGGGGCATCCAGGGGCCGCCGTCAATGCTGGCTTCAACAGCCGTCACTTGCTGAGCGCCCCCGTAGGCATACCCGTGCAGCGCAAGCGCTTGATCTGTGCTGCCTTGTATGGCGTTGCTGGCGGCGGCAATGACGGGCTGGGCATTGCCGTCGGGATCAACCCCTAAGCGTTCCCAATAGCCATGTGCGGGTTCCTCTGTGAGGATGATGTGCGTGATCCACTTGGGCAGCTTGTAACCGAGTTTGCCCGGTACCACCAAACGCAGCGGATAACCGTGTTCGGCTGGTAGGGGCGCACCGTTAAGAGTGTGGGCCAGCAGTGCAGCGTCAAGTTCAGGCAGTGGCAAACTGGTTACGTAGCCGTCTGCACTGTGGATATTGGCCACGCGTGCGCGTTCACCGGGCTGAGCGCGCTTGAGCAACTCCGGCACACTGACGCCCTGCCACGTGACCTCCGCCAGTAGGGGGGTGCCTGCCGTGTGCCCCTTGCACATCATGACTGTATGAGATTGTATAGCAGGGAGGGCTGTCAAGGTGCTATAGTCTAACGTAAGCGATTGGCTCACGTCACCGTCTAGAATTAGGTACCAATTTGCTACATCAACTGCCGGGATGTGCCGGTGTTGTCGCTGAAACAAACTTTGCTCAATTGGAGCGGTCATAGGCCATTTATCGTGTACATATTGCGGGCAAAGTATTGGATAGAAAGGACCTTTAATGTCATTTACCACTACCAAGACAATGAACCGGCTAGAAACCGAGAAGTTCGGCTATTTGCGCGAAGTCGACATTTTTCAGGATTTGACCGACGCTGAAGTGGTCGAAATCAGCCGGATGACGCGCATGTGCCTGTACTCTACCAACCACATCTTCTACATGCCAGATGACCCCGGCGAAGTGCTGTTCATTATCAAAAAGGGCCGGGTTCAACTGTACAGGGTATCCCCGGACGGGCGCAAGTTGGTTTTCAAGACGTTGCAAGAAGGTGCTGTTTTTGGGCACATGGGCATGATCGGCCAGCGGCTGCACAACACATTTGCAGAGGCGGTAGGCGAGTGCAAAATTTGCATCATGAACCGCACCGATGTTGAAGGCCTGTTGATGGCTAAGCCAGTGGTGGCGCTGCGCATTATGGAGCATATGGGCAACCGCCTGTTAGACGTAGAACAGCGCTTTGAAGACATTGCCTTCCGCCGGATGCCGTCACGCATTGCCCGCTTGATTTTGCAGCTCACCGAAGAACACGGCGGCGGTGATGCGCTCAAGGGTTACACGCACCAGCAGCTTGCGGACATGCTCGGCACATACCGTGAAACGACCACGCAAATCCTCAACGACTTCAAAGGTGCAGGCTACATCAAGCTAGGCCGCAAGAGCATCGAGATTATAGACGTTGCAGCCTTAGAAGCCATGGCAGGCGACAGCTAAACAAAAAAACGGGAGTGTTACGCTCCCGTTCGCGTGGTTATATGGAATGTGTGTGGCTTTACTGAATGGCGGCTTCCAGGCATACAGCACCGCTGCGGCCTGTAACGCTGCCATGACGCACGCGCGCGGGGATTTCGACGCGGTCGCCAGCGCGTAGTTTGGTGCGCTGGTTGCTATCGGGCAGGGCAATTTCTATCGATCCCTCAATCAAATAAAGAACTTTGGTGTAGCCGTGGCTGCGGATGGCATAGCGTTGGTTGGGCTGTGTTTCCCATTTGTACGGGCGCATTCCCTCGGCGCGCATGATACGCGTGATGTTAGAGAGGGTGGGGTGCTTACCGCCAGTCCAGCGCGTCACTTTGACAGTTGCTTGCTTCGTGGCCATATTGCGAGTACCTCATCTTATCGACAGGAAGTGGTGTGATGTCTTTGATGTGTCGGTAATAGTTGTAATCACACATTTACGGATTGGCAAGCATTGTAAAGCCACTTATAGCGTTTGTAAAGCTTTTTCTAAAATCCAACAGGGTTCTTGCACGCGGTGGGTGCGCCCCAGGTGATCGGTGTACGTCCACCTGCCGGGGTCTTCTCGCACATGGGTGTAGTTCAAGCGCTGATAAAGGCGCAGCGCCCCCGTGTTTTGTTTGGCCACGGCAATCGTCGCAAAGTGACATCCGCGTTCAACCAATGCGGACTCCGCATAGCGCACCATGTGGCTGCCAATGCCCAGCCCCCGAAACGGCGTCATCACGTAAAACGAGTATAGATAGGCGCGGGTGCTGCCGTTGGCGATGGTGTGGTCGCCGCTGTTGAACAGTACAAACAACCGGGCAATAGGGTAGTTGTTGTAGTCAGCCACCAGCATCAGGCGACGCCCGGTTTGCTGCTCTTTAAATGCCCGCCGGAACAAGTTGCGAAACTTGGCAAACTGCCCATCCCATTCCAAACGGGCCACATCCTCACGGGTAGCCTGCCGGACGGTAACGGGGATGATGAGGTCTAACGTGGCGGGGTGGGGAATGGCTTCGGCCATTGCTCGCTTACTCGCTTTCGGTAAATCGGGTGAGATAGGCTGCTTCATCGGCGTCGCTTGTAATGGTGCCGTTGATGCGGGCGGCGCGTATCTCGTCCAGGATCGTTTTAAACTGTGGGCCGGGCTGGAGGCCGTGCTGCTTGAGGGTGTTGCCATCGGTCACAATGCGAACGTGACGCCACTCACCCAGATATTGCTCGATTGTAGCGCGGTGGGCGGGCAGCGCCACCCATGCCCCCAAAATCGCGTCCAGCGGGTGCTTTTCCAGGGCAAACGTGACCTCGCTCGGTTGGCCGCTGAAGGTGCGGTCAGGGAACTCGGTGAGTTGGGCGACGGCTTCCATTGCGGCACCGGTCGTGTTGTTGAATAGCAGACGCTTGTCCACCTGCTCCACGTACTCGGCATCCATGCTGGCAGCAACAAGTATCCATCCAAAGGACGTGGCGTCGTTTGGCATGTGCGGCAGCGCGTGGGTGCGGCGCTGCTCAAAGACCTCGGTCAAAATCGCTTCTTCCAGCACAAACGCCGGGTGAACAGCTTGCAGCACGCCCATGTGTTGCAGTTGCAGCAGGCCGTCTTCGGGACGGTCTTCCTGTAGGATGCGCGTGATGTCGTTGCGGACGCGTTCGCCAGTGATGCGTTTGAGCATGGGCAGCGCCTTTTGAATGAGTTCGGCGGTGCGCGGCTCAATGGTAAAGCCGAGGCGGGCGGCATAGCGCACCGCCCGGATCACACGTGTGGGGTCGTCGGCAAAGCTCAGGCTGTGCAGCACCCGGATCGTGCCGTTGGTCAGGTCGTCCACGCCGCCAAACAGGTCAATAATCTCGCCGCTGGCACCGTCTGCACGCAGGCGCACGGCAAGCGCGTTGATGGTAAAATCACGGCGGCGCAGGTCTAGCTTGATGTTGCTGGTGTACACTGTTGGCAACACAGCGGGTTGTTCGTAGAACTCGTGGCGGGCGGTCACCACGTCGATTGAATCGGGGAGTTCGTTCAACGGATGGCCGATGTGAGCGGCGGCGGCTTCATCGAATTGCCACTTAGCGGTGCCAAAAGCGGCGTGCGTTTCCACCTCACCGCCAAACTGCGCCTGCAACGCCTCGGCAAAGGCGATGGCATCCCCTTCTAGCACAAAGTCGATGTCCAGGTTAGGCCGCTTCAGCAGCAAATCGCGCACGATGCCGCCCACGATGTAAAGCGTTTGCTGGGTGGCTGCTGCTTGCTGCGCCAGGAACGCGATGAGTGCCGCAGCGGGCGCACCCAACACGCTTTCAACGTCTTTGTGCGTGACTCCCCGCGTGATAGACTGTTCAAGCGTGGCATAGTGGCGAATGACATCGGTGCGGGTGACGATGCCAATCAACGCGCCGCCCTGCGTGACGGGCACCTGCCCCCAACCGCTCGTCACCATCAGCTTTAGCAACTCGTTCAGCGGTGTTTGCGGGGTGACGGTGACATCACCGGTCAGCATCACATCGCGTACAAGCAGATGTTCCAGGCCATTGACGGCGGCGCGGTTCATCTCGCGGGCTGTGAGCAAGCCCACGATGCGTCCGTCATCGCCCGCATCAATCACGGGGTAGCCCTCGTGCCCAATGCGCCGCAGCCGTTCGACGAGCGAGGCGAGGGTGGCATCTACATTGACGGTGAGTGGCCCAAACGACATTAAATCACGTACCGTGGTCATGGTTCGTCCCGTCGTGCTGCAATCACCCACCCGTCATCGGTGAACGTCGTGACGAAGTCGCCATTGGTGTTATAACTGATTGGTAGGCTGTAGAGGTCAATCACGTTGGCTCTGCCAAACTCCGCTTCCCATTCGCTGCGCTGCGCATTGGCGTGCCACCCTACCACCTGAAGATGAGGGCTTGTAGAGAGGTTCTGCACGGTTTGCACAGTGATGTTGGCTGCCGCAAAACCGCTCATGATCGCGTCTGTGCCAGGGAGCGATGTGGCCGAGGCGTAGATCGTAAAACCGTCTGGATAGCCAATGTTCGCCAGCACCTCTTTGCTGCGGTTGCTATCCCAGGATTCTGTAAATAGCGCCTCCGTGCCAGGGATTGTCAACACGTCTAGGACAGGGTCAATTTGCACCGCATGACGGGCCACGTCCGCAATCTCGCTGACATCAAGTGGCGGGCGCTGCGTGTTGATAATTAAGCTGACGTTAAAGCGCACGGGTGCCTCCGTCCAGCCGTCGTAAACGCCAAAGCCCGTCAGCACGTCGTACTGTGACACGTCTGTTTCCCCGTCAATGACCTCAAGCTCGGTGCGGTAGCGGCCCAGCTCTTCCAGCGGGGCATAGTCGGCGGCGTTGGGCAGCACGCCATAGCGCACCGGGGCAATCGTCGCCACCACATCTTGCGTCACGGCGGCCTGT
>CAWUJQ010000367.1:0-4854 GCA_963922445.1 uncultured bacterium
CCGCGCCGCGTGCGCTGGTGTATCCGCAAAATCGGGTGGCCCACACCGACCTGCTTCCTGAATACGGTTTCACGACGTATCGCGGGAAAGCTGCTGACTGGTACGCCCGAATGCCCAAGCCGCTGAAACGGCCCGCGCATCTGCTTGACCGGACGTTGGGCCTGACGCCACCAACTTACGCGCCAGCAGACTGCTTGCAACCGGATGGCGTCGTGAACCTGCCCGCGTCCCAGTTTTTGATGAGCTATGACGGCGTGCGGGCGCAAATCCCGACGCAAGCACGGGTGCGTCAGGCGCGCTTGGGGCTGGCCAGGGCCATGCAACATGGCGAAATCTTCCATTTGTGGTTTCATCCGTTTAACCTGGGCAGCAGCGAGGCCATGTTCGAAGCGCTGATTCACATCCTGGCGATGGTGTGGGAAGAGCGAGATCGGGGCCAGTTGCGTGTGATGACGATGGGACAGGCAGCACAGGCCATCGTTGAACAGCGTGCGCCAAATATGTAAAGTTTCTTAACAATCCCTTGCTGTCACAATGCGTTATTGCGCATAAAATAAGGGGGATCAAACACGCAGCGTGCAGCGGCTATCGAATAGTGCCTCGCCGCGCGTGGATTAACCCACACTACATCACACAGCGGGGCCAGTCATGAGCAGCAAAGACCCAGCCAGTTTAATTCGCAGCACCAACCCCAACGACCGGATGCAGGGCGTCAAGATGGTTGCCCGCTTGCAAAACGAACGGGCGCTGCGCGTGTTGTTGCAGCTTGCCAAAAATGACGAAAACCCAGAGGTGCGTGCCTTCGCCCGGAAGGGCGCGAAGTACGTTGCGCAGAAGATGGACGAAGCCGGTCGCCTGGATGTTGACCACGTTGAGACGCAGGTCAAGGTAGATGCGGTGGTGGACGACGCCCCCCCTGTAGACGAAGACTACGACGATGAACCCCAGGGTGAAGTCGAGGTCAGCCAGCGCCAAATAGACCGCGCTCAGGGCTATTTGGACGAAGCCACCGACCATCACATGGCTGGCAGAAACGACAAGGCCGTGAAAGCGATGTCTAAGGCAGTAGAGACCAACCCCAACCTGCGCCTT
This sequence comes from uncultured bacterium, assembly GCA_963922445.1. Classification (GTDB taxonomy): domain Bacteria; phylum Chloroflexota; class Anaerolineae; order Aggregatilineales; family Phototrophicaceae; genus DAOTTY01. Next base: position 1,093 of record CAWUJQ010000367.1, read on the forward strand.
GATGAGTACTTTAAAAGCCTGGCCACATCCGTCACGGGCATGGAAGGCGCTGATGCCATCCGTTCGCTGACGAGCAGCAAAAAGCGGCAGGTGCTGCTGGATGCCAACGAACAGAAGGCGGTTTCTGCCGGGTTAGCGGAACACATGAGTGAGGCGAACAAGCACACCTGGGGCACCCTGGGCATTGACCTGGGGATTCTGTCTGCAATTGTCTTCCTGGGGATGTTTTTCTCTGTGCTGCTGGTGAACTACACAGGCAACTCGTGGGTCAACCGCACGACCGGCATGATTGAAGAAGCCCGCGCCAATCCAGACATTGAACCCGAAGAGGTGGACGCGCTGGACATTCTGGCGACGGTGGTGGCAGCCGTAGAGGGCATTGTGAGTATCTTCACACTGCCGCTGGCGCTGGGGTTGGCCATCGGCACACTGCTGATGGTGTTGGCATCGGTGCTGGCGAACGGTATTTTCGGCCATCTGATTGCGCAGGCGCTGGGCGGTGAAGGCACCACGCCCTACCTGATTTATCACCTGGTGGGGGCGTATCAACTGCCGCTGTTGATCTTGTACGTCTTGTTTATGATCGGCCTGATCTTGATGTTCATCGTCGGGATGCCGTTCACGATTGTGGGCTATGCGTTGGGTGGCCTGGGCACACTGGTTTTGCTCGTCCTCTCGCTCCGTGTGATTGGGCGCATCAACCAGGCTTACTTTGGCCTCGGTTTTGGCAAGGCGTACCTCACCCAGTTGATTGCCGGGGTGCCCGTGGCGATTATCCTGTTAATTATCGGCGGCGTGGTTGGCTTGCTCATCAATCCGTTGGTGGCACAGGCGCTTCAGTCCATCCCGCCGGAACTGCTGCCCGCAGAGACGGCCTGATTTCGTGGGCATTTCACCCTTGCGTGTGGCCGGGAATGGCGTATACTTCAGGGCACAGTGAAAAACACGCGGGTGTAGTTCAGCGGTAGAACGTCTCCTTGCCAAGGAGAAGGTCAGGGATTCGAATTCCCTCACCCGCTCATCAAGATCCAGCCACAGTGCTGGATTTTTTGTTTTCCGATGGTGTTTACACACTTCTTACATTTTCATCATAGCCGCTTGACACTTTCCCGGCATAATATGCGCTATGCGTTTATGTTTATTTGGGAGATCTTTACATGACAACTAAAGTATGGACGTCACTTTTACTTGCGGGGTTGGCCCTGCTCATGCTGGGATGTGCCCCGGCCCAAGTCGTCACGGCCCAGGCCGACTGCGCCATTCAGTTTTTACCCGATGCAACCGGCCAGTGGGCGGAATATCAGGCAGGCATCACGGCGGATGTAGCGGGCCTGGAAGCGTTTTGGCAGGACACCTTCCCGGTGATGTGGGGGCGTCCGTTTGAGTCGCCATGCAGCGTGGAATATGCCCCGGCAACCGTACCGTATCAAGACACCTGCGGCATCACGCCAGAGATTGCTACGGGCAACGCCTTCTACTGCTCACCGGAACACGTTGTGATGTGGGACGCGCCGACCCTGTTCCACCCGCTTTACCAAGACCTCGGCCCCGCCGCGATTACGTTTATCGTCGCGCACGAGTACGGCCACAGCGCCCAATTCACCAGTGGGACGATGCCGTCACGCTCGGTCAACCGTGAGCTGCAAGCGGACTGTTACGCGGGGGCATACCTGGCCTATGCGGAAGAAATGGGCACCATCACCGAGGATGACGCGCAGGCTGTTATCGAAGTGGTGGTTATGGTTGGGCAGTCGCGTGTGGGTTCCACATGGGTTACCCGCACGCACGGCACGTCCGCGCAGCGCGTTTTGGCAATGCGCCAGGGCTACCAGACCGGGGTGGCAGGCTGCGAACTCGACTTTGAGACGTGGGTGGAAAACGCCCAGCAGCTCGCTACGGAGCGCCCACTTGAGCAAGTTGCGACTGAGCGTCCGCTTGAGCAAGTTGCGACCGAGCGCCCCTTCGAGGAACGCCGTCCAAACGTGGGGCCGCGCCGCTAGTCTTCCCAGCAGATGATGTGCTGTGTTGCCGGGTTGAAGTGCGCCAACCGGAACGCCAAAAAACCCGGCTTTATCCGCAGGGGCAGCGTGTGCAGCTTATCCACCGGGTACCACTCCGCGATGATAGTAACGGGGTTTTCTGCATCCCAAAAGTCCTCCACCCCGTAGTGCGTCTTGTGCAAATCTAGCAGCGGGGAACCGGGCGGCAGCGTGCAGTGAAAGTGGAAGTCAATTTGGTGGTAGGGCACGTCCTGCATGGTGAAAAACGCCTGCGCGATGAACAACAGCCGCTTGACCTTCACATCGGTGTAGAGTTCTTCCTGCATCTCGCGCTTAACGGCGGTGTCGGCGATTTCGCCCGGTTCGATGCCGCCCCCCGGCAGTGCCCAGTAGTCCATGTTATCCCCGCGCTGGAGCAGGACGTGGCCTTGATGCATGATAACGGCGGAGGCGCGCGAGCGCGTTACGATTTCGGTCATGGCGGTTAGCCTGGGAAGATGTCAGCAACGGGCAGGGTAAAACTGGGCAGCAGCGGGGCACCGCTCACCATGTCGCCCGCCGTCAATATCTGGATGTCTGCGTCGGGCTGGTAAATTTCTACGATTTTCTTCTCCGGGTAGACGAGCCACACCATACTCACGCCGTTTTCCAGGTAATAAGCGGCCTTCTCGCGCATGGCGCTGTGGGTATCGTCGGGGTATTTGACCTCAACGGCTAAGTCAGGCAGGCGCTGCATTGGCCCCTTGCGCACAATGGCCTCGTCCGTGCCCTTGACGTAGGCAATATCGGGGATGCGGTCGTTAAACGGGTCTTGCGGCTGGCGGTGCCGCGTTTCTACCGATACACGTCCTGCTGTGTTCGTCTTTACATAAAGTAGCAAGCGCGATCCAATCTCCAACACAATGATGCCATGCTCTTGCGTGGGCAACTTTTCCACAATCTCCCCGTCAATCAACTCGAAGCGGCGGTCGCCGTGTTCATCCCGCTGGATAAACGCCTCGAACTCGTCCACTGTCACTTTTTGCTGCGTGACCATACATAACCTCAAACTCGCAGATTCCAAGACAAGTATTGTATCATGTGCGCCGCAAATCGCGCGGCATTTGTACACCAGCGAAGATAGAGGCCGTTTGGATGAATTCTACGGTATCAAGCACACAATCAACGCCCACTCAGACGCAAACACGGCAGCATCTATCCGTGCGCCAGTTGACCCTGCCCGCGCTGATGCTGGCCGTCGCTGCCGTGACGCTGGCGCTGCAAGCGTACAACGTCGGCTTTGAGAACGGGCATCACGGCTGGCCGTCGGTGCATGGGCTGGCGATTTTCAGTCATGTCTCGCCGGAAACGCGCTTTGTCGGTCACGCGCAGGTCTTCGTTGAGGCCGACGGCACGCTCAGCTATGACTACTTCGACCGTTACCCGCTGTTTTTCGGCGCGTTTATGCGGCTGTTCTTCGGCATTACCGATCACCTGCCAACGGAAATCATGATCTTCCGCTATGTGATGAACATGATCTTTTTGCTGACGATGCTGGGCGCGTACCAATTAACGCGCCTGTTTGTGGACAGCGCACTGCTGGCCTTCGGGGTCACAGTGACGGCGTTTAGCAGCTTTTATTTCGTCTACTACAAAGACATGATCCACTACGACCAGCCCGCCCTGTTGGGCATGGTGTGGCTGCTGGTGGCCATTGGGCGGCATATGTACGGGCGCGGCCCCCGCTGGCATGTGTATGCGGCGGCGTTGGTCGCCGTTGGCC
>CAWUJQ010000368.1:0-4827 GCA_963922445.1 uncultured bacterium
GCCGCTGTAGCTCAGCTGGTAGAGCAACGCACTGAAAATGCGTGGGTCGGCGGTTCGAGTCCGCCTGGCGGCACCACATCAACCCGGTCAAGCTGGCCGGGTTTTTTTGCGTCTCATCAACCTATAAAAATCTTATAAAAGCAATTTCTTGACATTACCCCCCCTTATCGCATATATAGTAATGGGATGATTCGCAGTTGTATGAACGGGCATTGATGCCCGACTAAACTGCACGAATTGTAAACGTCTCATAAAGAACTGTGCAGCAATGGGCAAAAAAGCTGCACAATAAAGCCTAACAGTTATTCAAAATGAAATGCTAACTCCCGCGTGTCAGCAGAGCGCGGTTGAACCCTATAAACAGGAGATGGATATCACATGGTTGCCAGTTTGCAGTTTCCCAAAAAAGTCTGGATCGAACTCCACGACGGTGAATACGAAACGCCCGTCTCGTGCGATGTCATCGTACAAATGGAAGACGACACCATCTTTACGGCACACTTTGTCACGCTGGTACACCTGCGCCACCAGATGGAACTGAGCTACGCGGTTAGCCGTCAGTTGGAATACACGCCCCATGTGCGCTACGCAGCGTTTGAGACGCCGCATATCCTGGTTGATGAAATCAACCGGGATGTGATCGAAGACACCATCGACAACCTGATTGCCCTGGACGTGTTCGAGAACCTGTTCACGCAGGTGACGGAGAGCGCGGCTGACGACGACGCCGAGGAGCCACGAACTATCCGCCAAACAGGCGCGCGCGCCACCCAGGAAGTCGCGGCTGTGGTTCTATCGGATGTATTATTCGTTGACGACAAGTAGGCTGTGCTAGCCGCGGGGGTATTGTTGTTTGATGCACGAACCGGATGACCGGGTTTTGCGGGACGCGGCAGGCCGCGTCCCTACAGGGTCGCCATTGCGCGATGTGTAGGGACAACGCCTGCGTTGTCCGTCAATAATCACAGCGGCAGTGCCATCTGGTAAAACAGCAAACACGTTGCGTCCGCTGGCAAATCAATCGCACAATCCTGCGTCGTCCCCGCTCAATGACCCAACACAAACACATATCGAGGATACATGTCCGAGGAAAAATACGAAGACAGCAAGCTCTACCGCATCCGGCACTCGCTGGCCCACATCATGGCAGAAGCGGTGCTAGAGCGGTTCCCAGAAGCAAAACTTGCCATTGGCCCGCCCATTGAAGACGGCTTCTACTACGATTTCAACCTGCCCCGTCCTATTACGGATGAGGACATCAAGGCGGTTGAAAAGCGGATGCGCAAAATCGCCAGCCAGCAGCACACCTTCGACTATCGCGAAGTGTCGCCAGACGAAGCGCGTGAACTGTTTGCAGACCAGCCCTACAAGCTACAGTTGATTAACGACTTAGTAGAAGGCCGCGTGGACGAAAACGGCAATGAAGTCGCGGCTCCGGCAGAAACGCTTTCCGTGTACACGCAAAGCACGTTTACCGACCTGTGCCGTGGCCCGCACGTGGAAAGCACCAAGGACATCAACCCGAAGGCGTTCAGCATCAGTTACAAGCCGGTTGCGGGTGCCTACTGGCGCGGTAATGCGGAAAACGACCAGCTTACGCGCATCTATGGCACGGCGTGGGAAACGCCCGCCGACCTCAAGGAATACCTCAACCTGCTGGCAGAGGCCAAAAAGCGCGATCATCGCGTGCTGGGCGAAAAGCTGGGCCTGTTCACCATCAACCAACTGGTGGGCAAAGGCTTAATCCTGTGGAAGCCCAACGGCGCAATTTTGCGCGATACCCTGGAACGCTGGCTGCGCGATATTCAAATTCGCAACGGCTACGACCCCGTCGTGACGCCGCACATCGGCAACCTGGAACTGTACAAGACGAGTGGCCACTACCCGTACTACTCCGATAGCCAGTACACGCCCATCGACGTAGACGACGAAGCCTACATGCTCAAGCCGATGAACTGCCCGCACCACATCATGATCTACAAGAGCGACATGCGCTCCTATCGTGATTTGCCCGTGCGCTACGCGGAGTTCGGCACGGTGTACCGTTATGAGCAGTCCGGGGAGTTAAACGGCCTCACTCGCGTGCGCGGCTTCACTGTGGACGACGCCCACCTGTTTGTGCGCTCCGACCAACTGCTAGACGAGTTCAAGGCGGTGGTGAAGTTGATTCAGTATGTGTTTAACACACTCGGTCTCAACGACTTTCGGGCGCGTGTGGGTAAGCGCGACCCGAACAGCGACAAGTATGTGGGCGACCCGGCCAACTGGGACGCCGCCACCGATGCCATTATCCAGGCGTGCGAGGAACTGGACTTGCCCTACATCGTGGAAGAGGGCGAAGCGGCCTTCTATGGCCCCAAGCTGGACTTCATCGTGCGCGATGTGCTGAAGCGGCAGTGGCAGTTAGGCACCGTTCAGGTGGACTACAACCTGCCGGAGCGCTTTGAATTGGAATACGTCACCGAAGATAACGACCGCGCCCGCCCCGTGATGATTCACCGGGCACCGTTTGGCAGCCTGGAGCGCTTCACAGGCATTCTGATCGAGCACTTCGGCGGCGCGTTCCCGGCGTGGTTGGCCCCGGTGCAAGCGATGGTGATTCCGATCACGGACGATCATCTTGAATACGCCGACGAAGTCGCTGCTCACCTGGACGAGCGCGGCTTCCGCGTGGATGTGGACAAAGGGCGCGGGCGCATGGGCGGCAAGATTCGCAGTGCGCGTGGCCAGAACATCCCCTACATCCTCGTTGTGGGTGACGCCGAGCGCGACGACCGCGCTGTGGCCGTCCGCCTGCGCACCGACGAAGACCTGGGCGTGATGTCACTCGACGCCTTCACCGAGATGCTGACGGAAATCACCGCGTCGCTATCGTTGGAGCTAACCCTCCCGGCAGCCGAGGCATCGTCATAACGTAGGCTACAGGTAGGGGCGCTATAACGCCCCTACCTGCCACCCCCGCGCTACCATAAAGCCCAACAAGCGGTCTGTGTTCAATGCAGGCGGAGCGCCCGTCGCGCACTTATACACCATTCATAAGTAGGCGCTATACTCGATTTGTCAATAAGCATTAACCCGCAACCCAAGACTGCAATGTTCAACATCGACCCAACCATTTTGGTGATCTTGATCTTCGTGCTGCGTGTGCTCAACAACGCCGTAGGCACGATGCGCGCCATGATGATGCACTACAACCGCCGGGTGTGGGGCTTCTTCTTTGCGTCGGTCGAATCCCTGATGTTCGCTTATACGGCTGGCATCGTCCTCACGGATTTGCAGCACATCCCGAATTTGGCGGCCTATGTGCTGGGATTCGCGGTGGGCGGGTATGTGGGCATGTTTATCGAACGCCAATTCATTCACATCTACGACACCGTCAATGTGATTGCATCGCTAGAGCGCGCCCATGAGATGGCTGTGAGCCTGCGCGAAAAAGAGTACGGCGTCACCGAAACACACGGGGAGGGCGCAATGGGCAAGGTCGCAATGCTGCGGATTGTCGCCCACCACCGCGACATTCCAGAGGTCATCAAAACATGCCGCGACATCAAGCCAGATGCCTTTATCACCGTGGAGCAAGCCCGCTTCATTCAAAACGGGTTCACGCGCCCCCACTACATGAAGCGGCACATCGGCAGCTAAACCGCTTCTTCGTCTGGCAGCCCATCAAGCGACGTTTCGATGTAGTTCGGGTTCTCGCGCACCATGAGGGCGGCACAGTCGTCTGAGCGCGGGTCGGTGATGTGATCGTACAAAATGCCGCGCACGCTAAAGCCCTGCTTTAGTTGCGGTGTGAGCGTTGGGTCGGTGAGCTTGCCCGCTGCTACCTGATCGACATACGCCTCTACGCTCAGTTTGCTGCGATAGCGATGATAACCGGGCATCATGCCACCAATGATTTCACCGCGCAAATTCAAGCGCGTGACGACGTTTACCCGCACCTTGTACAAGCGCGTGGCAATCCGCCGCCGCCGATATGCCGGATGCACACACATATCAATGCCGTACAGCCAGTCGCCGTGTGGGTCATGTGTGGTGAGCCAGCCGTTATCGGTTAAATCAGCAAACTTGTGCTGAATGTGGCCGAAGTCAAAGTCCTGGCGGATGGCACTACACCCACCGACCACAAGGTCGCCGTCTGGGTGACGTAGCACGGCCATGTACTGCCCATCCGGGAAGACGTCCATGTGCTTGCGGTAGTTGTCTGCGCTAAAGCGTTCGTCGTCGGTCAGCGTGGGGAAGATGATCTTTTGCAGTTCACCCATTTGCTCGGCAAAGTCAGGCGTCATCACACGGATTTCAATCGGGAGCGGTTTGGGTCGGGTGGTCATCGTGAAGCACTCGTTAAATGGACAATAAATTTCGTAGATGATAGCACGAGTTGGCCCAATTGCGTTCGGTCAACCTGACCAGTTCACGGGCAGCTTGGGCTGGCAGCCTTGCCGATAAACGCTTGCCATCCCCTGCCTTTGCCGCCACACTTGGGCGCACTTCTTCAAAAAGGAACTTTTTTCGATGGACGGAACACAAGCAATACAGCAGGTCATCAACGCGATTTCGCTGGGCGCGATTTACGCGTTGTTTGCGCTGGGCTACGCCCTCGTGCTGAGTGTGTTGGGCGTGCTGAACCTGTCACACAGTGCGGTGTTTAGCTGGGGGGCCATCTTCGGGCTGATTGCGGTCAAGTTTGACGAGGTGGGCGCGTACCTGGCCCAACAAAACCCCGGTACGTGGGCCTGGGCGGCCAACTGGGGCGCGGTGCCGCTGTGGATTGCCTTCCCGATAGCGACGCTGCTGGCCGGACTGCTGGCCGTTGCTGTGGAGCGG
>CAWUJQ010000369.1:0-4824 GCA_963922445.1 uncultured bacterium
AATTCTACTCCCGGTACGGTTCTAGCACCTCGTCCGCGTCGGCCTGCGCCATGTCGAGCGCGGCGGCAGGTTCCATCTCACCGGCAATGACGGCGGCCAGCGCATCGTTCAATATGGCCCGCACCCGGATGCCGTCGTGGGTGGTCATCTCCTTGCGGGCATATTCAAGCTGGTCACGGGCAATGGCATATTCGGGGCGGCTTGCCAGCAGGTCGGCCAGGGGTTCGGTTTCCCAGGCGCTCTGCCGCGCCGCGATGTACCCAGTGTTTACCGTCCAGTCCGCTTGAATTTCGGGCGAGGTGAGGTATTCCACCCAGCGCCAGGCGGCTGCCTGCTCTTCGGGCGTGGTGTTGCTAAAAATGTACAGGTTGCCGCCGCCTGTGGGCGCACCATAACCCAGGCCATTCTCGTCAGCGGGGCCGCTGGGCAAAAAGCCAACGCCCACCTCAAAGTCCGCCGTTTCCAGGATAGTCGTCAGGCCGCCCGTTGTGTAGTAGATCATGGCCGCCCGTTCCTCATAGAACTCGGTGGGCGCATCGAAGAAGGACAGCGCGCCCGGTGCCATCACCCCGTGTTCCTCCGTTAGCGACATGAAGAACTCCAGCGCTTCGACCACATCTGCGTCGTTGAGAAAGACTGCCGTGGGGCTTTGATCCATGACGTTTTGGCCGTGAGCAATGGCAAAGCTCTGGAACATCCAGTAGGGGAAGCCCGCCGACGGAATGTACACGCCATAACGGTCTTCTTCCGGGTCTGTGAGCAGCGCCGCATATTCGATGAGTTCCTCACCGTTGCGGGGCGGCTGTTCAGGGTCAAGGCCAGCCTCACGGAACAAGCGCTTATTGTAGAACAGAATCGGCGTGCTGCGCTGGAAGGGCATCGTCCAGATGGTGCCCTCGCCGTCCACGCTGTTGGCCATAAACGCCGGGAAGAAGTCATCGACGTAGGCGTCCCCGTTGGGCATGGCGTCAATGAACTGCTGTGCCGGGGTGATGTAGCCGTTGTCAATAAAGTCGAACAGGTCAACCGTTAGCAGCACGGCCACATCTGGGCCAGGGACGCCGTTTTCGACGCTGTTGCGTGCCGCCGCCGTGATGTCGTCATAGCCGCCTGCGAACACGGGCACCACGCGAATATCGGGATTGGCCGCGTTGAAGTCGGCGGCATAGCGCTCGAAGATTTCGGCAGCGGGGTTGTCGGTAGAGGTGGGGTAGGAGAACTCAACGACGATAGGGTCATCCTGCGCGGTGACGGTCACAGCCAGCAGCAGGGCACTTATCAGGATTACAAGAGTCTTGGGCATCCGTTTCTTCCTATAGTTTAACGATACAGGGCGATGCCCACATTGTAGAAGCGGATGCGCCGCACTGCCAGCGCGACCGCTACTTATGCCAAGCCGGTAATGGCCCGCTCTCGGATGAGATGGCGCAGATCATTGTTTTCCTCACGGGCCACCAGCAGCCCATACACACTCGTTTGGTGGATGACCTCGGCCAGCGCTTCGGCAGTGTAGGGCAGGTCAAGCACAAGCCACTGATGCACATTGCCAATCACACACCCAGCGATGATATGCACCTCCATGGGCGACCAGCCCACCGGGTCAGCGGCAATGCGCCGCGTGCCGGACTCGTACAGCAGCCGGAAGACCTGGGCGCTGTGCGGTGAATCGAACAGGTGCCGGAACAGTTTGCGCTCCGCTTCGACGTAACGCAGCAGCGGCAGCAGATGCGCGTTGTCCGGGTCTAGCAGGTTGGTCAGAGTTTGCTCGGTTTCATAGCCTTGTGCGTCGAAGTGCTCCGTGAGCTGGTCAATCATATCCTCTAGTAAACCCAGCTTATTGCGGTAGTTGCGATAGAACGTGGGCAGCGCGACATCGGCCACAGCAATCAGTTGCAGCACGGTAATGTCATCGTAGGGTGTGTCCCGCATCAGTGTGAGCAAGGCAGTGCGCAAGCGGGTGCGCGTGCGGCGTTGGCGGGGGTCCACGTGAACATCCTTTCTCGTTTTAATCTCTATACAGCAGCAGGAAAAACAACATCTGTTGCTTATGTAATATTTCAAAAAATGACGCATCCAGAAGCCGTTGCGCCCGCTACGCCCATGCGTATAGTGCCATTACAGCTTATTTCAACAAAGGAGCCTTTCCCGTGTTTGATCGTAAACCCCACCTGTTTGTGTTTGTCACTCTATTGAGCATCGCCCTCACCGCGTCCAGTACGATTGCTTTCGCCCAAGAGGAAGAAGGCGGTCACGGTGGGATGTTCGAAGGCGAACCGCGCCCCGAACTCGAACGTGAGAGTCCGATACCGTTGAACCCCGCCGCTGCCACTGAAATCGGCTTTGTGTATGAAGCGTACCTCAGCCCGCAGCAGGAGGGCGACGAAGAGGAAAACACGCCCCGCCTCACCCCGCAAATCTTCCAGTCAACCGAGTCTTCTGTACCGCGTGAGCAGCGCCCTGCGCGTGGCCATGCCGTACTCGAATTCACCAACGACCTGAGCCGCGTCTATGTCCACTTAGCCGTGAGTGACGTTGACGCTGACAAAGTAAACCTGCTGCATTTGCACTGTGGGCGTCCCGGACAGTTAGGGCCGATTATAGTAGACTTCGGCATGATGGGCAGCGTGAGTGAGTACCTGGCAGACGGTACTATGTCCCTGGAAATCACCAATGCCGACCTGGAAATGGTCATCGACAACGGTGAGGGGTTTGTGGGGGCGTTTACGGCAGGCTGCCCCATTGCGCCAGGGACGCCGGGGCGCTTTACGACCATCGGCGGCCTGGAGTACGTGGCGCGTCAGGGGGAGTTGTACTTCAACCTGCACACCACCGCGCAAACCTTCTTCGGTGACATTCGCGGCGCGTTCTATCCGGTGGAGTTGGGCGAGTAGCGTCATGCCACACGTGGGGGCACGGCGCACCGTGCCCGCTTAGATCTCACCACATCTCAATGGCAAGCTTATCGACTTGGTTGAAGTGTGCATCCCGCGTGGCCAGAACAAGGCCATACTGCATGGCCGTGGCAGCAATCCAGATGTCATTTTCTGGAATAGGCCGCCCTTTTACACGCAGTTGCCGCTTGATTTGCCCATACCAATTAGCCGTATTCACATCGCAGTTTAAGACTGTGACAGTTGGAATGAAATTATTGAGGTTCGCTACGTTCTGTTGGGTACGCCCAGAATTGTAAGCGCCATAGTACAACTCCCCTACAGTGATGCTCGACACGTATATAGCGGCATCGCCATTTTCTGCGCTACTGTACTGTCACCTTTAAAATAGCTGATAACAATGACCGTATCTAGAAGATACTCATTCCCAGCCTGCCCAGTCAATTTCGTCCCCCTCCCGAATTGCCTGCATCATTTCATCTAAATCTTTAGAAGTGAAGCCAAATTCCTCCCGCTTTGCCAATAAGACCTCACCCGGCGTACCCGGCGGCAGCTTGGACCGACGCAGCCCGTTCGCCACCGTGAGCAACTGCGCTTGCTGCTCTGGCGTGAGGTCGTCCAGTACGTCAATGATCTGCTGTTTGATGGTGTTTGTTTCCATGAGGTGTGCCTCCTGTCGTCACTGTGGTTCTATCCTACACCCTGCGCCGCCCCACCGCCCACGCTACAATACCCCGCATACCCACACACAACGAGGAGACAATCCCATGAACAAGCGGCGCTTTGGCAAAACCGGCTGGCAGGTCACAGAAGTGGGCCTGGGCACCTGGAACATTGGCGCGGGCTGGGGCGATGTGCCCGACGAAGCCGGACTCGCGTCTGTGAATGCGGCCCTGGACGGCGGCATCAACCTGATTGACACAGCGGACGTATACGGCGACGGACGCAGTGAGAAGTTCATCGCGCAGGTCCTCAAAGGCCGTCAGCCCGACGAGCGCATCTACGTGCCCACCAAAGTCGGCCGCCGCCTGCCGGAGCAGATCACGGAAGGCTATAACGCGGGCAACCTCAACGCCTGGGTGGATCGAAGCCGCGACTATTTGCAAGTGGACACGCTCGACCTGGTGCAGTTGCACTGCCCGCCGTTCGATGTGTATTACGAAACGGCGGTGTTCGACGCGCTGGAAGACATGATTGAGAAGGGCAAAATCCGGCATTACGGCGTGAGCGTGGAAAAGATTGAACAGGCAATGATCGCGATGGAATATCCGAACATGGTCAGTGTGCAAATTATCTTCAATATGTTCCGGCACCGCCCCTACGAGGTGTTCTTCGAGGAGGCCAAAAAGCGTGACGTGGCGATATTGGCGCGGGTGCCGCTGGCCAGCGGCCTGCTGACGGGTAAGTTCACGGCAGATACCGAATTCGCGGAGAACGACCACCGCAACTTTAACCGGGACGGTTCCGCGTTTGACGTGGGCGAGACGTTTAGTGGTGTGAACTACGAGCAGGGCTTAGCGGCTGTCGAGGAAATCCGGGCGTTGGTGCCGGAGGGCGTGACTATGGCTCAGTTCGCGCTCCGTTGGGTGTTGATGTTCGACGCGGTCAGCACGGTGATTCCGGGCAGCACCAAACCCGAACACATCCAGGCCAATATCGAAGCCGCCGCGCTGCCGCCGCTCACACACGCGCAAATGGGCGCGGTACGCGACATCTATGATCGTTACTTCCGGAAGGCGGTTCACACCGCGTGGTAGCTTAATGTGTCACGGGCGCGCCTGATGTCGCTGGACATTGGGTGCGTCCGCTGGACACCCCACCCCAAACACGTATTCACCTTGCCGTGAACAGGCGACGTTGCAGATCGTTGGGTTTAGCACGCTAAACCCCTACATCCCGTCATGACCCCGTAGGGACGCGCAACGGCGCGTCC
>CAWUJQ010000370.1:0-4799 GCA_963922445.1 uncultured bacterium
TCGTCACAGTGGCCGCGCCAGGACCAGTCGTGGCGGGCCTTGCCTCACAGATGCTCGAAGCCACCTGGATTATGCTTCCGCATGATATGGGGGTCATCGGGGAAAAAGCTGCTGATGTACTCATTGAGGAAATCACCGACTACAAAGCGCTGCTCATCGGCCCCGGCATTGGCCAGGAAGACACCACCAAAGACATGCTGCTTTCCCTGTTTGAGCAAACCCGCGCCACCGAAAAGCCGCGTCGTCAAGCGCGCAGCATCGGCTTTTCTGGCGTTCGCAAAGTAGAGGCGGAGTCTGAAGACAACAACGATGGCGACGCCGAAAAGGTCACGCTGCCGCCGCTCGTCCTTGATGCAGACGCGCTAAACTTACTCGCAACCGTTGAAACGTGGTGGGAGCATCTGCCAGCAGAAACAATTATTACCCCGCATCCTGGCGAAATGGCCCGCCTGTGCGCTACTGAAACCGCCGATGTACAGAGCAAACGCCTGTCACTGGCACAGGAGAAAGCCGCAGAGTGGAATGTGGTCGTCGTGTTGAAGGGGGCACACACGGTCATCGCTGCCCCTGGCGGACGCACAGTGGTGCTGCCCTACAAGACATCTGCACTATCCACAGCGGGCACAGGTGATGTACTGGCTGGTGTGATCGTCAGCTTACGTGGGCAGGGCTTAGACGCTTACGAGGCGGCTGTGGTGGGGGGCTATGTTCACGGCAGCGCAGGCGTTTTCGCGCAGCGCCGTGCCAAAAACGATTACAGCGTGATTGCCAGTGACCTACTGGCTGCATTAAGGCGTGCCTTCGCACAACTGGCCGGTTAAGATTGCTGCCCGCTGCTACTTGACGCCCAGGTCTTCACGGCGGCGGCGGGCGGCCTCGCGCCCTTCACTCAGGCTGTCTTCAACCGGGTCTGCTGGCGTCGTGATTGCCGGGATAATTCGCGTTTTGACCTGCTCGGTTGCCTCGGCAATCGGCGGGCGTTTACCACTGCCGATTTTCGGCGCAGTAATGAGCGTTACCAGCCCGCCTACGATGAATCCAACAATAGCACCCCAAACAACCATACTCCGGTCAACCTGTGGTAACGACAATTTTCTAAGCTCTGGCATGTGTTAGCTGTTTGGCTCAGACGGCGCTTCGATTTCTGAGCGCGTCAATTCACGAATGCGGAACATCTCACGAACGAAGACACCGGCACCCGCCACAAACGAATTCGCCTTGATAACGGGTTCAGTCACGTTTTTGCCCACAAACTCGACTGTACCGCGTGCGTTCTGCACCGTTTCTTGCGTGTTTTGCAGCACGGGCTGTATTTCGTTTTGCAGCAGGTTAACCAGCCGCGCCACCTGTGCAATCAAAATCACCAGTGCCAGGATAATCAACGCGCCTTCGAGTGCCAGCAGAATCAACATAATATCGCGGATAATGCCCACAATCGGGCCGAACCGCTCCACACTGAGGACTGCACCCAGCACAGCCAACACCAGCACCAGCACAAACAGCCCAATAAAAGCGGCCATCGCAATGTAGACCACGCGCATCACATCGAAGCCGCCGCCTTCAGTTGTCGTATCGGTCATCATTGAATCTGTCATCGTTCAACTCTCAACGTGTGCGGGAAGTGCGTGCATTCGGTCGTTGCCGGGTAAGGGCGTGGGCAAATATCAACGCCAGCCCTGCCACAATCGACGCGGACAGCAGCCGAATGGCCCCAATGCTAAACAGGGTTACATCGAACAACACGCCTACGATGTGCCCGACGGAAAATCCGAGCCAGCCAGCCGCCAAAAACGCGACTAACCGATGCGGGCCGCCCCCCATCATCAAATGGAACCCGGCACCATACAGGGTGGCAAGGACGAAACCAAATGTCAGGGTGGGGCTAGGCAATAGCAGTGTCTCGCATCGTGTGCATGGTCATCTTTTGGCGATGGCGCGTAGTCTAGCACAAATCTGAGTTTGAACCCATCATCAAAACGGCTATAATGTGTGCTATGACAACCATAGATCAACGCATTCTCATCCCCGCACCGCCCCCGGTTGTGTGGGACTACGTTAGCAACATCGAAAATAACCCGCACTGGCAGGTTGACTGCGAGTCGCTCGTTTTCCTCAGCCAGCGTCGCAACGGTGTTGGGGCACGCTGGCGACAACGCACCCCTGGACGCACGGAAACCGTCTACGAGGTTACTACCTGGTATGCGGGGCTGGGCTATGAGTACATCTACATAGACGGCGGCGGCCTGCAAGACAGTAGTGGCCGCGTGCGCCTGCAAGAAATCCCCGAAGGCACCATCGTTCAGTGGACGTACAACTACGAGTTGGGGGGCGTGTTTGGTGGCATCCGCAACGCGCTGACGACACAACGCCGCATCGAAGCGGACATGATCGAAAGCCTGAAGATGCTGTGGAAGATTTCGCGGCGTATGGGGTCAATGGAAGGCTACCAAGCGCGGTCGCTGATGCAGGATGGCCCACAATCGCCCCAAGAGCGTCTCGGCTATCAGCCGCGCCACTCAGACAGCCTAATGGATCAACCGTCCGGCGTTCATCGTGACAGCGCGGGTAACCTGTACATCCCAGAACCGCCCATCTCCGACGAGGACACGCGACCGGGTGCCGCCGCTAAGTCCGACCGCATTGACCAAAGCGACCCGCGTTTCGCGCCCACAGCAGAAGACGCTCCCGCTCCAGTTGAGGCACAGCCCACGTCTGATGCACAACCGCCTAGCGCTGAGTCACCGGCAGAGCAAACCACGGACGAGGCCTTTGCACCGCCACCGGAGCGCATTTCTCAGGAGATGCCCGCCATCGTGTTGGATACGCCTCCAGAGCCGCACGTACCCGTTGAGTTGCAACCTGCCGACCCGGCCCCTGTAACGCACGTCAGCGCGTCCAGCGATAAGCCTGAAGATACTGCCGAGGCAGCACCAACCACAACCGAGTCACATGCTGCCACGCAGGAGTCACCCACAGCCGCAACGACGGAACCGTCATCTGAGGCTGATGTCGCAGCGCCAACCGTTTCAAAAGCAACTGACACCTCAGAAATTAGCATCTGGGAAGTGTTTGGTATCCCCAGCCCAACGGATACGCAAAAGATGCGCGCTATCAAAGTGGCAGAGGAAGCTGAACGCGAATACGAGGAAGAACAGCAGGAACACACCAACGGCGCGGTTCCTGTTAGCTACACGGGTAGCCGCCAGGGTTTGCGAACGCACGCACGGCGTCAGTCGGTGCGGGTACGACGCCCAGGCAAATAAAAAACACCCCTCACACAGGGGTGTTTTACTGGGTGGGTAATGGGGCTCGAACCCACAACCTTCTGAACCACAATCAGACGCTCCACCATTGAGCTATACCCACCGCAATTCGATTAGTATTGTAACTGCCAAGCGCAGATTGTCCAGCCTTAGTTCACGGCTTGCGGGCCACAACAACAACCGCCACACTTTGTGGACAGGGCACGTAATGCAGTTCTGCTTGAAAGCCAGCCACTTCAAACGCGTCAACAAACGTGTTCATGCTGCCGTCGCGCTGCCCGGTGATCTCGTACAGCCATTCGATGAAGCCCTCGGTTGGGGTGCGTCCAGTTAGCATACCACTGGGAACGACAACCAACCGCCCGCCCGGTTGCAACACCCGATAGACCTCGGCAAGGGTATCCGGTTGCAGGATAAAAGGTGTGGGAAAAGTACACACAATCGCCGGAAAGTCACCATCGGCAAATGGCAGCGCCTGAGCGTCGCCGCGCACCAAGCGCACTCTCACCCCTTGACGCGTTAACTTGCGCCGCGTGATGCGCCCCATATCTGCTGATAAATCAAAGCCAACTGACTGATACCCACGCGCATGAAGGTCAAGCTGTAGGTCACCTGTGCCATGTGCCAGTTCCAACAGTGGCGACTCGTAAGCCCGCTCTAAAAAGCCGAGTGCGGTGCGCTGCCAACAGCGCCAACGGCCTAGTGAAACCGCCTTGCTCACCAGGTCATAGGTGAAGGCCATCTCGTTATACAGCAGCCGGAACCCGAACTTAACCAGCCGCCACCACAACTGGCGCATCGCTACGCCCCCACAGCCTGCAAAATGACATCGGGTCGGTCGGTAATGAGGCCGTCAACACCGAGTTGGTGCAACCGCTTTGCCTCGTCCACCTCGTTGACCGTCCATACATTGACCAGGCGATTGTTCTGCCGTGCCCGCCTGACCGTCCCATCATCGGTGATGTCAGCCTGCGGGTGTTCCGTATGGAAGGGCACACCTGTTAATGCCCAACGAAGGAATACCGGGGACTCTCTTGCATAAAGATAGCCCGAAGCGATTTCGGGCGCGGTTTTACGGAGTAAACGCAGCACCAGCGGATTGAACGAGGAAATCAATACGCGCTCCTGCATCCCATGTTCACGAATCGTTTCCAGTGTATGCCAAACAATATCCGTGTTGTTCAGCGCAACGGATTTGATCTCCACATTGACCAATACCTGCTGCCCCACCGCCTCAAACACCTCGCTTAGCGTGGGAATGCGTTGGCCTGCAAATGCCTCGCTGAACCAACTTCCCGCGTCTAACTCCTTGAGCGCGGCATAGGGTGTGCTGCCAACGGTATCGTCACCATCCGTGGAGTGATGCAACTCGAAGTCGTGTATCACCATCGGCACATCGTCCTGAGAGAGCCACACATCTAACTCGATGCCATCTGCGCCCTGCTCTACGGCAAGTTCGAATGCCGCCAGCGTGTTCATCGGGGCATAGGCCATCGCGCCGCGATGCGCAAACACCAGCGGGCGGCTTACGTCATA
>CAWUJQ010000371.1:0-4781 GCA_963922445.1 uncultured bacterium
CGCCCCGCTCCTGGCATCGTCGCCTCTGACGGGCGCGCCTCGCTGCTGCTGTACTTTGGCGGTCTGTCACAGGGGAGTGTGGGAGTGGCCCACATTACCGGGGCGGACGTTAGCACCGCTCGGATGCGCTTTTTGAGCCGGGTAACGGACTTTTACACGGGTGATGACGGCCTGTATGTGTTGGTGCCCGTCGGCTTGAACGTTACACCGCGCGAGTACGGGCTGTCTGTTTCGGTGCAATACGCTGATGGCACCCGCAGCACACTAGAAGCCCTGGTACCCATTCTGGATGGCGGGTTTGCGCGGCAAGCGTTCACCGTCGGCGGGGAGCGCGCTTACCTGACCTCGCCGGAGATTGAGCGCAATGAGTACGCCCGCATGGACACCATCTTTGCAGAAACATCGCCCCAGCGCTTGTGGGACGAGCAAGGGTTCCAACTGCCGCTGCCCAGCGAAATCACGTCGCCGTTTGGTGCCTTTCGCACGCTGAACCAGAACACGCAGACGCGCCACACCGGCTGGGATTTACGCGCTGTGCCCGGTACGCCGATTCAGTCGTCGGCGGGCGGCGTGGTTGCGTTTGCGGGTCCGCTAGATATACGTGGGAACCATGTTATTGTCGATCACGGCTATGGGGTGTTTAGCGGGTATTCCCACCTGTCACAAATCCTGGTGACGCGGGGGCAAACCGTGGAGTTCGGGCAAATTGTCGGTGCAAGTGGGAATACGGGCCGCAGTAACGGCCCCCACCTGCACTGGGAAATTTCGGTTAACGGTGAGTGGATAGACAGCCTGGCCCTAACGCAGATGTGGCTGCCCTAGCTAAGATGCGCTCGGTTGGCGGCTGCGGCGCAATTCCCTGATGCGCCGCGTTATCCAGCGGACAAACCCCGCACGCTTAGCCCTGGGGTCGTCGGTGTCGCGCGCGTGGAACGCCGTGCGGTTGGTCAGCCGCCCGTAGATGTAGTGCAGCACAACGCGAATGCTGGCCACCAGCGGCGGGGCAATCACCACACCGATGATGCCGCCCACAGACGCCCCCCACAACACGGCCATAATCACAAGGACGGGGTGCAAGCTCAGGCTGTCGCCCAAAATGCGCGGTACCAGGAACAAGCCTTCCAGTTGCAGCACCAGCAGCCCGTACCCCGCCGCAATGAGGCCCACCCACAAACGGCTTAACTCAGGAAAAGTCGATGACCCGCCGCCAACCGCCAGCGACACCAACACCGTCCAACTCATCACCGGGCCAACGTTCGGCACAAACTCCATCAGGCCAGCAAACACCGCCAAAAACAGCGCATTCGGCAGGCCCATGATTAACGCAAACACGTACATCGCACTGCCCACAACAAAGCCCAAAATCAGGTTGCCGCGCACATAGTCTCGCCACACCGCACCCAGGTCTTCTAGCAGTCGGGCCATATCAGATCGGTAGTCATCTGGCGCAGCGCGAACCACACTCGCAACCATACTCGGCCCACTGCTCAGCAGCATGCCCAGGATGACGAGCGACAATAAGCTACTCAGTGCCAAACTTATGGTAGACCCCACAAAACCCAATGCCGACCCAAAGATAGTGGCCGTGATGCCCCCCGCACTCAGAAGCAGGTCTTGTGCACCATCCGTCTCGACCCAAACGAGGAGCTCCTGCTCAATCAGCGTGCCAATGTTTTCAACATTTTGTTCTTCCAGCATCAAATCCACCGCATCCAGGATGGACAGCGCCTCGTCCGTTTCTTCATCCACAATAATCGGCGTACCGTTAAAGGGGTTGGTTTGCGGCTCCGTGAGGACTTGCGTTAGGAAATTCACCCCCTCCTGCGCCACGTTTGCCGTCTGGTTAATGAGGACAGGCAGCGGTGTGGCCAATGCACTGAACGCAATCGTCAGCACGAGCAAAAGCGTTAGGGCTGTCGCTGTCCCGCGTTTGCCGCGCGTCACGCGCTTTTCAAACCAGGTCGTGAGTGGATTGAGCAGGTACGCAATCACAATCGTCCCGAACAGCAGCGGCAGCACTGTGCGAAAGATCACCAGCAAAGCCAGCATCAGTGCCCCGAACGCAATCCACACCACAAGGGATGCAGATGGGTTCCAGGGCGGGGCCGTGGAGTGGTTGGTTTCGTACTGGGTCATCGGTGATTTTTTCCCTTTGGTATTAGATCCGTGTCGCTATGTTGAGCGTCTATGATAAGAGTATACCCATTATTGATTGCACTGTGTGTTACAAAACATTCTTATTCAACACCATCAATGTGATGTGCCCTGCGGAATGCTTGCCACATGTTGGTATTTGCCCCCGCGCTGCGCGTGCCTTAAGCGGTGACCGTGTCCTTGATCTCAGCAAGCTTCTGCTTCACACCACGCAAGCGGATGCCGATGACGATCTGTGAAATCCCTAGCAGAACGGCGTAGATGCCAATAACCAGGGCAACGGTCACAACACCCATCGCGGGGCGCAGCGCAACCAAAACCCCGAACGTGATTGAAATCAGGCCGCTGATGGCCAAAACCCACTCGCCTTCAATTTCCCGGCGGAGCTGTACCGCAACGACAATCTCATAAATGCCATTTAAAATCGCGTGGGCTGCAATGATGTAGATCAGCGCAGTGACCGTAATGGCGGGGTAAAACAGCGTGAGCAAACCAAACGCAACCCCAAGCACACCCGTGGCTATCAGCCCCCAGCGGTTGCCCTCATCACCGCCAGTAAACGCGCCGATGAACCGAGCACCCCCTTCGACAAGTGCATAAACGCCGAATATCGTTACCAGCAGTAGCAGTGTCATAGCGGGGTAGGCAAAAACAATCAACCCAAACACCACCGATATAGCACCGCGCAGCACCAACACCCACCAGTTCCGAATCATCTTTAAGGCCATGCTTCATCTCTCCTGAACAGTTGAACGTGTAAGGCTTGCCTCAAAGCGAGACCGTGCTTGATAGTACCGCCATCCAGTAGAATTACCAACGACTTTAGGGGGGATTATTCAGCGGCTTCTTCTCGCGAGACGACCGTGAGGAAGTAATGGTAGAAGTCCTCATCGCGGACGAAGCCCATCTTTTCGTAGAGGGTTTGCGCGGCAGTGTTTTCAACAGCAGCCGATAGCTGCAATTCCTTAGCGCCGGTGTCTTCTGCATGTTGCAGCGCCCGCTCAAGCAGTGCCTCTGCCACGCCCTGACGCCGCGCAAAGGGCATGACGTATAGGTCTGCCAGGTTCCACACGCGCTGCACACTGATAGACGAAAACGTGGGGTAAAGCTGCGTGAAGCCAGCCCCGCGCTGCTGCCCATCCACGGCGATAAAGATGACCGACTCGCCGTTGACCATACGGTCAAGCAGGAAGTCACGGGACGCGTCTAAGTCCGATTCCTGGTCATAGAACACCCGGTACGTGTCGAACATCGGCGCAAGCGGGTCGATGTGTTCCGGGGTGGCGTACACAATGCGGTATTTCATGGACGTTACTCGTCCCCTCCGATGTTGTCAGGGTCACCATCTTCTAACTCATCAAACCCCGTAAAGCGCATAAAGGCACGCTCTTGCGGGGTCATATCCATCGGATAGTCGTTGTGATCGTGCGATTCCATAATGCGGTAGCCCTCTTTCACGTAGCCGCGCACCGTGTGCAGGCTAATGCCCATCTCGTGCGCGGCCAGGTGAGCGGGCATCCCTTCAACCACGGTCAGTGCAATCGCCTGCCGGATGCGCTCCGTCATTTCTGGGAAGTCCCGCTGCGGGGGCAGTACGGTTGCCTTGAACAAGCGCCGATTAAAGTGATCTTGCGCTAACGTCCGGATGGTGCGCGTCACCACAAAGTCGTGATCCAGTGAAAAGACGATGGCCCAGGCAATTTGCAGCCGCACCTCCTGCTTGATGAGGAACCCGTGCGCCCCAGCCTCCGCTGCGGCTTCAATCACCTCAATGCCAATCTCATGGAGCTGCTCAGCCTGCGGCGCAGTACACAAAATCATCACATCGGGTACCAACTGACGCAGCCGCTCAACGCGCTGACGCACCACCTGTGCCCCGCCGATGTAAGCCGCGTCGAACAACACCACATCGGGCAATTCCGCATCGGGTGTGTCGTCCAGGTAGGCGAACATATCGTCCAGCGTCTCTGACAGGTGCGTGACGCGGGTGCGCCTATCCCAGGCGAGATAGCTGTTTAAGGCCATCAGTGCGTAAAAGTCCGTGTCAAAGACCAGCACTTTGAGGTTTGTGTTTTCGATTTCAGAGATCATTTCTGCTCATCTCCGTCTGATTCCTGGTGCCTATACTTCAGCACCTCTATAATAACGTTTTAAATTACGTTTGCCAAATTAAGCCTCAAACGTAATCTGATGGGCCATCAAGCCAATCATCCGCTCAACATCGTTCATAAACAGCGTCTCTTGCACGCCGCCCGGCCCGCTCACGGGTGCATGCAGCACCATCAGCAGCATGATGGTCTCGCCGACGGTGCGCAAAATCACTCGGCTGGGGGTGTTGTCGTCCCCGCCGATGCCACGCTTATACGTCAAATGCACGGCTTGCATATCACCGCGCCCGAACTCACGGCACATGTCATCGGCCAGTAAAAACAGCGTGCGCGATACCGCCGCCAGCCGTGATACGCTGTCGGCCTTGGCAAAGGTGGAGGCCAGCACAAAGCCGCCCGTTGTGACCAGCATCAGTCCTTCTACGATGGGGTAGCCCTGTTGCAGTGTGAGCAAACGCTCGCGAATTTCCGGTGCGTCCGGGGACGGGTGTACCATAGTGCGTCCTTGCCTATCTCATA
>CAWUJQ010000372.1:0-4773 GCA_963922445.1 uncultured bacterium
CGACATACGCGGCAAGCAGTCGGCAGCGTTGGCGGTGGTGCCCCCTGGCGGCGAGGGCGTACCGGAGTGGGCCACGGTGTATGACCTGCGCGTGGACGAGAGCGATAATCCACTGGATGAGTTGGCGCGCTTGGTCCGGTTGCGGCAGGCCAAGCTGATGAGTGACCAGGGTGAATTGCTGTTCCAGCAGGGCAACAAAACAGAGGCGCAGCGCCTGTGGGAAGACGCCCGCGCACTCGCCCCGGAACTAGAAGAAATCGCGTTCTGGCAGGCACTCACCCTGGCAGACGGCGGCAATGATGTCACAGCGGCGGCGGCCCTGTTCAACGCGACGTTCACCAGCCGTGACGACCGTGACCAGTGGATCATGCTGATTGATCGGTTAGAAGCCGCCCGCCTCATCCAGCGGGAGGGAGCGGCGGCGACGTTTATCGACGCACTGCGGACTAGCTAACGGGCATAGCCTCGGCGCGCTCCTTGAGGGCAGCAGCAAACGCCTCGAATGTGGCCGTCAGGTCAGGGATGGAGTTGCCAATCAGTACCATCATCGGCCCGGTGAAGACTTCCGTCATAGTGAAGCGTGTTTGACCGCTGCCAATGGGTTCCAGGGTGAAGGTGCGCTCACCGTCGAACAGGCCAAACGGCATCCCCGACGCCCACACCATCTTCGTATGCGGCTCAAATACCGTGACTTTGGGCTTGAAGGCACGGTCGGGGTCAGCTTTGGTGTGGATGGTAAGCTCGTGGCCGGGGGCAACGGTGCCTTCCAGCTTGAGCATACCGGGGTCCCAGTCGGTGTAGGCGCTGGCGTCCGTCAGAATGGCCCAGACGGTTTCTGGACTGGCGTTGATGGTCGTGGTGGTGGTGAAGGTTTTCAAAACAATAGCCCTGTGGGTCTAAGTAGCGATGCTCACAGGATAGCGGATTGGGTCACGCAACACAAACAGATGTTCGCGCATTGCTATCGCGCTTCCAGCATTTTGAATCCTTACGACGATATTGTGGGCTGCCATACTTGTTAGTTCCTCATTTTAATTCCATTTGCACTGCCGTATGATTGAGCGGTACACGCGACGATTTCTTGTATCATGAGGTCAGCATACGAAAGCCACTCTACCACATGTCATTTGAAAGCAATAAAACTATGCGGCACTTAAAGCTGTGCTTGATCGCTTCGGCGGCATTTGTATTGAATGTGATGAACGGCCATGCAGTGGGTCAACATTTGGGGTTGAGTCAAATGAGTACATTTAGCATTGACTCAACGGTTACCGCTATGTCGTGGAATCCTGATGGCAACATGCTAGCAGTCTCAAATGGCGATGATGTATTTACCTGCAATTTGTACGGTGAATGCACTTCATTAAATGAGGAAGACATACCTATAGTGCGTGCTATTTCATGGCATCCAAGTGATAATTTGCTTGCAACTTCCGGTAACATGTTTAACGTATGGAATATAAGTACAGGTGAGAATTTAGAGATACTCAACTGGCCAGAAAAGGAAGCTGTTGATGGTGTTGTCAAATGGAGTAACGACGGAAAGTGGTTGGCTTTCATGACTACGATGTTGGTGAGAGACGCACAACTTTCCAGCGTGTTTCTATGGAACCGTGATAAGGGTGATCTGACGGAGATTCCATATGAATCCACTTCAAGGGTTTCATCGTTGGCTTTCTCACCTGATGACTCTCAGCTTGTAATTGCAACCCCAAACCAACTTGCTTTGTGGGATTTTGATACTCAGGAATTGGTAATCCAGCCTGGTGAGTACGAAAATATATTAGACATTGCATACCATCCATCCGACAAGACACTTGCCCATAGCGCTTTTGTAATCGAAGAACGGGAAAATTCAGAGTTTCTTGAAGCGAGGCATACTATATTCATCCACACCCAAATTGGTTCATCAGAGGCTGCAAGATCACGTTTTCCTTCCAGTTTGGATATGGCAATTACGTCGCTCGCGTGGAATCCACTGAACGATGATGTTCTTGTCACTGGAGAGGTAGATGGCACCGTTCGACTGTGGGACGTGTCTCAAGGTGAAGCTATATCTGTCCTTGTGGATAACGAGCAAGATTTTTCTAAGGCAATTACTTCAGTGAGTTGGAGTCCCCTGGGGAATCATCTTGCAATTGCTCAACGGGACGGTGTGATAACCATTTTTGAACAGGAAAACTAAATTCACAGCAAGACGAATCCCCCCTTATCGTGCTTCCAGCATCTCGCGGCTGGTGGTGCGGGCATGGTCCAGCAGGTGATGCAGCATCGGGCGCGGACGCACCACAACCGCCATCTGATAGGCGAACAGGCCGCGCGCAAACAGGTTCAAAAACTGGTTGACCCCCAACAGCAGCCGCGACACCGCGTTATCGCCAATGGCCAGCGGGTACGGCGCGGGGATGCCGTGTACCTCAATTACATCGTAGCCTGTCGCACGCAGCAGGCGCTTCATACTGCTGAACGTAAACAGGCGGCGGTGATCCCGGTCGAGGATACCCTTCTTGCCGTAGTTGAACTGTCCCAGCAGCAGGCCAACTCTCACTACAAAAAACGCCACATTGCCCGTTGTGATAATCACCGTCGGGGGGTTGTCCGCAGCGTAAGCGCCGCGCAGCTTGAGCATGAACTGTTCCGGGTCGCGCAAGTGCTCAATGATGTCCAGCATCAGCACCAGATCAACGTTTTCCTCATCATCCCCGATGTCGTAGGCTTCGACTTCGGTTTCGACTGTCTTCACGGAGTAGCGTTCCGTCGTCGGGTGGATGAAGCGGTCAATTGACGTGACCTGCGCGCCTTTGTCGTGCAGCGCTTTCGCCATGTAACCGGGGCCGCTGCCGATGTCCAGCACGCGCATGCCATCCGTGACGCGATCTAGCGCGAACTGGTGACTGCTAGCATAGCCCAACTTGAGCGTGTAGTACTCATTGGACTGGTCGTAGTCGAACTTGGGGTCATAGAGCAGGCCGCGCGGTGTCAGCCGGGATTGCAGCGTGGTCATGACGATGAGTGCGCCATAGCGCCAACCGTTCACATAAGAAATCTCGTCGCCGTAAAACGTCGGGATGGGGATTTCCGTAATGCGTTGGCCCGTGTCCATCATTTGAATAATGATGTCGGTATCAAAGTCGAAGTAATCGGAGTTGAAGGCAAATGGCACGGCTTCCAGCGCAGCCACGCGGTAGGCGCGGTAGCCCGTGTGGAACTCCGCGAGGTTGCTGCCCAGCAGCGTATTTTGCACAAACGTCAGGATTTGATTGCCCACCCACTTGTACAGCGGCATGTTGCCCTTTAGCGCATCAAAGCGGTTGAGCATCCGTGAGCCAAGTACCACGTCGGCTTCATCGCGCACAATGGGTTGGATCATGGCATTGAGGTGTTCTGGGGCATATTGGCCATCGCCGTGTAATAAAACAACGGCATCGAAGTTGTTCTCAATAGCATAGTGATAGCCCAGCTTCTGGTTGCCGCCATACCCCTGGTTCACCGGGTTATACAGCACGGTTAGCTTGCGGTTGGGGTAGGCGTCGCGCCACTCGGCGGCACGGTAAAACGTTTCATCACTGGACTGGTCATCAATAACCAGTACTTCGATGTCATACGTATCGTTGTGCCAAACCGCATCGGGGATGCGGTCAAGCACGCTGGCGATAAACGCTTCTGCATTATAGCTGACGACAAAAATGAGTACGCGATTTTTGAACTGTGCCATCACAACCCTGCCTTTGTGCTGATTATCGTTCTCTAGCATACCCCAACTGGGTGATAACCGCCCAATAATTAACAAGTTATTGATTTCCCAACGGTAAACAGTAGTTGTAAACTGACGGCACATTACACTAACAAGGCGACTAATGAATAACCCAGACCCAAAACTTCAAAATGCCATCGAAAAGGCGCAGCAAGTCACTGAAAACGCCTACGTCCCCTACTCCAACTACGCGGTGGGGGCTGCGCTCGTCAGCACGGACGGCACAATATTCACCGGCTGCAACGTGGAAAACGCCTCGTTCCCGGCGACTATTTGCGCAGAGCGGGCGGCACTGGTTAAGGCGATTAGTGAGGGTGTGCGCGAGTTCGACCTGATTGTGGTGGCCACGCGTGATGGCGGCAGTCCGTGTGGCATCTGCCGCCAAATGCTGTACGAGTTTGCGCCGACGATGCGCGTGGTCACCGTGGATGCGCAGAACGAGATTCACCTGGACACGACGCTAGACAAGCTTTTGCCACACGGGTTCGACTCGCTGCCCTAAAGCGATTTCTGACGCTGGTGCAGATGCCTTTCTGTTACAATGAAATGGCTCAATTATATGGGCATCAATGTACCCTTCACGACTGGATGAAACTTGGCTAAGCAGCAGCGCACGCTACACACCCTGGGGATTATTTTGCGGCGGCAGGACTTTGGCGAAGCCGACCGCCTGGTTACGTTGATGACGCCCACCTATGGCAAGCGCGATGTGATTGCTTATGGGGCGCGCAAGGCGGTTAGCCGCAAAACGGGTCACCTGGAGCTGTTTTCACTGGCCGATGTGATCCTCAACTTGCGGAAGGAGCCGGGGGTGTTGACCAGTGTTGAACTAGTCGAACCATTCCTGGCAGTGCGCGACGACCTGACGTTGAGCGCTTATGCAGGGTATGCCGCCGAACTGCTCGACCGCTTTACCGAAGATAGCGACGACGACAACAGCGGCCATCTGTTTGGGCTGCTGCGCGATGTGCTGGCCCGCCTGTGCGACATGCCCGACCCGCGCCTCGCGCTGCGCTACT